>CAYVJT010000041.1:0-19174 GCA_964451855.1 uncultured Actinomycetota bacterium
AGGTCAACGGCTGCGTCGCAGCGCAGCAGGGGGAACCTCGCCAACAGTCGACGTAACCGCACCTCACTGGCGTCGTCGCGGGCTCCCGCAACGACCTCGGCGACCACCGGCTCGGTCACGCGCACCGGACCTTCCGTGGAGATCAACTCGGTGAGGCGACGGTCGACGTCGCTGCCGGTCGCGCGGTCGTACTCGACCCATGCCGAGGTGTCGCAGAGGATCACGGGCCGTCGGACCCAGGGGGACCGTCATCGGCCGGCGGCGCATCGATGGCGCGAGCACCCCGCATCTCGAGCGCCTCCTCGCGGGTCATCGGCTGGGAGGCAAGTGAACGCAGGGCGAGGTCCACCGCCTCGGTCTTGGTCTTGAGGCCGTAGCGGCGCATCACCTCGCCGAGGTGGTCGTCGTCGATCTCGATGTTCGTCCGGGTTCGGGCCATACACCTACCGTACACCTCGCATCCTGACGTGGTGCTCCACGGCAACGAGCAGCTCGCAGTTCGCCATCCCGCGGGAACGGACGACCCGACCCGGATCGTGGAACGAAACGGCCTGGGGCTGGCCTGATCGTTACACGATCCGGTGACGGGCCACCATGACCGGCGCTTCAACGTCGTCCCGCCGTGCTACGTCAACCCGTCCGGCGCATACCCTGCGCGGTCATGCCACGCTTCGCTGCCGCCGCGCTCGTCTTCATCTCGTCCGCAGCCGTCCTGGTCCTGGAGATCCTGGCCGTGCGGCTGCTGGCGCCGTACGTCGGCGTCACCCTGGAGGTCTACACCGCGATCATCGGGGTCGTGCTGGGCGGCATCGCCGTGGGTTCGTGGCTCGGCGGCAAGAGCGCGGACCGGGTCGATCCCCGGACGCTGATCGGCCCGCTGATCGTGGCTGGCGGGGCACTGGCGTTCGTCACGATCCCGCTGGTCGACGGCCTCGGCTCCGGCCTCCGAGGCGCCGGCCCCACGACCACGACCGTCATCACCTTCCTCGCCTTCTTCGCGCCCGCAGCCGTGCTCACGGCCGTCACCCCCGCGATCATCAAGCTGCAGCTCGCCTCGCTCGATCAGACCGGACGGATCGTCGGTCGGCTCTCCGCGATCGGCACCGCCGGCGCGATCCTCGGCACCTTCATCACCGGGTTCGTGCTGGTCGCGGCCGTGCCGACACGCCCGGTGATCCGCGGTCTCGCCCTGCTGCTCGTCCTGCTCGGCCTGGGGGTGACCATCTGGCTGCAGCGCCTGCGTGCCGTGTCGCTGACGACCGTCGCCCTGGTCGTCGCCGGCGGAGCGTTCTCCTTCGCCGCCAGCCACCCCTGCCAGCACGAGTCCGCCTACTACTGCGCCTACATCGAGGCAGACGAGGACCGCGCGAACGGCTACGCCCTGTGGCTCGACACCCTGCGCCACAGCTACGTCGATCTCGACGACCCGAGCCACCTCGAGTTCACCTACACCGCCTGGTTCGGCGACGTCATCACCGCGATGGCACCCGACGGCGAGCCGCTCGACGCACTGCACGTCGGTGGTGCCGCGATGACCATGCCGCGGTACCTCCGTCACGAGCACCCCGGCTCCACCTCGACGGTGCTGGAACTCGACCAGCTGCTCGTCGACCTCGCCGAGGACGAGCTGGGGTTCGAGCCCGGCAGCGACATCGAGGTGGTGGTCGGCGACGCGCGGCTGTCGGCGGAGCAGATCGACGCGGGCTCCTACGACCTGGTGATCGGCGACGCGTTCGGTGGGGTGGCCGTCCCGTGGCACCTCGCCACCCGCGAGTTCACCGTCACGCTGCAGGACACGATGCGCGACGACGGCGTCTACGTGATGAACGTGCTGGACTACGGGCCGCGCCGCTTCCTGCGAGCCGAGGTCGCCACGGTCGCCGACGTCTTCGACCACGTCGCCGTGCTGGGTCGGGCGGACTCGTTCGGACCCAGCGGCCCCGGCGTCGGCGGCAACTACGTGGTCATCGCCTCGGACGCACCGCTGCCGCTCGACGCGATCGAGCAGACGAACCGCGACCGCGGCCGCGACGACGAGCTGCTGCACGGCGACGAGCTGGACACCTTCGTCGGCGACGCCATGGTGCTCACCGACGACCACGCCCCGGTCGACCAGCTGCTCACACCCCGACCAAACGTCTGACCCGGCTGACCCGTCTGACCCGGCTGACCGGGACCACGGTCCCCCCTGCTGGATGCCGGAGGCCCCTGGCCCCGGCACCTAGCATGCGCAACGCTGCATCCTCCGACGTTCGAGGGACGGCGTGTCCGTACAACATCCTCGCCAGAGATCGCCGTCGGGGCGGCCACCGATCGACATCACGTCGGTCGACCTCGGCGGCGACGTCGTCATCGTCACCGATCGCGAGGGCACGATCGTCGACGTCAACGCCGCCTTCGTCCAGATCACCGGCTTCGCCCGCAAGGAGGCGATCGGCGCCACGCCCAGGCTGCTGAGCTCCGGATTGCAGAGGCCTGAGACCTACGCCGATCTCTGGGAGACGGTCCTCGGCGGCCGGGTGTGGACCGGACAGCTCGTCGATCGCCACCGGGACGGCAGGCTGCGCACCCACCGGGTCACCATCAGCCCGATCCAGGGCGACGACGGTCGGGTGTCACACCTCGTCGCCGTGCAACGCGACCTCGCCGCTCAGCGGCCGGCCCCGCTCGTCGCCAGCGGGATCGGTGAGCTGCACACCGACCGGACCGGACGCTGCACCTACCTCGACGTCGAGGCAGCGCGCCTCCTCGACGAGGAGGCGGATGAGCTGTACGCGCTCGGCTGGGAGCGGGCGATGTCCCCCGATGACGCGGCCGCTGTCCGCGACAGCATCGAGGCAACGGTCACGACGGGGCGCAAGCAACGGCTGGACGTGCGCACCATCGAGCCGAGGTGGCTCCACCTCGAGATCGCCGCGCTCACCGACCAGCGCCTGGGGACGATCGGGACGAGCTGGCACCTCGAGGACATCACGACCGAGATGGAGGCCCACGCACGGCTCGCCCGCCGTGACGCCGTGGTCACCGCGCTCTTGGAGGCGATCGACGAGCCGGTGGCGGTCGTCAACGCCGACGGGACCGTGCTCGCGACCAACCCTGCCTGGTCGCGGGGGCATGGGGCGGATCATCCACTGCTGGACTCCGCACCGGGCGACGACCTGATGAGCGTGTTGCGCACCGCCGCCGACCGTGACGACGACCGCGCTGGACGGCTCGTGACGGTGCTCCGCGGCCACCTCCAGGGCCTCCCGACGGCCCCGACCCCTGCCGAGCTCCGGTTCCTGCCGCTCGCGAACGAGCACGGCGGGTTGGTCGTCCAGGTCGAGCTCAGCGACGAGCGTGCGCGGTAACGTCGCTGTCCGGACCGAGAGGGCGGGATGGCGGCAACGGCGAGGGCGACGACGCGCACGGGGCGGGCCACACCGCCCCGTTCCGGCCTCGCCGGCGGCCTCCGGGCCACCACTCTCGCAGCCGTCACGCTCCTCGCGGTGGCGTTCGGGGTCGGCTGCACGCCCTCGCCGGACGAGGTCGATGACGAGCAGCCGCTCGTCATCGGTGACGGGGCCCCGGAGCTGCTCGACGAGCTGGCGACCATCGCCGAGCAGGTGGCGGAGCTGCGTGGCCTCGAGGTCCTCGAACCGATCCACCTCGACGTGGTGAGCGAGCAGGAGCTGATCGAGATCCACCGCGAGCTGCGGGCGGAGGACGCCGAGGACGAGGAGCGCACCGAACGTCGCGATCGCCGCCAACGCGCGCTGGAGGCGCTGCACCTCCTGCCCGAGGGGGTCGACATCGACGCCGCCTTCGAGGAGCTGGTCGAGGTCGGCGTGCTCGGGATGTTCTCACCGCGGACGGAACGTGCCTACGCCGTGGCCATCGACGGTGAGCTCTCGCCGGCGGTCACCGCCACGGTGGCACACGAACTGCTCCACGCCCTGCAGCATCAGCACGCCGGACTCGAGCGCATGGACGACATCGACGAGCCCGACGAACGGTTCGCCCTCACCACGCTCGTCGAGGGTGACGCGGTCACGCTCGAGGAGGCCTGGGTCGACGAGCACCTCGACGAGGACGAACAGCAGGAGCGGGACAGGACGCTCGCCCGGCTCGGTACCGATGCGCAGTCGACGCTGGTCGGGATCCCGGTCTACCTGCTCCTGAAGCAGCTGCTGCCCTACCAGATCGGGGAGCCCTTCGTCGCGCGGCTGCTGGAGGAGGGCGGGCAGGAGGCCGTCGACGCGGCCTTGGAGGACCCGCCGCGCACGAGCGTCGAGGTGATCGACCCCCAGCTCTACCTCGACGGCTTCGAGCCCCGCGAGCCGGAACCCCTGTTCGCTCCCGGCGCGGGGTGGGAGGAGTTCCACGCGACCACCTTCGGGGCCTGGCAGGTGGACGTGTTCTCCTACACGCTGGGACCGGGGCGCAGCCCGATCGGTGGCCAGTGGCGCGGCGGTCACCTGCGTGCCTGGTCCGACGGACAGGACGGTGTCGCGGCCGCGTTCAGCGTCACCTTCGACGGCGACGCCGCCGAGACCTTCTGCGATCGTCTGGGGGCGTGGTACGAACGGCGCGCGGGAGCCGAGGCAGCTGACGACGGGACCCTGCGGACCGATCGCGACGTGGTGCGGCTGGACTGTGGTGCGGAGGACGTCCGGCTGGCCGTCGCGGCGGACCGATCGCTCGCGGACGCCATCCTCGGCGACGCCTGACGGAGCGTGCGGCTCAGCTCTCGCGGGTACCGACCCGGTGCACCGCCAGGGCCAGCAGTGCCACCGTGGCCACCACCGAGACCCCTGCGGCCGGCACGTACTCCGTCGCCGCCTCGCCCGCGACGATCGGGGCGACCGCGGACAGCAGCGCGCTCGGCAACCACGATCCGATCGCATCGATGATCCCCAGCACCGGCAGCGCCAGCAGGACGACGATCGCCACGAACACCGCCGTGAGCTGACTGCGGACGAAACCGGTGGACGCGGCGACCACCGCAACGGCGAAGGCGAGGTAGAGCACCCCGTAGAGGGTGCCGACCAGCAGTTCGGCAGCGGGCAGCGAGCCAAGCAGGATCGCCGTCGTCGCGACCGCGACGAGCGTGCCGACGATCAGCGCCACCGACGCAGCTGCGGTGACGACCACGTAGCGGGGCACCACGAGGTCCGACGGCCGCGACACCCGGGTGCGCAGGAAGGCCGCAACCTCGGGTCGCGCGTCGACCGATAGCGCCGCCGCGGCCACGATGATCACCGCCAGCAGGCCGAGCTGTGACGCGTTGCTGACGAACTGCACCAGCCCGTCCAGGGGCGTCGGTTCCTCGAAGGTGATCTGCATCCCCTCGGTCGCGAACCGCTCGAAGATCTCGGGCATGTAGGCCGCAGACACCGGACCGAGCAGCCCGAAGAACGCGTACACCGCCAGCAGCGCGACACCCCGCGAGGTGCGGAGCAGCCGGGCGAACTCGAGGCGCCAGAGGGTCATGACGTCAGCTCCAGGAAGGCGGTCTCCAGGTCGGTCGCCGGTGTGAAGGAGGCCAGGCTGACCCCGGAGGCAGCGACCAGCGAGGGGACCTCGCGCTCGGCCTGCGTGGCGTCCGAGACCACCAGCCGGAGGCGACCCGGGGCGGGTTCGGTCAGCTCGGTCACCCACGAGCACCGCGAGAGCTGTGCGCGCAGCCCGGCAGAACCGCCGCGCACGTGCAGCGAGTACACGGTGCTGGTGCGTGCCAGCAGCTCCTGGATCGGCCCCTGGAAGCGCAACCGCCCGTGGTCGATGACCCCCACGACGTCACAGACCTGCTGCACGTCGGCGAGCACGTGGGTCGACAGCATCACGGTGGCGGTGCCTGCGAGCGAGCCGATCAGGTCGAGCACCTCGCGCCGACCTGCAGGGTCGAGCGCGGCCGACGGTTCGTCGAGGATCAGGACCTCGGGGTGTCCGACGAGCCCGGCCGCCAGCCCCACCCGCTGCAGCATCCCGCGGGAGAACCCCCCGACACGGCGGTCGATCGCCTCGGTCAGCCCGACCTGGTCGAGCACCTCCTCGACCCGTGACGCCGGGAGGTCCTCGGTGGTGAGGTTGCGGGCGAGGTCCACCACCTCGCGTGCGGTCAGCCACGGCTCGAAGTGCGGTGCGTCGACGACCACGGCGACCGCGGACCGCGCTACCTCGACGTGGATGCTGCCGTCGGTGGGGCGGCGCAGTCCGGCGAGGATCGAGAGCATCGTCGTCTTGCCTGCGCCGTTGGGGCCGATCAGCCCGTAGGTCGCGCCACGAGGGACCCGCAGGTCCACGTCGTGCAGGGCCACGGTGTCCCCGTAGCGCTTGCCGAGACGCTCGGTGCTGACGATCGTCGGGCGTGCCTCCGGTGCGGCGACACCGGTGGGCCCCCGTTCGAGCACGAGGGGCGCCGCGGTGACCTCCGCCTCGGGCGCGGAAGCGGTGGGCGTGTCCGGCGACGAGGTCGCGGCGGTGTCGTCTCTCGCACCCTCACCGCGATCGGTACGGGGTCCCGGGACCCGCCCCAGGGTGAGGTACAGGAGCGCGCCGATGGGGAAGCTGATCGCGACGATGATCAGGGCCCACGCACCCCGCGGGAGCTGCTTGACGTCGTGGAACCTGAGGTCGATCAGGGTCGCGATGACCCCGACGACCGCAACGCCGACGAGCACCCAGAGCGCGGGCGGGACCTCCGCAAGCTCCTCCACGTTGCCCCCTGCCTCGACGTCGTACGATCAGGACCGTGCCTGGCCTACACGCTCACGAACACCGCGACGGCAAGGTAGGGCGCGATGGCCAGCGCACCGAAGGCAGGGTGGAGACGTCGGCCGGCACCGTGGTCGTCCCACGCGTAGCACAGGCGGGTCAGCACGAAGGCCGCGACCGCGCCGATCGCCAACACGCCCACCGCCAGCCACGGCGCAACCGTGGTCTCGGCGCCCAGGGCCAGCCCTCGTGCCGCCTCCATCGCGTAGCTCGCCGGCAGCACGAGCGACAGCGGCTGGAACAGCTCCGGGATCTGCTCGAGCGGGACGATGATGCCGGCGAGCAGCACCGATGGCAGGAACAGCAGCTGCGACCACAGCACCGCCAGCCGCTCGTTGGAGGACACCACGCCGATCAGCGCCCCGAGCGCGACGTGGGCGGTCGCCGCGACCAGCACGACCAACGCGAACGCAGCGAGGTTGGCGACCGGCTGCGCATCGAAGATCAGCGGGGCGCTGAGGACGATGATCGCGCTGACGACCATGAGGTGGACGACGGTCGTCGCGGCGGGGACCCCGAAGACCGCACCGGTGGGCACCCCGTTGATCCGGTAGCTACGCAGCACCCCGGTCGCCCGCGCGCTGATCAGGGGGCTCGGCAGGCCGAACATCGCGGCGGCGAGCATCGCGAACACCGCCATCCCCGGGATCATCACCTCGATGAACCCCGGGTTGAGCTCGGTCATGAACACCCCGAGGAAGCCGTAGAAGCCCAGGGGGAACAGGTAGGTCATCAGCAGCAGCGTCCGGTCGCGGACCCCCGTCCGCAGCTCGACGACGGCGTGCTCGGCCAGGCCGGCGATCATGTCACAGCTCCTTCCGGCTCCTGGGCGTCGCGGGTCAACTCGAGGAAGCGCTCCTCCAACGACGGGCGCTCGACACGCAGGTCGATCAGCTCGTCGTCGCGGCCCGCCAGGTCGGCCAGGATCGCGGTCACCGTGGCCGCCGGGTCCTCGCTGAGCCACCGCGTGTAGTCGCCATCATCGATCCGCTCCCGGACCCCCGGAAGCGGGCCGTCCACCTCGGCGAAGCTGTTGGCCGAGGTGCGGACCGAGACGCGGCTCAGCCCCGAGCCGGTCGAGGTCAGCTCATCAGGGCTGGCGACGGCGACGGTGCGGCCGCGCAGCACGATCGCCACCCGGTCGCACAGCGCCTCGGCCTCCGCCATGTCGTGGGTCGCCAGCAGGATCGTGGTGCCGGCGGCCTTCAGCTCGCGCAGGACGGCGTGCAGCTCCGCCCGCGACGGCACGTCCAACCCACTGGTCGGCTCGTCGAGCACCAACACCGACGGGTCGTGCGCGAGGGCCAGGGCGAGCACGAGCCTGCGCTGCTGCCCGCCAGACAACGCGCCGTAGGCGGCGTCGAGCTTGTCGGAGAGGCCGAACCGCTCGAGCAGGTCGGTACGCGATGCCACACCTCGGTAGGCGCAGAAGAACCGCATGGCCTCGCCCACGCGCATGGTCACGGGCAGCCCGGCGACCTGCAGCTGCACCCCGAGCAGCGCACGTGCGGCCGTCGGATCGCGGACGACATCGACCCCCAGGACCTCGAGGTGGCCGGCATCGGGGCGGCGCAGTCCCTCCAGGCACTCCAGCGTGGTGGTCTTACCGGCGCCGTTCGGCCCGAGCACCCCGAACAGCTCGCCGGGCCGGACCTCCACGGAGACCTCCTCGACGGCCACGGTGTCGCCGTAGCGCTTCGCGAGGTGGTCGATCACGACCGCGTGCCTCATCGTCGACCCCCTCCATGCGCAGTGAAGGACCCCCGCCGGTGACGCTGAACATGCAGCGACCCTGCCGAACCTTCCGACGGCTCGGTTCGACGCTACGCCCACCAGCCCTGGTGCAGGAGGGTCCAGCGTCATCGGCCCGGGGCGACGAAGGTCCCGATACGGAGCTCCGGGCGACATCGCGTGGCCCCGCCCGGGCGGAGGATGAGCACGCAAGGTGGACGGGCGGGGCCACGGTGGCTGGCGGGAGAGGACCAGCTCTGGGAGCTAACACCTCCTATCGCGGTAGGCGCAAGCCCTTCCGTCCACGGTCGCGCTGCCGTGCACCTGACGGGCACGGTCGTGGAGCAGCTCAGCTCACCGTCGTCTGGCTCGCCACCCGGTCACGACCGTCGCGCTTGGCTCCGTAGAGCCGCTCGTCGGCACGCCGCACCACGCTGTCCGGGTCGTCTCCGGTGGTGAACTCCTCGACACCGAACGTCGCCGTCACGTCCAGTCCCCCCGGCTGCGCCTCCACCACCGCTGAACGACAGCGCTCGGCGAGTTCCGCTGCCTGCTCCCCGCCGGTCTCCGGAGCGATGATCAGGAACTCCTCGCCTCCCCAGCGTGCCACGACGTCCGTGACGCGGGCGCTCTGCTGTAGGACCCGTCCCACGTCACCGAGGACCTCGTCACCGCGCTGGTGGCCGTGGGTGTCGTTGACCCGCTTGAACCGGTCGACGTCGACCATGATCACCGACAGCGGCCGCCCGTACCTGGCGTGCGCGTCGGCCTCACGTTCGAGGACCTGCAGGGCCGCCCGGCGGTTGCCGACCCCGGTGAGCGGATCGGTGACGGCAAGCTCCTCGAGCGTCTGCGCCCGCGTCAACGCCTGGTGGAGCTGCTCGCGCAGCGTGGCCACGGCCATGGTCAGCACGAGCAACAGCACGAGGAAGCCGTGCACGCGCGCGAGGTAGAGGAGCGCGGGCTGGTGCGCGTCCGGCCCGACGAGTTGCGGGCCCGCGCCGGTGGCCACGAGCGTGACCGAAACCAGGAGCGTCCCGATGCCGAACCACATCCCCGGCCGACGTTCGAGCAACACGAAACCGCCCACGATCAGCGCGCCGACGGACCAGTAGTGACCACCGACCAGCACGAGCAGATGCTCGTCGATCGGGCCCGCCAGGTGCAGGTGCCAGGCGAGACGGCCCAACACCAGGGCACCGACGAGCACGAGCACCCCACGCTCGAGCACGGTCAGCGGCAGCCACCGACGGAGGGATGCGACCGTGAACACGAGCAGCACCACCGCGAGGATCGGGTAGGTCACCGTCAGCACGACGTCGGTCGGCTCGCGCGTCACCCAACTCAGGAGCAGCACGGCGATGCCGGCGGATGCCGCCACGGCGTACACACGACGCTTCCGCGCCTCCAGCACCTGGAGCTCGCGCCTGTAGGCGTCTGATGCGGCGTTCGCCATCTCGTCTCCGCCGTCCTCGGAGCCGATCTCGGTCACGGCCACCACCCTCATGGTCGGCACGGGCGACGCGCCGCTTGACGACAGGCCGGTGGAGGCGCATCGCGTGGGGGTGGACCCCTCGGCTCGACACGGGGCGGGGGCGTCGGACCCGGCGGCTCGGGACCTTGAGGGCTAGCCGCACCCGGCCACAGCCCCGATGCTGCCGACATGGCCGAGGTGTCGTGGACGGAGCTGCTCACCGGGCTGGTGGGCGGCCTTGCCCTGTTCCTGCTGGGCATCCAGCAGCTGACGCGAGCCCTACAGAACCTGTCGAGCGGTCGCCTGCGTGAATCGCTCGCTCGGCTGTCGCGCAACCCGCTGACCGGAGCCACCAGCGGTGCAGCAGCGACGGCGATCATCCAGTCGTCGACGGCGACGATGGTCCTGCTGATCGGGTTCGCGTCCGCCGGCGTCATGACCGTGCGTCAGGCCGTCCCGGTCGTGCTCGGCGCGAACGTGGGCACCACGTTCACGATGCAGGTCATCGCGTTCGACGTGACCCGCTTCGCGCTGTTGATGATCGCTGTGGGCTTCGCCATCTCGGCCGTGGCTCGGTGGAGCCCCGTCCACCAGCCGGCCCGTGCGTTGCTCGCGCTCGGGCTGATCTTCTTCGGCATGGACGTGATGGCGCAGGCCGTCGCCCCGCTGCGCGAGGCTGGTGAGGTGCTCGCGTTCCTCGCTGGCGATGCCAACCTCGTGGTCGCCATGCTGATCGGCGCGGCGTTCACGGCCGCGATCCAGTCCTCGTCGGCGACGTCGGGCGTGCTGGTGGTGTTGGCGAGCCAGGGGTTGCTGGATCTGCGCACGGGCATCGCGATGGCCCTCGGGGCCACGATCGGGACGTGCATCACCACCTACGTCGCCACGATCGGACGGAACCGTCCGGGGCAGCGCGTCGGAGCCGTGCACGTGCTGGTGAACGTGATCGGCGTCACGATCTGGATGCTGCTGCTCCCTCAGCTCGAGGCCCTCGCCGTGTGGCTGTCGCCGGCTGCCCCCGAGCTCGGCGGCGCAGACCGGTTGGCGGCCGAGGTGCCGCGCCAGCTCGCCAACGCCTACACGCTCTTCAAGATCATCAACCTGCTGACCTTCATCGGCCTCACCGGCGTGATCGTCAAGGTCACGACGCGGTTGCTACCGGACCGTCCCGACGAGTCACTCGCCGGGTCGCGCTACCTCGACGAGGATGCCCTCGACACACCCGAGGTGGCACTCGAGCTCGCCCGCCTCGAGGTGGTGCGCCTCGGCGAGGAGACCGTGTCCATCGTGGAGGCGGCGATGCCGACGGTCCTGCACGGCACCAGCGAGCAACTCGACGACCTCGCCGAGCGCGACCACCGCATCGACGCCATCCACGAGGACCTGCTCGACTACCTCGGCCGCCTCGGCCTGGAGGGACTGTCAGGCGCCCAGGCTCGAGAGCTGTTCATGCTCATCTCGGTGGCCAGCGATCTCGAGGCGATCGGCGACATCGTCGAGACCAACCTCGTGCAGCTCGGCAAGCGACGGCTCAGGGAGGCGGTGCTACCCAGCCTTTCGACCACCGAGGCCGTCACCGACCTGCACCGGACCGTGACGGAGCGGCTGCGTCGAGCCGTGTCGGCGCTGAGGACCGACGATCGCGGCGAGGCGCTCGAGGTCGTCGGGGCCAGGCAGGAGTTCATCGACCAACGGCACGAGGTGCTCGCTCACCTCACCCGTCGGCTGCAGGCTGACGAGCCGAACCGGATCCGCTCCTTCGAGCGGGAGGTCGAGGTCGTCGGCCAACTCCAGCGGATCTCCGGGCTCACCCGTCACCTCGCGCGGGTGTTCGCCGGAGAGGAGGAGCTGCCCGGACACGACACGGTGCGCGACTGAGCCGCGACCCGGACCGGTCGGGCGTGTCGGCTCAGAGGCAGAGCTCCGGCCCCCAGTCGGTCTGGCCGCGACCCGGATGGCAGCGGAACTCGCGCATCCCCTCCAGTAGCCGGAACACGCCAGCGGTCCCACCGACGAAGGCCTCGTCGACGAAGGTGAACCGGTAGCGGGTGGCTGCCGTCGAGTCGTCACCCTCGTGCTCGAACACCAGCGTGACGTCGACCTCGCCGGAGCCTGCGGAGGGAGCGCGCTCAACGACGATCGGCTCGACGGGAGCAGCGCCGCTCGGGTCGATACCGAAGATCGCGAAGGCAGAAGCCACCGGATAGTGACGCCAGCAGGGCCGCTGATCCTCGACGAACGTTCGGGCCGCGTCGACGTTGGTCATCGCACCGTCGGAACCCCAGGCGGGAACGTCGGTCCAGGCCCCGACAGAGGCGTCACAGCACCGACGCAGGTAGCGACGGAGCAACGCCACGACGAGACCGGCCAACCCCGTCGCGGAAGACACGCCGATGAGCTTGCGCTTCATGGTGGCATCCTACGCCGGTGCACGGTCGAGCGGAAGGGCCTCGGGTCAGCGGCCCGCCGCGCCGACGAACGCGACCAGGAGTGCGCTCGACACCAGCACGAAGAGGACCCCGGCGGTCCGCCACCGTGTCATCCACTCCTCCGCGCGGTCGACGAACCCGCCGGGTCGCACCAGCAGGTGCGCGGCCCACTGCAGGTAGCGGCGCTGATCGTCCAGCGTCTGGAACACACCGAACACCCACCGGCCCACCGCCCGGAGCGGCGACCCGACAGCCTCCACCGCGACGACCACGTCGCCGGGCGGCAGCTGCGGCCGCCAGGCGCCGAGCCGCCGGTCGACCGCGAGCCACACGCCGACGGCCGCGAGGCCAAGGAGCACCGGCCAGGTCCCGTCCCAGACCCCACCGGGCCCGAGGGGCGGGAGCAGCCCGGCCTGCCCGAGCAGGACCGGCACCGTCCACGCGCCCGCCGCGACGCCCACCAGCAGGCCGGCCCACGGCCAGAGGAGCCACCTCGCTGTCGCCGTGTGCGGCTCGGCCCGAGGCAGCAGGGGGAACAGGCGCACCATCAGGATCGTCGTCGCCACGCTGGACAGCGACACCAGCAACGTGATCGTGCCGGCGGTCGCGCCGGGGAGCGTGTCGATCGCGGTCTTCGACGCGGACTTCGCGACCCACCCGCTGGTGAGCGGTGCGCCGGCGAGCGAGACCGCCGCGAACCCCATACCGACCAGCACCGGGCCCCGGTGGCGCGCCGCCACGTTGCGCAGCACACCGACGCCGAGGAAGAGTGCCCCCTTCGCCAGCCCGTGATGCAACGCCTGGAGCGCCGCGGCGGTGGCGGCGAGCGCGCCGGACCCGGGCACGGCCAGGGCGACCCCGACGGTCACGGTCATGAGGCCCATCTGACTCACGCTCGAGTAGGCGAGCACCGTCTTCGCGTCCCGCTGCGGCAGGCCGACGGCCACAGCGAGGAAGGCGGTGGTGATCCCGACGACGATCAGCGTCTGCGACCAGCCCGGCAGCGCGATCTCGCCGATCGGCAGCACGCGCAGCCAGCCGAGCAGTCCGGCCTTGATCATCGCGCCGCTCAGCACCGCACTGGCCGGCACCGGTGCCGCAGGATGCGCGAGCGGGAGCCACAGGTGCACCGGCATGATCCCGGCCTTGACCGCGAAACCGACCACCAGCAGGCCGACCGTCACGCCGCCGTAGGACGCGCCGTCGAGGGCCGCCCGGACCTCCACGAACCCGCTGGCGCCCTGCGCCGCACCGACGGCCAGCACCAGTCCGCTCAGCAGCGCCACCTCGCCCACGACCGCGAGGGCGATGTAGACCCGCCCGGCGCGCATCGCGAAGGGCGTCCGCTCGTGCACGACCAGCCCGTAGGCGGCGAAGGTCATGACGGCGAACAGGACGTAGAAGGTGACGACGTCGTCGGCGACCACCAGCCCGAGGTTCCCGGCCATCGTCAGCTGGAACAGCACGGCCAGGTCGGTGTGGTCGCGCACCAACGAGCGTGCGGAGATGCCGGCGGCGCACCACACCAGCGCCGCCATCACCAGCAGCAGGCGCCCGACGGTGTCGAGCTGCAGGTCGATCCCCAGCACCAGCCACTCGAGGCGGGCGACCGCGCCGTCCGACCCGAAGAGCCCGAGCGACAGCGCCCCCAGCGGCGTCACGCCAGCGAGCCATTCCCGTCCCCGACGCAGGGATGGGGCCAGCCCTGCCGCGACCAGCGGCAGCAGGATCGGCGCGAGCAGCCACGCGGTGGTCATCGAGCCATCAGCTCCTCGGCGATCATCGCCGCCCACGTCAACGGGCTGCCCGGCATGCCCGCGAGCACCCCCAGCACGATCACGCTCAGCCCCGTCGCCAGCGACGGCCACAGCAGCCACCGTCCGGCTTCCCGGCGCTCCGGCCGTGCCACCGCCACCGGAGAGGCGTCCGCCGACGCACCCGACCGGAACCAGGCTCGCGCCACCGGCGGGAGGAAGTACGCGGCGTTGAGGACGCTGCTCGCGGCCAGCACGGCCACGACCCACGGCTGCCCGGCCTCGATCCCGCCGACGCCGAGGTACCACTTCGTGACGAACCCGGCGGTGGGTGGCAGCCCCACCATGCCGACGGCGGCGAGGGTGAAGGCCGCCATCGTGGCGGGCATCCGGCGGCCGACCCCGTCCATCTCGCTGACGCGGCTCACGCCGAGCATCGTCTTCAGGCTCCCGGCGCAGTAGAAGAGGGTGACCTTCATCACCCCCTGGTGGACGAGGTGGACGAGCCCGGCGGTCGTGCTCGTCACCCCGAGGATGCTGATGCCCAGGGTGATGTAGGACAGCTGGCTGACGGTCGAGTACGCCAGGCGCCGCTTGAGGTCGTCCTGGACCAGCGCGCGGAGCGAGCCGTAGACGATCGTGATCGCCGCGGCGACCGCCAGCGGCGTGAGCACGCCCAGGTCGTCGGCGAGCTGCTGTCCGTAGAGGTCGTGGACCACCCGCACGATGCCGTACGCCCCAGCCTTGACGACGGCTACGGCGTGCAGCAGCGCGCTGACGGGTGCGGGTGCGACCATGGCCTGCGGCAGCCAGCCGTGCAACGGCACCAGCGCCGCCTTGAAGGCCAGTCCCCCGACCAGCACCACGAAGACCCCCGACAGCGCACCGCGGTGCTCGGTCGCGAGTTCGGCCAGCACGGCCGTCTGCCCGAACTCGACCGCGCCTGCCAGCGTGTGCAGCCACGCCACGCCGACGAGGAGTAGCGCGCCACCCGTGACCGTGTACAGCAGGTACGCGCGACCGCCGGCCCGTGACTCGGCGTCCCCCTTGTGCACCACGAGGGGGTAGGTGGTCACCGTCAACAGCTCGTAGAAGACCAGGAAGGTGACGAGGTTGCCGGCCAGCGCGATGCCGACCGTGGCGGTGACGCACAGGCTGAAGAAGCCGAAGAAGCGGGCCGGGTGCTCGTCCCCCTCGAGGAAGCCGATCGCGTAGACGGTGGTGGTCAGCCACAGCAGCGCAGACAGCACGATGAACAGCAGGGGGATGGGATCGGCCCGCAGCACGAGGTCGATCCCCGGCAGGAACGCCATCCGCCACTCGAACTCCATGCCGGAGAACACGCCGAGCACCAACAGCCCGGCGAGCGCGACCTTGAGCACCGCGCCGGCGACGTTGATCACGACCCGGGTCACGGCCCACCGCTCAGGCAGCACGAAGATGATGATGGCCGGTGCCAGGGACGTCACGAGCAGCAGGAGTGGGAGGAGCGCACCGCCGATCACGTCAGCCCCCCACCAGGTGGGATGGCACGAGCTGGAGCAGGCGCAGCAGCTCCGCCGGGCGGATCCCCGCGAGCACGGTCACCAGCGCCAGGGTGAGCGCTACGACGTCGCGGCCGTCGCCGAGCCGACGTGCGCCGCCGAGCTCGTCCCGGCCGGCCCTCGCCGATGAGCCACCGCCGGCCGTGTCCCGGCCGGTGTGAGCGGCCCGGGCCCCGCGCGCCAGCACCTCCCGTCCGTCGCGGGGATCCGGCGCGTGGAACGCCGCCGCACCCCGGTCGAAGGTCGGCTTGACCAGGCGCATCAGGTAGCCGGCGGTCAGCATGCTGCCGACGACCAGCGCCGCAACCCACCACCACTGCCCCGCCGCCACCCCGGCGAACAGCAGGTGCCACTTCGCGACGAAGCCCACGGTCGGCGGAAGTCCGACGAGGCTCACCGCGGCGACCCCCAGGGCGAACACCGCAACGGGTCGGCGTGCTGCCGCGCCGCGGATGCCCTCGATCCCACCGTGTCCAGCGTCCTCCACCAGCACGGCGGCCGCCAGCAGAGCGGCGGCCTTCGCGGGCGCGTGGGCGATCGCGTGCAGCAGCCCCCCGGTCCACGCGTCGACCTGCCCGGCGACCAGCAGCGGCGGCGCGAGGAACAGCACCCCGAGCTGCGCGATCGTCGAGTACGCGATGAGGACCTTCACCTCGGTGGCCCGCAACGCGACCATCGAGCCCCACAGGATCGCGACGACGCCGAGCGCCCCGAGCAGCTGTGCCGCCTCCGCCGGCACGGCGTGGGGGGTGCCCAGGTGCCAGGCACGCAGCAGGACCACGAAGGCGGTCTTGACCACGAGCGCGGACAGCACCGGACTGACCGCGCTCGCTGCCAGGGCGTGTGCTGCGGGCAGCCACAGGTGCACGGGCACGAGCGGGACCTTGACCAGCAGCCCGGCCGTCATCAGCGCCAGCGCCGCGGCCCCGAGTGGCTCGGTCCCGAAGCCCTCGGGGAGCTCGGCGAGCACCAGCGTCCCGGCCTGCTGCCAGGTCAGCGCGATCCCGAAGAGCAGCGTGATGGTCGCCACCAGCTCCGCGTAGAGGTAGCGAGCAGCGGCCAGGGTGGTGCGACGGTCGGCGCCCGCGGCGACCAGCGCGACGGCGGCCACGCCGACCGCCTCGAACATCAGGTAGAGGGTCAGCAGGTCGCCCCCGAGGAAGAGCACCTGCAGGGCCGCCCACAGCGCCAGCGACAGCGGCCAGTGCCCGCGAGCACGCTTGGTGACGTCCCGCAGATCCTCGAGCAGGGCGAAGGCCGCGACGAAGCTGCCCGTGACCGTCACCATCAGCAGCATCGCTGCGGCCAACCCGTCCATGACGAGCACCACCTCGAGGTCGCCCACCGCGTCGAGGTGGAAGACACGCCCGCCCCGCTCCCACACCTGGACGGTCAGCGCGACGCTGGCCAGGAGGGTCGCGAACGCGCTGCTGGTACCGAGGACGGCCCGCGACCGGCCCCCGGTCCGGACCGTGAGCAGGGCCCCGAGTGCCGGGAGCAGGACCACGACGGTCAGCAGCGTGCCGCTCACGTGCGACCCTCGTCGATCGTCCCCCGGTCCGGGTCGGCCGCCCTCCGCACCTCGTCGATCGGCCGCCGTGGCTGGTCGTGCTCGCCGGTCAGCCGGCGGGCCAGCCAGGCCCCGACGGCCAGCATCCCCAGCAGCGTGACGCCGGTCACCACGAGGTTGTACCGCGGCACCAGCTCCCAGGGCCCCGCGGTCGCCAGCGCGAGCACCGCCCCCACGCCCATCAGCCCGAGCCCGACGAGCCGGCCGCGCAGGCGCCGTCCGGCGAAGGTCACCGCGAGGCCCACCAGGAAGATCGCAGCGGAGACGATCAGGCCGGTCATCGGGCACCATCCGCGATCTCGTGCCCGCAGGCGCTGGTCGACCCCGCTGGCCGACGGTGGGGACGAGCGGGCACCACGGACCGCCTTTCCACGGAACGGTCAGCGACGGATCCACGGGATCGTAGGAGCACGGCGTGGGCATCCTGCCACCTCGACGTCGCCGCTCGACGCGGAACCTGCCACCTCGACGTCGGCGTTCGGCGGGCCTGCGGCCACCTTGACGTTGGGACGATGCGACCGCGGGCAGCATCTTCCGCCGCTACGGGCGCGATCTCCGGACCGTGATCGCGCTGGACGCCGCGAGGGCGTCGGCATCGTCGGCACCCGACCACCGAGGTCTTCCAACCCGCCGGTACGCCCGGCCGCCCGCCGGCAAGGTCCCAGCTCGCCCTTCTCCGGGCGTTGCGAGGTCATGCGCGCCAAGCCTTCCCGGCCACCCCGCGCTCGTGGGACCTCCGCGGTAAGGGTCTGACCTGCGGCTTCGGCCTGTCGAAGCACCTGTTGATGTGCCACTTCTGGAACGGTGCGTGGAACGCGACGTCGCGCAACCGGGCGAGCGAAACGCAATGCTCGAGATCCCTGAGCGTCGGCTGCGCTGTCCGCCCCCGGGAGTTGCGTTTCGTACCGTTGACAAGGACGTGGACGCGTCGGATGTTGCGTTTCGCCAGGCGGTGTCGCAGGCGCTGCTCACGCTCCGTCAGGCAACAGCGCAGCCACGGCGTCGCCGACCCGAGCCCACGCCGGTCGACAACCTCGCCGTCGAGATTCGCCACGATCGTGACCGGCATGGGGTCGATGCAGGCGCAAGCGTCAACCCCGGAGGAGCGTCTCGACCAACGCGGGGTCGGTCGACAACCGCCGCAACGACCTGGCGACGGCGACGCCCGGCTCGGAACAACTCGGATAGGTGCACGTGGTGCGTCGTGACGTGCACCCGTCGCGCATGAGCAGCCAACGCCTGAACATCACCCGCGACGGCGAGCATGCGGCCAAGCTCGCCCGGCTCGCTGAGCGGGTGCACGTCAACGAGGGCACGCTGGCCAGGTCGCTGCTCAGCAGCGCCATCGACGGCCACGACCCCGACCCGGCCAACGTCGCCGCGCTGCTCGACGGGATCGATGGTGCCTGGGAACGCCGTCCTCGCTACCGCGCGATACGCGTGAGCGCGTGCGCGACGCTCTCGCACCGCTGCAGCAGTTCCCGCGGCTCGGCCCTGAACTCGCCGGACGCTGGGAGGGCTTCCGGTTCATCCTCGGCTCTTGGCGCTGGATGCTGCTCGTCTACGTCTTCGACGAGGATCGTGACCGGGTCGTGGTCGTCACGGTTCAGGAATGCGAGAACGTCGACCGCTGCTACAGGGCAGTGCTACCGGGCGTTGTCCCTATGCGAGGTTCTGAGCACGCTGCGGCGCCTGCGGCCGAGGGACGGCATGGACATCCTCGATGACTCACCGATGCCAGCATCCAGCGGACAGCTGAGAAGGACACCCTGGTGGTCGTGGGATCCCCCATCGGGTTGCGCCCTCCACCCACGTATGTACAGTATGTACAGACCGTACGCTCAAGGGATGGTGATGGGCTCGGCCAAGGATCCGACCGCGACGGCGGTGCGCGGCGCGTGGGCAGCGTCGTTGAA
>CAYVJT010000041.1:19274-21440 GCA_964451855.1 uncultured Actinomycetota bacterium
CAGGACGCGATCACGACCGGCCGAGGGGGCGAGCGGGTACCGCTGCTCACCGCCAGGTTCACCTGCTACCTGCCCGGGTCCTGGAGAACCACACCCGGGGTGGTCGAGGTTCCCTCGGCTCACCGAGACGTCTCCGGACGTGGTGCGGAAGCGGGCTGCACCGCTTGCTGGTCGGGGAAGGGGCCACCGCGGACGGGCTTGTCCATCCTGAGCCGTTCGTCGTTGTCTTCGACGCGCAGCTGGTAGTGGCGGGTGAACACCTGGCTCACGAGTTGGCGGCGGCTACGGACCGAGGTCTTCTCGAAGATGTTCTTGAGGTGCTGCTGCACCGTGTGCGGGGAGATGCACAGCGCGTCGGCGATCTGGGCGGTTGAAGCCCCTTGCAGCACGTGCCGGGCGACCTGCTCCTCCCGCTCGGTCAGCCCGTAGGCGGCCATCAGCAGCGGGGTGATCCGGCCCCGACCGGCCGGCTGCATCGTGACCGCCACACGCCGGCCGCCGTCGCCCGCCAGCGCCTGGCCGTGCAGCAGCACCCATCCTCGACGCTCCGAGAGCACCCGCACACTGGCGGGCTCCACGCGCTCAGCACGCTGGTTGAGGGCCGCCTGGGCGACGGAGAGCACGGCAGGGGGCAGCTCCCCTTGCTTCGGGGTGGACAGATCTGTCAGCCACTGCTGGGCACCTGGGGTGAACGACTCCGGGGTGAGGTCCGCCCCGAGCACCACGATCGCAGGCGCATCCGGCCCCTCCGGTTCGGACGCCTCACCCAACAGCAGGCCGGTGCGTACCCCCTCGGCGAGGTGGGGAGCAACCAGCCGAAGGAAGTCGAGCTCTCCTGCGGAGAAGTCTGGCCTGCCGGGGCCGCGGACGAGGTAGAAGGCCCCCCAGTGCTCCCCGCTACGAGTACGCAGGTCCACCAGCACCTCGTGCTCCACCCCGATGGACACCATCAACTCGAGGTACTCGCGGCCGCCGTCGGGATCTGCCTCGACCAGCTCACGAGCGGTCTGAACCCCTCGGGGATGGCGCACCACGTCACCGATCCGGTTGGCCGCCATCTCGGAGGAGTACTCGAACCGTGCCCACTCCGCCAGCGAGATCTCGCACCCCTCGTAGACGAGGCTCGTGACCAGCAGCGAGGCCGGGTCCAGCGTCCCCCACGACGGCCCCGGAGCGTTCTCGGTGCCAGACGGCACGGCCCGCTCGAGCGCTGCGCCAGCCTCCGACAGGAAGGTGGCCACGTCCAGCCCCTCCCGGGCGAGGCGCTCGACCCGCTCCAGCACCCGCTCCCCGGTGTACCCACTCACCCGGAGTCCCGGCATGGCGTCCACGTCCTTCGTGTCTCCCACCGCAGGTCTACCACTTTTGTGGTATGGGCGCGGCCCGCCGGTGACGAGATGCTTGTTGCAGGTTCCCCCACGTCGGAGCCATCCAAGACAAGGAAGGAGTGCACATGTCCCCAGACACCGTCGTGAACCAGGTGATCGAGGCCTTCAACCGCCACGACCCTGAAGCGGTCGGCGCCTGCTACGCCGCAGATGCGGTCGTGCACGACCCGGCATCACCTGAACCCCTCAAGGGCCGAGACGCGATCATCGCGTTCGACCACGTGATCTTCGGTGCCTTCTCCGACGTTCGCTGGGAGCCACTCGCGCCGGTCATCGTCTCGGGCAACCAGGCGGTCTGGCAGATCGTCGCAACGGCGACCTTCGATGGCCCGATGCCGATGCCCGACGGCACGGTGCTCGAGCCCAACGGTGCGAAGATCTCCCACGAGCAAGCCATGGTCAGCACCCTCGACGACGACGGCCTGATCGTCGAGGAACGCGCCTACTTCGACGGGACCGGCTTGGCCATGAAGCTCGGCCTCGTCGGCTGACAACCGTCCACGGTCACGATCTCCCCACCCCCTCGCTGTGCTCGA
The DNA here is from genome assembly GCA_964451855.1 of uncultured Actinomycetota bacterium. Taxonomy (GTDB): domain Bacteria; phylum Actinomycetota; class Nitriliruptoria; order Nitriliruptorales; family Nitriliruptoraceae; genus CSSed11-175R1. The sequence goes on from CAYVJT010000041.1 coordinate 21,199, forward strand.
CCGACCCTCGCCCTCGCCGGACCGACGGACGGCCGCGCAGACAAGACTGGTGGCTGCCTCGGTCAGTGGTCAGATGAGGCCCAAGTAGTGGTGTAGGAGGTCTCAAACCGCGCAACAACGACCGCCAGAGGCAGAAGCGTGGTCCAGTGACTACATAGGCGCAACCGCCGCAGCAACCTGGCGGATCCGGGCGTTGGTTACTGGCCACTGAGCCGCCACGAAGTCCCCGCTGAGAGCGGGCC
>CAYVJT010000042.1:0-5677 GCA_964451855.1 uncultured Actinomycetota bacterium
CGCGGGGAGCCCACCTTCGAAGGCGGCCTCGACCTCGCCGAGGTCGAGCTCCACGCCTTCGCGCACGTGCAGTGTCCGGCCACCGACGGTCCCGATATCGGTGAGGGGGACCTCGGCATCGCTGCACAGCTGCGCGAACGCCTTGACGTTGGTCGACGGCAGGCTCACCACCACCCGTCCGGGCGACTCGCTGAACAGCTCCTGCGTGAGGGACCGCTCACCGGGCAACGAGACCTCCACGCCGACGTCGCCGGCGACGCACGACTCGACCAGCGCGACCAGCAACCCACCGCCGGACACGTCGTGCGCCGAGTGCAGCAGCCGTTCCCCGGCCGCGATGTGCAGTACCTCGCCCAGCGCCGCCTCCAGATCCAGGTCGACCGGAGCGAGCATCCCACCGAGGGGTGCGTCGAGGTAGCGCTGCAGCTCGCTGCCCGCCAGCCCTGGGGCGGTGGGGCCGCCGACGAGGAAGACGATGTCGCCCTCGTTCTCGAAGGCGACGTCGATCGCGTCGCTGACCTGGTCGATCACCCCCAGCACCCCGACGACCGGTGAGGGGTGGATCGCCTGCCCCTGGGTCTCGTTGTACAGGGACACGTTGCCACCGGTCACCGGGATGCCCAGCTCCCGCGTGGCTTCGCCCAGCGCCGCGATCGAGGTGGCGAGCTGCCACATGATCTCCGGGCGTTCGGGGTTGCCGAAGTTGAGACAGTTGGTGGTCGCCAGCGGGCGCGCTCCGGTACAGGCCACGTTGCGGAACGCCTCTGCGACGATCCGCCGCGTCCCCTCCGCCGGGTCCAGCTCGCACCAGCGGCCGTTGCCGTCGGTCGAGCACGCCACACCGCGATGCGAGTCGGGGAGCCGGATCACGCCGGCGTCGGCCGCCATCGGGCCGAACACGGTGCCGGCCCGGACGTAGTGGTCGTACTGCTCGGCGATCCACCTCGGCGACGCCACGTTCGGCGAGCGCAGGAACCCGAGGATGAACCCAGCGAGGTCGTCGCCGGCCGCCACCTCGACATCCAGCGCGTCCGCATCGACCGCGGCGTAGTCGTCCAGCCAGCCCGGACGCTGCTGCGGCCGGTCGTAGACCGGGCCCTCGTCGGCGAGGCTGCGGGCCGGGACGTCGGCGATCGGCTGACCACCTCGGCGCAGGCGCAGCCGGTCGCCCTCCACCACCTCGCCGACGACGGACGCGGCGACCCCCCAGCGGTCCGCGATCGCCAGCACCTCGTCCAGGCGCTCGGGCGAGACCAACGCCAGCATCCGCTCCTGCGACTCGGAGCACAGGATCTCCCAGGACTCCATCGACGGCTCGCGCAGGTGGACCGCGTCGAGGTCGACCGCCATGCCGAGCGACGCGGCGGACGCCAGCTCGGAGGTCGAGCACGCGATACCGGCCGCCCCCATGTCCTGGATCCCGTTGACCAGGTCGCGCTCGTAGAGCTCGAGGCAGCACTCGATCAGCAGCTTCTCGGCGAAGGGATCGCCCACCTGCACGTTCGGGCGCTTGTCGTCGAGGGCGTCGTCGAACTCCTGGCTGGCGAGCACCGACGCACCGCCGATCCCGTCACGTCCGGTGGCGCTGCCGAGCAGCACCGCGAGGTCACCGACCGACTCGGCGCGGGCGAGCTGCAGGTGGTCACGAGGCATCACGCCGATGGCCAGCACGTTGACCAGCGGGTTGCCGGCGTAGGTGTCGTCGAAGACGGTCTCGCCGCCGATGTTGGGTACGCCGACGCAGTTGCCGTACCCCCCGACACCGCGCACGACCCCGTCGACGAGGTGGCGCTGCTTGAGGTCGGGCTCGTGGTAGCGGCCTGAGCCGTCGGTCCAACCGCCCGGGTCCCCGAAGCGCAACGGATCCATGACCGCGACCGGGCGCGCCCCCATCGTGAAGATGTCGCGCAGGATCCCACCGACGCCGGTCGCCGCCCCCTGGTAGGGCTCGACGTAGCTCGGGTGGTTGTGCGACTCGATCTTGAAGGCGACCGCCAGCCCGTCCCCGACGTCGACCACCCCGGCGTTCTCGCCGGGGCCGACGAGGATCCACGGGGGGTCGGGCGCATCACCCGCCAACCCACGCAGGTGGATCTTGGAGGACTTGTAGGAGCAGTGCTCCGACCACATGACCGCGTACATCCCCAGCTCGGACACGGTCGGGGTGCGGCCGAGGGTCTCCACGATCCGGTCGTACTCGTCGCCACGCAACCCGAGCTCGTAGCCCAGCTCCCGGGCCCGCGCCGAGGTGAGCACCTCGTCGGGCGGGAAGGTGACGGTGTCGGACACGCGAGGCTCCCGAGGGCGGCGGCTACGGAGCCACCGAGCCTAGTGGCCGGCGCTCACAGCCCGGGCGGCGAGGGCGGCGGTGGTCAGCGGTCCGCGAGGATCCGGGTCGCCTTGGGTGCCAGGCGGTAGGGCACCGCAGCCGCGGTCACCTGGCCGACGGTCCCGACCGTGGTCACCTCCAGCTCGGGGCAGTGCCACAGCCACGACCCGGTCGCACCGGTCTGTCCGAGCAGGGCGGGCATCCCGCGGGGGCCGGCGAGCACGCGGGGCGGCTGGAACCGCAGCATCCCGATCCCGCTCTCGACGGGCCAGCTCGGCGCCATCAACGCAGCCCGATCCCGTGGGAAGCCGAAGCGCGACCACCGCTCCTGCATGCGTCCCAGGGTCTCCTCACGGTCGAACAGCTGCCCGGAGAACAGCGCCCGCGCGAACGCGAGCACATCCCCCGCGGTCGCGACCAGGCCACCATCGGGTCCCAGGGACGCCAACGACGCCGCCACGTCGAGGTGGTCGTCCCCGGCCCAGATCCCGGCCACCGGCTCCCCCTGCGGGACACGGCCGCGCGGGAAGGTGCGTCCGAGCCCCGCCGGCGCCAGCAGGCGTTCCTGCAGCGCGTCCTCGAAGCTGGCCCCGGTGACCTCGGCGACGATCCCGCCGAGCAGCTGGAAGTTGGTGTCCGCGTACCGCGCCGTCGTCTTGCCACCGCCGGCCAGGTCCCGCGGCGGGAAGTGCGGCTCGAGGGAACGGACCACCTCGACGACCTCCGCGAGGGTGAAGGACCGGTCGCCGTCGCGGAGCAGCTGCTCGTGGAAGCTCACACCGTCGGCAGGGACGTCGAGGTAGTAGTCCGGTAGCCCGGAGGTGTGGCTGAGCAGGTGCCGCACCGTGATGCGGTCGGTGTGGTCGGTCCCGTCGATCCGGTGCAGCCCGGCCAGGTCGGGCAGGTAGCCGGTGAGCGGGGCGTCGAGCTCGATCCGCCCGTCCTCGACCAGCCCGTGCACCAGCGCCGAGGTGTACAGCTTGGTGACGCTCGCGAGGGGCACCAGGTCGTCGACCTCCAGCGGGCGACCGTCCGGATCGGCGATCCCCCGCGCTCCGCTCCAGCCGAAGGAGCGGTCGCCGGTCTCCACCGCGAGCAGCGCGTGCCGGACATCGCGGCGCCCGGCGAGCCGGTCGAGCAGCCCCTCGAGCCGCGAGACCACGCGCTCGTGCTGACCCTCCGCGGGCCGATCCGCTGCCATGCCGTCACCTCACACGATCGCGCACGAGGGCGCGGCTCCCGACCGAAGCTAGCGGGCGTACCGCGAGACCGTGGTGGGAGCTACCCTCGGCGTCCGCGTGGGCCCTGCCCGCCAGCGACCGGACGATCGGACGAACCCCATGGACGCCATGAACATCCTCCGTGCGGTGCTGGTCGCCTGTGCCTTCGTCGCCGCGCTGCTGCTGGCGAGCCAGGGGATGTGGGTGCCCGCTGCGGTGCTGTTCGCCGGGATCCTGGCCCACCTCGCGCTCTTCGCACACCTGCGCAGACAGCGTCACCGCGAGGCGCGGGAGCGGGGTTGGCCGGTCGACGCGTCGCCGCTGTCCAGCTGAGGCGGACGGGTCAGGCCGGCTGGGGCTCCAACAGGCTGTCGAAGAACCCGCGGCCGTCCTCGCCGCCGAGGAGCATCGGGTCGACGGCGTGTTCGGGGTGGGGCATGAGCCCGACGACGTTGCGTCCCTCGTTGGCGATCCCCGCGATGTCCCGGGCGGAGCCGTTGGGGTTGTTGTTCGGCGCGTAGCGCACCACGACCCGGCCCTCCTGCTCCAACCGGTCGAGGGTCGCCTCGTCGGCGTGGTAACGCCCCTCGCCGTGCTTGGCCGGGACCACGATGCGCTCGTCGGGCAGGTAGGCACGCGTCCACGGCGTGTCGGTCGCCTCGACGACCAGCAGGACGTCCCGACAGACGAACCGCAGCCCCTCGTTGCGCAGCAGTGCTCCGGGCAGCAGGCCGGCTTCGCACAGGACCTGGAAGCCGTTGCAGATCCCGAGCACCGGTCCCCCGTCACGCGCGAAGGCCGAGATCGCCTCCATGACCGCCGCGCGGTGCGCGACGGCGCCGCACCGCAGGTAGTCGCCGTAGCTGAAGCCGCCGGGCAGCACGACCGCGTCGACGCCCTTGAGATCGGCGTCGCCGTGCCACAGGGGCTCGACCTCGCCGCCGCACCGTTCGATCGCGACCGAGGCGTCATGGTCGTCGAGGGAGCCGGGGAAGGTCACGACACCGACACGCACCTGGCACCTCCGGATGGACGACGAGGCGTGACCCTACCGCGACCGGTCCGACCATCGAGCCGCCGCTCACCCGCGGAACCCGGCCTCCTCGAGCGCCCCGAGCGGGTCGTCCTCATCGAGCAGGTCCCGCACGTCCTGGCAGCCCGCCGGTGGTTGCTCCCCCAGGTCGAGACGCTCGCACGCATCGGCATGGGCCGTAGCGGCTGCCAGCTCCGTCTCGGCCGCCACCGTCTCGCCGGGCCACGCCGGATCGGCGATGAGGATGAGCTGGTGCAGCAACGTCGGCGCCGCCCGGCTCGCGTCCTCGAACAGGTACCTGGCGTTGAGTTCGACGACGAGGGTCTCGTCCTCCAGCCGTGCGGAGCTCTCCACCGCGGCGACCTCGAAGGTGGCGAACCGCAGCTGCCCGTCGGTCGCGATCCACTCGGCCAGCCCGCGACGCGCCTCGGGGTAGTCCCCGGCGCCGAGCAGGTTGCACATCGCGTCGAGCGCGCGGCGTGACGCCGCCCGCGTCCCGTCGTCGCCGATCATCTCCACGCCGGCCGCACACCCGGGGCCCGGCTCGGTCTCGGTCGACTCGCCGAGCTCCGCCTCTCCGCGGTCGATCGTGGCCAGCTCGCCACCTGGTGGTCGCCGCTCCGCGGGCGGCACCGGATCGCCCACCGGGATCGACAGGAACGCCCACACGGTGACACCGATGGCGATCGGTGCGAGGATCAGCATGGCGAGCACGAACCACCTCGCCAGGACGGGCTCCCCGGTGGGCAGGGACGGCAGCCCGTCGCCCTGCAGCGGGGGGAGCTCGTTGCGGCGCTCGGTCACGTGACCGTCACGCGTCGGCGCGCTCATCGTCCCCGATGACCCGCCACCGGTAGGACTCGATCACCGGGTTGGTGAGGAAGTCCGCGCACATCCGCTCGACCTGGTCGGCCAGCGCGTCCCCGTCGGCGTCGACGACCATCTCGAGGTGCTTGCCGACCCGGACCTGCGACGTGTGGTCGTACCCCAGCCCCGGCAGGGCCTCCTCGACGGCGCGTCCCTGCGGATCGAGGATCTCGCGCTTCAGCAGGACATCGATGGCGACGCGCGGCATCTCGCAGGCTCCAGGGTGGG
>CAYVJT010000042.1:5777-7615 GCA_964451855.1 uncultured Actinomycetota bacterium
GGTGGGAGGGCGGTCCCGGACGGGGTGGCAGCGTAGCGCTGAGACCGACCCTGACCCGACGGTCGGTTACGGTGCGGGGGTCGGAGGAGATCACATGCGTATCGCCATACTCGGCGGGACCGGACCACAGGGCAAAGGGCTCGGGTACCGGTTCGCGCTCGCAGGACACGAGGTGCGGATCGGCTCGCGGAACGCCGAGCGCGCCCACACCGCCGCGGAGGAGCTGCACCCGCGGTTGCCCTCGCCCGACCTGCTCACCGGGGCCAGCAACGCCGAGGTGGTCGAGGACGCGGACGTGGTGCTGCTCAGCGTCCCCTACGAGGGGCAGATCGAGCTGTTGGACCCGCTGGCCGACGCGCTCAGAGGGCAGCTGCTGATCAGCTGCGTCAACCCCCTCGGGTTCGATGCCCAGGGCCCCCACGCCCTGCACGTCCCGGAGGGCAGCGCGGCCGAGCAGGCCGCCAAGGCGCTGCCGGAGACCACGGTCGTGGCCGCCTTCCACCACCTGTCGGCTCCGGGGCTGCTGGAGGAGGGCGACGTGCACGACGAGTCCGTGCTCGTCTGCGGGGACGACGCCGAGGCCAAGTCGATCGTCATCGACCTCGCCGCCGCGACGGCGGCCCGGGGCGGCGTCGACTCGGGTGCGCTGCGCAACGCCCAGCAGATCGAGGCGATGACCGCCGTCCTCATCGCGATCAACAAGACCTACAAGATCCAGTCGGGCATCGCGATCGCCGGGCTCTGACCCGACGCTCACCCCTGCCTGTTCTCGTGTCTGCCGGCCCCCGTCGGAGGCGTTACCTTCCACATCCGAGCGCACCCACGACACCAGCCAGCCACGCGAGGACCCGCAGGGCTCCGGCGAAGGGCTGGCAGCTCCCGACCGAGCGGACGCATGAGCACCGAGACGACCCAGCGCGAGCGGCCTGACACCGCCGCGGACCGCCTCGTCCGCCAGCTGCTGCTGATCGAGGACGCAGCGCCCCGATCGATCGTGACGCTCAAGGGCTCGCTCGTCCTGACCGCGGTGCGCTGCATCCTGATGTACGCGGTGATCCCCCTGCTGGCGCCGATCGTCGGGTGGATCGGCGTCGTGGCCCGACCGGTGTCGCTGGTGATGTCGACCGCTGCGATCGGCCTGGCGATCTACAGCCTGCGCCGGGTCTGGCTGGCGGACTGGCACCACCGTTGGCTGTACACGGCCTTCATCGCGGTGGTCGTGACGCTGCTCGTGGTCGTCATCGGGTTCGACATCCGGGCGCTGATCACCTGACCGCCGGCCGCCGTCCGAGCACGGCCAGCAGGGCCGCGACCGCGCCGAGGGTCACCGCCAGCATCGTGCCCGTGAGTCCCCAGCGTCCCGCGGCCCAGCTGAACGCGGCCGCGAGCGGCACGAGCCCGGTCAGGGAGCTGATCGCGCTCACGGTCCCCGCGGTCCCCGGCGTCGCCGCCAGCGCGCGGGATCGCAGGATCGGCCAGAGCGGGGCCATCACGAGGTTGCGCGGGACCACCAGCACGAGCCGCGCCACGATCCCCGGGGTGACGAGCCACAGCGGGTACAGGACGACGGTCGCAGCGAGCGATCCGAGCAGCAGCCGCTCTGCGTCGCGTCGGACCAGCCAGCGGTCGACCAACAGGAGCCCCACCAGCGTGGCGGCGAGCCCGAGCGCGACGTGCACCGCCACCAGGCTCTGGGAGGCCCCCACCACGTCCCGGAGCCAGATCGGCTCGAACAGTTCGGGCAGGTCGAGCAGCTCGTGGAGCAGGAGCGCGAGCAGCCACCGCCGTCCGCTGCGGTCGGAGCACACCGTCCGGACGTTGGCCGCGACCCGAGCCAG
>CAYVJT010000042.1:7715-12223 GCA_964451855.1 uncultured Actinomycetota bacterium
AGCAGCAGGGCGTAGCCCAGGGTCGCGCCGCCTGCCGCGACCAGCACCGCGCGCTGATCGACACCGCTCCACCCCGCGCAGGCGATGGCGGCAGGGGCGAGCAGCGCCCCGATCGTGTCGATCAGCGTCGAGCGCCCCTGGATCCGCTCGACCGCGCCGGGATGCCCGTCGATCAGGACCACGTCGCCGGTGTGTGCCAGCGGTCCGGAGGCCGTCCCGGCGACGGCGAACGCGGCCAACAGCCACCCGAAGCTCGGTGCGCCTGCCGCGAGCAGCAGCGCTGCGGCCCACCCCGCCGCACCCCACACGAGGTAGGGACGCCGGTTGACCAGGTCGAGGGCCGCCCCCGTCACGGGCTCGACCACCGCAGCCGCAGCGTTCAACGCCTGGAAGCACCAGCCGGCCTGGATCACGCTCAGGCCGAGCCGCGCCCTCAAGGTGGGCATCAGCACGATCAGCAGCCCGCTCGCCACCTCGTCGGCGAACCGGGCGAACAGCACCAGCACCGTCGTGCGGTCGTCGAGGTCGTCCCGACGCCCGAGGGCCGTGAGACCCAACCTGCTCGCGAGCCACGCGAACATCGCCCCCTCCTCTCGATCTCGTCCGATCGGTGGATGGGGCGGTACGGCGGTGCACGCGCCTGCGTCCCGCCGCTACACGGCGAAGATCAACGGGGCACGTGTTCGGGCAGCATCCGCGTTCCTCCTGGCGGTCCACGACACAAGGTACTCCGACGCGGCCGCCGCGACCGGGTCGCTGCGCGGCTCAGCCCTCCGTCGCCAGGGGTGACGACAGGGGTGACGTCAGGGGTGACGACAGGGGCACGCCTGGCCGGTAGGCGAGGTGGAGGTGGGACGGTGCGTCGACGACGGTGAGGTCGGCGGGCCCGTCCGCGACGATCTGGCCCACGTCGTCGCGCTGCAGCGCCGCCGCGCCCCCGGCGGTGGCCGCCCAGACCGCCTCCGAGGGGGTGAGGCCGCACTCGCGGACCGCGAGGGCGATCGCGAACGGCATCGAGGTGGTGTACGACGTACCGGGGTTGCAGTCGGTGGCGACCGCGACCGTCGCCCCGGCGTCGCGCAGCTTGCGCCCGTCGGGGTAGACCGGCGAGCGGGTCGAGAAGTCGGCCCCCGGCACCAGCGTCGCGACGGTCCCACTGTCAGCGAGCGCAGCGACGTCCTCGTCGGTCAGGTGGGTGCAGTGATCCGCCGAGGCCGCGCCCAGGTCGCAGGCGAGCTGCACCCCCGGACCGGGGCGCAGCTGGTTCGCGTGGACCCGCAGCCCCAGGCCCCTGGCACGTCCCGCGGTCAGGATCGCGTGCGCTGCCTCGGCGTCGAAGGCGCCCTCCTCGACGAACACGTCGATCCAGCGGGCCAGCGGTGCGCAGGCATCCAGCATCAGGCCGGTGACCAGGGCCACGTAGCCGTCGGGGTCGTCCTCGTACTCGGGCGGGACCAGGTGGGCACCCAGGAAGGTGACCTCGTCGGTCAGCTCGCCGGCGATCTCGAGGCAGCGGTACTCGTCCTCGACGGACAGTCCGTAACCCGACTTGATCTCCACCGTGGTGGTGCCCTGCCGACGCATCTCGGCGAGGAGCCGACGGGCGGTGGATGCAAGCTCGTCGTCCGAGGCGGCACGCACCGCGGCGACGGTGGTGCCGATCCCACCCGCCGCGTAGGGCTGGCCGGAGATCCGGGCGGCGAACTCCTCCGCCCGGTCCCCGGCGAAGACGAGGTGGCTGTGGCTGTCCACGAAGCCGGGGAGCACGCAGCGCCCGTCGACGTCGACGCGCGCGTCCGCAGCGGGGGCGGAGCTCGCGGGTCCGACCCAGGCGACGCGTCCCCCGTCGACGACCACGGCCGCGTCTCGGAGGATGCCGAGCGGCGAACCGTCCCCCTGGGCAGGGTCGTTGGTGACCAGCTCTCCGATGCCCGTGTACAGGGTGCTGCTCACGTCGTCCCCTCTCCTTCGGCGTCGAGCTCGGCGATCGCATCCTCCAGCAGCCGACCGACGTCACCCAGCCGGTGCTCGCGGTGGCGCACGACCTCGCGGCCGTCCACGAGCACGTCGGTGACGTCGCTGGCCGCAGCCGCGAACACGACCCGGTCGAGCGCCTCCTCGGCCCGGCCACCGGCGGTTCGGACCGAGCCCAGGTCGACCGTCGCCAGGTCGGCGCGTGCCCCGACCTCCAGCCGCCCGGCGTCGGGGAACCCGAGGCTGGCCTGCCCCGTCGCCGTCAGCGCCTCCAGCAACGTCGAGGTGGCGAGGTGCCCGCGCTCGCCGGTGACCAGGCGCAGGTCGAGCTCGACCGCGCGCGCTTCCTCCAGCGCGTCGACGATCGCGTGGCTGTCGGTCCCGAGGGTCAGGCGCGCACCGGCCGCGACGAGCTGAACTGCGTCGCCGACCCCGTCCGCCAGGTCGCGTTCGGTCGTGGGGCACAGGCACACGTGCGTACCCGTCGTCCCGAGCGCAGCCACGTCCTCGCCGGTGAGGTGGGTGGCGTGGACGGCCGTGGTCCGTGGGCCCAGCGCACCTGCCTCGGCGAGGAGCCCCGTCGGCGTCAGCCCGTAGGTCGCGAGGCAGGCCTCGTTCTCGGCGGGCTGCTCGGAGACGTGGACGTGCAGCGGTGCCCCGTGCTCCTCGGCCCAGGCGGCGACCACCGGGACCTGGCCCCGCGGCACGGCGCGTAGCGAGTGGACCGCGGCACCGATCACCACGTCCCCCTCGCTCGCGTGTCGCGTCCGCAGTGCGTCGGCCCGGTCGGCCCAGGCGTCCGCGTCGTGGTCCCCGAACCGCCGCTGGACCCCGGACAGCTCCTCGCCGAACCCGCCGGTCAGGTAGCAGGTGTCCAGCAGCGTGATGCGCAGCCCCGCGTCGCGTGCGGCCGCGATCAGCGCCTCCCCCATCTCGTTCGCGTCGGCGTACGCGGTGCCGTCGCGGTCGTGGTGGAGGTAGTGGAACTCGCCGACGCTGCTGAACCCGGCCAGCGCCATCTCCGCGAACACCGCACGGGCGAGCCGTAGGTAGCGGTCGGGGTCGAGCCGGTCGGCGACGGCGTACATCAGCTCGCGCCAGGACCAGAACGACCCGTGCCCGTGATGGGTGCGTCCCCGCAGCGCGCGGTGGAACGCATGGCTGTGCGCGTTGGCGAAGCCGGGCAGCGTCAGCCCGGTCAGCCGCGACGCACCGTCGGGTGGGCGGCCGCCCGGCTCGACCCGCACGAACCGGCCGTCGTCGACCTCGACCACCACCTCGCTACCGAGCTCACCGGTCGGCAGCCAGGCGAGCTCGCACACGTAGGCGGTCTGCCCGTTCATCGACATGCCAGCTCCTCCAGCACGTCGGCCAGCGCCAGCACGCCGGTGAGGCAGTCGTCACGTTCGGCGTGCTCCTCCGGCGCGTGGGAGATGCCGGTGGGGTTGCGGACGAACAGCATCGCGGTCGGGATGCCCGCCATCGCCAGGATCCCCGCGTCGTGTCCGGCGCCCGTCGCCAGCACCGGCACCTCGCCGAGTCGGCCGGTCAGGCTCCTCGCGACCCGTTCGCGCAGGGCCGGGTCGAGGTCGACGCGCGGGGTCCAGGACTCCTCGACCGCCGCGATGCCCGCCGTGTCCGCGACGTCGGCGACCACCGCACGCACGACCTCCGGGTCGTCGGCTCGGGCGTCCAGCCAGGTGCGCACCTTCGCGGCGATCGCGTTGACGCCGTTGGGCTCGACCTGCACCCGCCCGACGGTCGCGACGGCGTCGTGGCGGGCGGCGGCCTCGCGTGCCGCGAGCACCACCCGGGCATGGGTCAGCATCGGATCGTCCCGGTCCTCCAGCCGGGTCGTGCCGGCGTGGTCCGGGCGGCCCGCGAGGTCGAAGCGCCACCGGCCGTGGGCGCGGATCGACGAGCCGACCGCCACCGGCACGCCGAGGTCGATCAGCCCCCGGCCCTGCTCCACGTGCAGCTCCACGTAGCGGCCGATGGCGCGCGTGAGCTCGCGGTCCGGGCCGAGGTCACGGGGATCGCGTCCGGTGCGTCGCAACGTCGCGGCCAGGCTCAGGCCGTCGTCGTCGGTGAGGGCGAGGGCGCGCTCGGGGTCCAGCTGCCCGGTCAGCAACCGTGACCCCGCGCAGGCGACGCCGAACCGCGCGCCCTCCTCGTCGGCGAACGCCGCGACGGCGACCGGGCGCGACGGTCGCACGCCGCGGGCCCGCAGCACGTCGATCGCGAGCAGCCCGGACACCACCCCGAGCGGCCCGTCGAACGCACCACCCCGCCGGACCGAGTCGAGGTGGCTGCCGGCGACGACCGCATCGCCATCGGCCGGATCCCCCCACCACGCCCACAGGTTCCCGGCGCGATCCTCGTGCAACGTCAGGCTCCGTGCCACCGCCTCACCCGCGAACCACTCGCGCAGCGCCAGTTCGGCGTCGTCGTAGGCGAGACGCAGGTAGCCCCCGCGCGGGTCACGGCCGATCTCGGCCAGCACCCGCCACATCGCGTCGAGGTCGCGACCCACG
>CAYVJT010000042.1:12323-16220 GCA_964451855.1 uncultured Actinomycetota bacterium
GCGACCTCGGCCGCGCGGTCGTAGCCGGCGTCGACGTGGCGGATGACGCCCATCCCCGGATCGTTGGTGAGCACCCGCTCGAGCTTGCGGGCGGCGAGGTCGGTGCCGTCGGCGACCGTGACCTGTCCCGCGTGGATCGAGCGGCCGATGCCGACCCCGCCGCCGTGGTGGATCGACACCCAGGCGGCGCCCGACGCGACGTTGACCATCGCGTTGAGCAGCGGCCAGTCGGCGATCGCATCGGACCCGTCGGCCATGCCCTCGGTCTCGCGGTAGGGCGAGGCGACCGATCCGCAGTCGAGGTGATCACGGCCGATCACGATCGGAGCGGCGACGTCGCCGGACGCCACCAGGTCGTTGAACGCCTGCCCGGCCAGGTGGCGCTCGCCGTACCCGAGCCAGCAGATCCGGCTCGGCAACCCCTGGAACGCGACCCGCTCGCCCGCCATCCGGATCCACCGGCCCAACCGGTCGTCGTCGGGGAACAGCTCCAACACCGCCTCGTCGGTCGCGGCGATGTCGGCCGGGTCGCCGGACAGCGCGACCCACCGGAACGGGCCCCGCCCCTCGCAGAACATCGGCCGGATGTAGGCGGGCACGAACCCGGGGTAGTCGAAGGCGCGGGTGCACCCGCCGGCCTGCGCCTCGGACCGCAGCGAGTTGCCGTAGTCGAACACCTCGGCGTCGGCGTCCAGGAAGCCCACCATCGCCTCGACGTGGGCCGCCATCGACGCCTGCGCACGCTTGGTGAAGCCCTGCGGGTCGGCCTCACGCTCGGCCGTCCAGTCCTCGAACGCGACGTCCGCCGGCAGGTAGGCCAGCGGGTCGTGGGCCGAGGTCTGATCGGTCACCACGTCGACCTCGACCCCGCGCCGCAGCAGCTCGGGCACCACCACGGCCGCGTTGCCGAGCACACCGATCGACTCGGCACGCCCCGCCCGGCGGGCGTCCTCGGCCAACCGCAGCGCGTCGTCCAGGTCGTCCGCGACCACGTCGAGGTAGCGCGTCTCACGCCGGCGCGCGATCCGCGAAGGGTCGCACTCGACCACCAGCGCGACCCCACCGTTCATCGTGACCGCCAGCGGCTGGGCACCGCCCATCCCGCCAAGGCCGGCGGTCAGGGTCAGCGTCCCCGACAACGACCCGCCGAAGCGCTTCGCCGCCACGGCCGCGAACGTCTCGTAGGTGCCCTGCAGGATCCCCTGCGTGCCGATGTAGATCCACGAGCCTGCGGTCATCTGCCCGTACATCGTCAGCCCGGCGGCCTCCAACCGCCGGAACTCCTCCCAGGTCGCCCAGTCCGGCACCAGGTTCGAGTTGGCGATCAACACCCGCGGCGCCCACTCGTGGGTGGTCATCACCCCGACGGGACGGCCGGACTGCACGAGCAGGGTCTCGTCGTCACGCAGGTCGGTGAGCGTGCGCACCAACGCATCGAACGAGGGCCAGTCCCGAGCCGCCTTGCCCGAGCCGCCGTAGACCACCAGCTCGTCGGGGTGCTCCGCCACCTCGGGGTCGAGGTTGTTCTGCAGCATCCGCAGCGCGGCCTCCTGCGGCCAGCCGCGGGCGGTCCGGTCGCGACCCCGCGGCGCCCGTACCGGACGTGGTCCGCTGACTGCCATCGTCGCCCTCTCCTACCTCGACGTCGTGCTTCCCAGCGTGTCATCCCCGCCGTGTCCCTGCTCCATGCACGTCACTCCCCGGCTCAGTGCAGCCGGCCGACCACGGCCTCAGCTGCCTCGACCAACGTGCCCGCGCGCACCAGTTCGACGGTCGCGTCGATCTCCGGGGCGAGCTCGCGGTCGGGACCCGGCCCCGCGACGTGCTCGCGCAGCGCAGCGACCACCGCGCCGGTGCCGGGGGCCGGCGTCAGCGGCGCACGCAGATCGATCGCCCGCGCCGCGGTGAGCACCTCGATGGCCAGCACCCGCGTCACCCCGTCGATCGCTCGCCGCAGCTTGCGCGCCGCAGACCAACCCATCGAGACGTGGTCCTCCTGCATCGCCGACGACGGGATCGAGTCCACCGAGGCGGGGGCGGCCAGACGCTTGAGCTCGCTGACGATGCCGGCCTGCGTGTACTGCGCGATCATGTGCCCGGAGTCGACCCCGGGATCGTCGGCCAGGAACGGCGGCAGCCCCTGGTTGCGGTCGGTGTCGAGGAAGCGGTCGGTGCGCCGCTCCGACATCGACGCCACGTCCGCCACCGGGATGGCCAGCAGGTCCAGCGCGTAGGCCACGGGTGCACCGTGGAAGTTGCCGTTGGACTCGACCCGCCCGTCGTCGGTGACGATGGGGTTGTCGATCGCGCTGGCCAGCTCACGGCTGGCCACCAGCTCCGCGTGGGACAGGATGTCCCGAGCGGCACCGTGGACCTGCGGCGCGCAGCGCAGCGAGTAGGCGTCCTGCACCCGGTTGCAGTCCGGCGTGCGGTGGCTGGCGACGATCCCCGATCCCTCGAGGAGACGCCGCAGGTTCTCCGCGCTGACCTGCTGCCCCGGATGCGGACGCAGCGCCATCAGCTCCGCGGCGAACACCCGGTCGGTGGCCAGGAGCGCCTCGACGCTCATCGCCGCGGCCACGTCGGCGACCCGAAGCAGCGTGGACAGGTCCGACACGGCGAGGGTGAGCATCCCGAGCATCCCGTCGGTGCCGTTGATCAGCGCGAGCCCCTCCTTCGCCGCGAGCTCGACCGGCGCCAGCCCGGCGGCGGGCAGCGCCTCGGCCGCGTCCCGCAGCTCGCCGGTCTGGTCGCGGACCTGCCCCTCGCCGATCAGTGCGAGGGCGACGTGCGACAGGGGGGCGAGGTCGCCCGAGCACCCGAGGCTGCCGTACTCGCGCACGACCGGGGTGAGCCCCGCGTTGAGCAGCCCCGCGAGCGTCTCGACGACCTCCAGGCGCACGCCGGTGTGGCCGGACACCAGGGTGCGCAGGCGCACCAACATCATCGCGCGGGTGACCTCACGCTCGACCTCGGGACCCGAGCCGGCAGCGTGCGAACGGATCAGGGAGCGCTGCAGCTTGGCCCGCTGCTCGACGGGGATGTGCCGGGTCGCCAGCGCACCGAAGCCGGTCGACACGCCGTACGCCGGCTCGTCACCGGCCGCCAGCGCCTCGACGTGGTCGCGGGCCCGGACCACCGTGGCCCGGGCACCCTCGGTCAGCTCGACCCGCGCCTCTCGCCGGGCGACCGCGACGATGTCGGCGAGCGACAGGGCGTCGGGCCCGACCAGGACCGGGCTCTCGGCGTCGTCGGTTGCTCGCCCGCCAGCCGTCACATGACCTCCTCGGTGTCGACCGGGGAGGGATGGTGGCAGACCGTGGGCCCCCGCGCGCTGTGACGTGCGGCTGGGGTCACAGCAGCTGCTGGCCGTACATCTCCCCGAGGGGGTCGGCGATCAGCTCGATCCGGG
Organism: uncultured Actinomycetota bacterium; assembly: GCA_964451855.1. Taxonomy (GTDB): domain Bacteria; phylum Actinomycetota; class Nitriliruptoria; order Nitriliruptorales; family Nitriliruptoraceae; genus CSSed11-175R1. The sequence continues at coordinate 15,736 of CAYVJT010000042.1, forward strand.
CGCCGTCGGGGTCGGTGAGGTACACCGACACCTCGCTCTCGAGCACGTGGTCGATCCCCTCGGCGTCGAGCCGGTCCTTGAGCTGCTTCCAGGTCCCCGGTTCGACCGAGATGGCGACGTGGTGCAGGCCGCCGAGCACCTCCTGGTAGGGACCGAGGTCGAGCCCGGGGAAGTCGAAGAAGGCCAGGGTGTTGCCGTTGCCGATGTCGAAGAAGAAGTGGGTCGACCCGGGGTAGTCGCGGTTCTCGAACACGTCGATCAGCGGGAAGCCGAGCACCCCCTGGTAGAAGCGCACGGTCCGTTCGACGTCCGAGGACAGCAGGGCGGTGTGGTGCAGCCCGCGTGCCGTCGAGGGCGCACGCTCCTCGCGGGGCGCCAGGTAGGTCTGGGCGATGCGCTCGCGCTCCGCCGCGAGCTGTTCCAGTTGCGATCCGGTCGGTGGCATCGGTGCTCCTTCGGTGAGGTTCGGTGGCGCTGAGGTTCGG
>CAYVJT010000042.1:16320-17576 GCA_964451855.1 uncultured Actinomycetota bacterium
GGGGGAGGGGTCCAGGGCGGTGCACCCGCTCACGCTCGCTTGCCGCGTGGCGAGGTTCCTTCGAACGCATCGTGCAGCAACGCCGAGAGCTCCGCCGTGCCCGCCGGCCGCGGTCGCACCTCGGCGGCTGCGGCCGCCGTCGCGGCCACCACCTCGGCGATCGCGGACGGTGGCGCACCGAGTTCAGCCAGGCTCGTGGCGTTGCCGAGCCAGCGGTTGAGGGCGTCGAGCCCCGCCGCCGCGTCGTCCGAGCCGAGCGCCGCCGCGATCCTGGCGGCGATCCCGGGCGCGGCAGGGGTGGTGAACGCGGCGGTGTGAGGCAGCAGGGCGGCGTGGGTCGGGGCGTGCGGCAGCCCGTAGGTGCCGCCAACGGCGTGGCACAACCTGTGGTGCAGGCCGGTGGAGGGGATCCGACCGAGGCTGGTCCCTGCGAGGAACGCGCCGTAGAGGGCGTCGGCACGCGCGTCGAGGTCGGTCGGGGTCGCGGCCACCCGCGGCAGGGCGTCGGCGAGGACGCCCACCGCCTCCTCGGCGAGCAGCGTGGTCACCGGTTCGTGGGGCGAGGCCCACAGCGCCTCGACAGCCTGCGCCATCGCGTTCATGCCGCTGGCCGCGGACGCCCCCACGGAGAGCCCGACGGTCAGCTCCGGGTCGTACACCACGGTGCGGGGCAGGACCCGTGGATCGCGACCCGTGCGCTTGTGCTCACCGGTGATCCCGTAGATCGGGGTCATCTCGGAGCCGGCGTAGGTGGTCGGGACGGCCAGCAGGGCCACCCCGGTCTCCAACGCGACGGCCTTGCCGAGGCCGGTCGCGGAGCCGCCCCCGACGGTCACGACACCGTCGGCCTCCAGCTCCTTCGCGCGCGAGACCGCCGCCGCGGCGACCGTCTCCGGGACGTGCTGGCGCACCTCGTCGACGTGACCCACCGCGTGGGCCCCGAGCCCGTCGAGCACCTGGTGGATCGCCGCGCGGCTCGACCCCCCGCCGACCAGCAGGACCCGTCGTGCACCGAGGGCGCGGACCTCCTCTGCGACGCGCTCGAGGCTGCCGGGGCCGAAGACGACGCGCCCGGGCAGGGTCGTGGCTTCGAAGACGCGGATCCCGGCTCCTCGCTCACCCGACGCGATCGGAACATTGCGTCCGCAACGATATCCGACGTCCCGTGCCGCCACGCCGCCGTCGAGCGCGCCACCGCCATCCGCTCGAGGCCGCGCGGTGAGCGCATACGATCAGACCGTGGCGGGCTCCGTGGC
>CAYVJT010000042.1:17676-21423 GCA_964451855.1 uncultured Actinomycetota bacterium
CCGTGGCGGGCTCCGTGGCCGCCGCCTGCAGCCGCCGCCTGCCCGTGGGTCGCGGGGTCACGAAGGTGGACGCCGCAGCGCGCCGCCCGGATCGCGGTCCGGGATGGTCGGCACGCCAGTGTCCCCCGCGGGATTCGCGTCGCGACAGGGCGGCCTCGAGCACCAGCGTCGCCACGACCTCGAGGTTGCGCCCCGTCGGCCCCGACGCCAGTACCGGGCGCAGCTCCTCGACGGCCCGCAGGGCCGATCGCAGTCCGTCACCGGTGCGCACGAGCCCGCCGGCGCGCCACATCGTCGACCGCAGCGCCTCGATCGCGGCGAGGTGGTCGGTGCCCGGACCCCCAGTGCCCGGGCCCCCGGTGCGCGGGTCGTGCAGGCCCGGCTGCGGGACGTCGGCCACCTCGAGCTCCCCGACCGACAGCGGCCGCAGCGACGGCACCGTCACCGCGATCGCCGCGGCGACCCGAGCCCCGAGCACGAGCCCCTCGAGCAGCGAGTTGCTGGCCAGCCGGTTGGCGCCGTGCAGCCCCGTCGCGGCCACCTCCCCGCAGGCGAACAACCCCGGGAGCGACGTGTGCCCGGCGTCGTCGGTGGCGATCCCACCCATGTGGTAGTGCTGCGCCGGCGTCACGGGCAACGGGTCGACGCGCGGGTCCAGCCCCGCCGCCTGGGCGTGCGCGAACACCGTCGGGAACCGTTCGGGGAACACCTCGCCCACCACACGGGCGTCGAGGTAGATCGGTCCACGCTCGCGCGCGGCCCAGTTGCCGCGGGCCACCACGTCGCGGGGTGCGAGCTCCGCGTCGGGGTGCTCGTCGACGAGGTAGCGACGGCCGGCCGCGTCGATCAACGTCGCCCCCGCGCCGCGGAGGGCCTCGGTCAAGAGCGGCAGCGGGTCGAGCGACGTGTCCAGCGCCGTGGGGTGGAACTGCACGAACTCGAGGTCGCGGAGCCGCGCCCCCGCGCGCGCGGCCATCGCCAGCCCGTCGCCGGTGGCGGAGGCGGGGTTGGTGGTGCGGGCGTAGGCCCGCCCGAGCCCGCCGGTGGCGAGCACGACCGCGTCGGCGAGCAGTGGTCGCCGTCCCTCGGGGCCGTCGATCAGCACCCCGACGACCCGGTCGCCGGCCCGGATCAGGTCGACGGCCCGGCTGCCGGCCACCACCTCGATGTCGTCTCGGGCGGTGACGGCACCGGCCAGGGCCCGCATCACGGCGGCACCGGTCGCGTCCCCGTCCGCGTGCACGATCCGGTCGCGGCGGTGTCCGGCCTCGCGGCCGAGCAGGAGCCCACCGTCCGCATCCCGGTCGAAGCGGGCCCCGAGCCGCTCGAGCCAGGCGATGCGCTCCGGAGCTCCCTCCGCGACCAGCTCGACCACACGTCGGTCGGCGAGCTCCGCCGCGACCGCGTTGGTGTCGGCGGCGTGCAGGGACGGCGCGTCGTCGACGTCGAGCGCCGCGGCGATGCCACCCTGCGCCCAGCGGCTGGCGCCGTCGCCCAGCTCGCCGCCGGTGACCACCGTGCAGTCACCGAGCTCGAGCGCGACCGTCAGCCCGGCGATGCCGGAACCGACGACGACCGCGCGACCGGCGGGCGCGTCCACGACGGGACCCATCGGCGTCCTCAGCTGGCCCGCAGCATCGCGGTGACGGCCGCACGGGCGCGCTCGGCGATGGCGGGGTCCACCTCGACGGGGTGCTGCAGCTCCTCGAGCGCGGTGCGGATGTTCTGCACGGTGATGCGCTTCATGTGCGGGCACATGTTGCAGGGGCGGACGAACTCGGTGTTCGGCGCCTCCTGGGCGACGTTGTCCGCCATCGAGCACTCGGTGATCAGCACGGCTCGCTCGGGCTGGTTGTCGCGCACCCACGCCACCATCTGCGACGTCGAGCCGACCACGTCCGACGCGCCGAGGACGTCGGGGGGGCACTCGGGGTGCGCGATGATCGCCAGCTCGGGATCGCTACGGCGGAGCGCCTCGATCTCCTCGGCGGTGAAGCGCTCGTGGACCTCGCAGGCGCCCTCCCACCCGATCACCTCGACGTCGGTCTGACCGGCGACCCAGCTGCCGAGGTAGCGGTCGGGCAGGAACAGCACGCGATCGGTGCCGAGCGACTCGACGATGCGCACCGCGTTCGAGGAGGTGCAGGTGATGTCGGACTCGGCCTTGACCTCGGCGGAGGTGTTGACGTAGGTCACGACCGGCACGCCCGGGTAGCGCTCGCGCAGCGCACGGACGTCGGCGCCGGTGATGGACTCGGCCAACGAGCAGCCCGCTCGGGGGTCGGGGATCAGCACGGTCTTGTCGGGGCTGAGGATCTTGGCGGTCTCGGCCATGAAGTGCACGCCGGCCATCACGATCACGTCGGCCTCGGTCTCGGCCGCGAGGCGGGCGAGCTCGAGCGAGTCACCGCGCAGGTCGGCCGCGCCGGAGAAGACGTCCGGGGTCATGTAGTTGTGGGCGAGCACGACCGCGTTGCGCTCGCGCTTGAGACGATCGATGTCGTCGAGGATCGGCGCGAGGAGGTGTCGCTCGACATCCGGCACGACACCCTCGAGACGGTCGAAGGCCGAGGCCCGCAGCGGCAAGGTGGTGGAGGACACGGTGCTCCCGATCGACGAGGTGCGCTCGAGTCGGTACCTGCTCGAGCTGGTCTCGACCCGGTCCTGACCCAGGTCGATTATGCTCAGTATGAGCATTACAGGGAACATGCTATCCGCCTCGCAGCCTCCTGGCCAACCGAGGGCTGACCGGCCTACCGCACGGCGCGAGCGACCCCAGGGCTGGGGCGTTCGGTGAGCACCGCCGGCCGGTAGCGGAAGAGCTCCGCCGGTCGGCCCCCGAGGCCCCGCACACGCTCGCCGGTGCCCTCGACGAGGCCCGAGCGTTCGATCATGCGGCGGAAGTTCTGCTTGTGCAGGGGCACGCCGGCGAGCGCCTCCACCGTGCGCTGCAGCTCCAGCAGCGTGAACCGCTCGGGCAGGAGCTCGAACACGACCGGTCGGTAGGTCAGCTTGCCCCGGAGCCGGCCGAGGGCGGTCGCCGCGATCCGGCGGTGGTCGAAGCGCATCGGCTGGCCGACCGTCGGGCCGTCGAGCGGCCGGCCCTCGTCGATGGCCCGCTCCGTGATCAGACCCGCCCCGTACAGCAGCTCGTAGCGCTCGAGCACCTTGATCCCGTCCCACGGCGGCCCGAACGTCATGGCCAGCCGGTCCCTGCGTTCCGGGTCGTCGCCGGCCCACCGTTCCAGCGCCGGCCGGATCGTCGTCGCCAGCACGTCGGGGACACCGGCACGGTGGTCCTCCCAGGGCAACAGCTCGTAGACGTCGAGGTAGCGCGCCTCCGGCAGCGGCTCGGCCTCACGCACCAACGCGAGGTAGGCGACGCTGACCTCGCGCTCCGGTCCCGCATCGGGACGGCGACCGAGGTCACCGAAGGTGTAGAGCTGTTCGACGTAGCCGAGCTCCAGGCCGGTCTGCTCACGGACCCAGCGCCGCAACGCCAACTCGAGCGTCATATCCCGATCGGGGTCGAGCGGACCGGCCGGCAGGGCCGGCGGTGCCCCCTCCGACTCCACCACGAGCAGCCTCGGTCGGTCGTTCGAGACCGCGACGATGACCGCATCGAGGGTCATCGCGACCGGGGTGGAGACGTCGTCCATCGCTCACACGGTAGCTGGTGACCGACGGTCGACCGGACCCCCCGCGAGGTCCGCGTGCTGCGGCTGCCGCTCAGGTCGTCGGGAGCCA
>CAYVJT010000043.1:0-7686 GCA_964451855.1 uncultured Actinomycetota bacterium
CGCCGGGCGCTGGCGATCCAGATGATCATCGACCAGGAGTGGGGGCTCGCGAAGAACGAGAACCCGCTGCAGGGCGCGTTCATCGTGGACGAGTTGACCGACCTCGTCGAGGAGGCCGTGCTCGCCGAGTTCGATCGGCTCTCCCGCCGTGGTGGCGTGTTGGGAGCGATGGAGACCGGCTACCAGCGCGGCAAGATCCAGGACGAGTCGCTGCTCTACGAGCACCGCAAGCACGACGGCTCGTTGCCCATCATCGGCGTCAACACGTTCCTGCCCGACATCAAGGACGGCGAGGAAGGTGGGCTGTCCCTGGAGCTCGCGCGCGCGACCGAGGAGGAGAAGCGCTCGCAGCTGGAGCGCGTGGCGGCGTTCCGCGATCGCTACGCCAACCAGACCGAGGCCGACCTGGCCCGCCTTCGCGAGGCGGCGGTGTCGGGCGAGAACGTCTTCGACGTGCTCATGGACGCGGTGCGCACCTGCTCGCTCGGCCAGATCACCGAGGCCTTCTTCGAGGTCGGTGGCCGCTACCGCCGCAACGTCTGAACGTCTGACACCGCCGGTCCGGTGCGGCCTAGCCTGCCGCGCGGACCCCGACCGTGAGGAGCCACCGATCGCTGCCCGGGAGCCGCTGCCCTTCGACCCCGTGGCGGAAGCGCGTCGTCACTGGGTCGAGCACGGCTGGGAGGACGCGGCCGACGGCATGGTCATGGTGACCTCGGTCACGCGCGTGCAGCAGATCCTGCAGGCCAGGATCGACGAGGTCCTGCGGCCGCTGGATCTGACCTTCGCGCGGTACGAGCTGCTGATGCTGCTGTCGTTCACCCGGGAGGGAGCGCTGCCGCTGAACGTGATCGGCGCACGGCTGCAGGTGCATCCCGCCAGCGTCACCAGCGCTGTCGACCGGCTGGAGTCCCAGGGGTTCGTCGAACGGCAGGCACACCCCACCGATCGGCGGACCAAGCTCGCCGTGCTGACCGACCTGGGCCGCAAGGTGGCCTCGGAGGGCACCGACCGCCTCAACGAGCAGGTCTTCACCCAGGTCGGGCTGCCTCAGGAGGACCTCGCCGAGCTGCACCGCATCCTCACCGAGGTGCGCCGCGACGCCGGCGATTTCTAGACTCCGAAGGTCCCGTCCCCGTCGACGCCGGGGTGTCGATGCCACCGCACCGTTATCGGTCGATCCTGTTCGACCTGTACGGCGCGTTCGTGCGCGACCTCGACGGCTGGATCGCGATCGCGGACCTGGTGACCCTCGCTGCCCCGCTGGACGTCGACGAGCACGCGGTCCGTTCGTCGGTGTCACGGTTCGCGCGCCGTGGGCTGCTGACACGTGAGGTGCGTGACCGCTCGGTCGGGTACGCCCTGAGCGAGCACGCCCAGGGCATCCTGGCAGAAGGGGACCTGCGCATCTTCGACAAGCTCGAACCCGCCCGTCTGGAGGACGGCTGGGTCCTCGTCACCTTCTCGGTGCCCGAGGAACTGCGAGCGGCACGCCACCAGCTCCGGACGCGCCTGACCTGGCTGGGGTTCGGCAACCTCGGTGCCGGCCTCTGGATCGCACCGGGGCGCGTCGCGGAACGCACCGTCGACACGATCCGGGAGGTCGGTCTGGACGCCTACGTCGACGTGTTCGACGCCAGCTACCGGGCCTTCGACGACCTCCCCGCCCTGGTCGGCCGCTGCTGGGACCTCGCGGAGCTCGAGGCCGTGCACACCAGCTACGTCGAGCACTTCGCTCCGGTCGAGCGCTCCTGGCGGGACCGCGACCCCACGGAGCACCCCCGCGGTGCTTACGCCGACTACGTGCTGGCGTTGCACGAGTGGCGCAAGACGCCCTACCTCGACCCCGGGCTGCCCATCGAGCTCCTGCCGAGCCCCTGGCCGGGAGTCACCGCTGCCGAGCTGTTCGGGCAGCTCCGCGACCGGTTGGAGCCGGCGGCCCGGCGCTACGTCGAGGCCGTGATCACCGGCGACGACTGAACGCTCGTCCGGAGGATGCCCCGCGCGGTCGGCCCCGCTACTCCGTCGGTTCCTCCGGGAGCACCGCGGTCGCGAGGATCTCGACCTTCGCGGCGGGGTCGTGCAGCTCGTTCACCCCCAGCAGGGCCATGGCCGGGTAGTGGCGCCCGAGGTGCTGCTTCCACACCTCGCCCAGTTCCTTGGCCGAAGCGCGGTAGGCGGACACGTCGGTGGTCGTGATCGTCAGCGAGACGAGGTGGTTCGCTCCGGCACCGCAGGCGTCCAGCACCGTGACGAGGTTGTCCAGCGCCTGCGCGAACTGCGCGACCAGCCCGTCGTCCAGGCTGCCGTCACCTCGGTGCCCCGTCTGTCCACCGAGGTGGATCGTGCGGCCGGGGGCGGCGACGGTCGCGTGGGAGAAGCCGACCGGTGGGAGCAGTCCATCGGGGTTGACGTTGCGGTGTGGTGCAGCCATCCCGTCACCGTCCCTGCCAGCGGGGCTGGCGTCCCTCGGTGAAGGCACGGTGGAACTCGGCATGGTCCTCGCTCGTCATCAGCAGGGCCTGGACCAGCGCTTCGGTCTCGATCGCTGCGGACAGGCTCATGTCCTGCTCGCGGTTGAGCAGCGACTTGGTCGCGGCGTACGCCATCGTGGGGCCGTCGGCCAGGCGCCGGGCCAGCGCCTGAGCGTGGTCGTTGAGCTGATCGAGGGGGACGACCTCGTGGGCCAGCCCGATGCGGTCAGCCTCCTCGGCGGACACCGGGTCGCCGAGCATCAGCATCGACGTGGCCCGGGACAGCCCGACCATCCGCGGCAACAGGTAGGCGATGCCCATGTCAGCGCCGGAGAGTCCGACGCCGGTGAACAGCAACCGGATCGACGCCTCGTCGGCCATCAGACGCAGGTCCGAGGCGAGCGCGATCACGGCACCGGCCCCCGCCGCCACACCGTTGATCGCCGAGATGACCGGCTGCGGGACGTCGCGCAGCCCCTGGACCACCGCTCCGGTCATCCGGGTGAAGTCGAGCAGCTCCTTGGTCTGCATCCGCTGCAGCGCGCCGATGATGTCGTGGACGTCGCCTCCCGAGCAGAAGCCGCGGCCGGTGCCGGCGATGACCAGGACCTTGACGTCCTCGCGGTGCGGGAGCTCGGTCAGCAGGTCCCGCAGGTCCGCGTAGACGTCGAAGGTCAGCGCGTTGAGGCGGTCCGGGCGTGCGAACGTCAGCGTCGCGATCCCGTCGTCGACCTGCAGGTCGAAGTGCTCCCACGCCCGTGTGAACCCGGCGCTGGCTCTGAAGGTCACGTGCTGCCTCCTCCGTCGAGGATCAGGGTCTGTCCGTTGACCGGGGCCGCCACGTCGGAGCAGAGGTAGGCGACCGCGCCTGCGACCTCGGCTGGTGTGACCAGGCGTCCGAGGGGGACGTGTTCGAGGAGCGCGTCGCGTGCGGCGTCGACGTCGCGGCCGGTGCGCTCGGCGATCCGCTGGAGTGAGGTCGTGGTCATGTCGGTGTCGGCGAAGGTGGGGCACACCGCGTTGACCGTGACGTCGGTGCCGGCGACCTCGCAGGCGATCGCGCGGACCAGCCCGACCGCGGCGTGCTTGGAGGCCGTGTACGCACTGGTGTAGGGCGCGCCGGTCACGCCGGCGGTGGACGCCACCACGACGGCCCGCCCGAACCCCCGCTCCAGCATCGTGGGGATCGTCGCATGGAGGACGTGGAAGACCCCGACCGCGTTGACGGTCAGCGCGGCCTCGAGATCCGCAGCGTTGGTGCGGTGCAGCGGCGCCGAGCTGGCGATGCCCGCGTTGGCGACCACGAGGTCGAAGGGACCGTGCTCCTCGATCAGGTGGACGATCGCCTGTTCGTCGGTGACGTCCCCGACCGCCGGGATGATCGACCACCCGCTGACCGCCGCGTCCACCTCGATCGCCTCGAGGGCCCCGGCGTTGCGGGCGACGGCGACCACGTCCGCGCCGTCCTCGGCGAGGCGTTCGACGATGGCGCGGCCGATGCCGCGGCTGCCGCCGGTGACGAGCGCGCGTCTGGGTGTGGTGTCAGCCATCGCGGTACAGCTCCCGGGCGATGATCGTGCGTTGGACCTCGGAGGCTCCCTCGTAGATCCGCAGGGAACGGACCTCACGGTAGAGTTCGGCGACCGTCCCGCCGGCGACGAGCCCAGCTGCCCCGTGGATCTGCACGGCGTCGTCGATCACCCGCTGGGCCACCTCGGTGGCGTGCAGCTTGGCCATGGCGGCGATGCGGGTGGCACGCTGGCCCCCGTCCAGGGTCGCTGCCGCCTCGTGCACGAGCAACCTCGCCGTCTCCACCGCCGTCGCGGCGTCGGCCAGCCGGTGGGCGACCGACTGGAGCTCGCGCAGCGGGCCCCCGAAGGCCTGCCGCTGGTCGGCGTGGGTGAGCGCGGCCTCCAGCGCCCGCTGGGCCAGACCGACGGCGGCTGCCCCGACGCTCGGCCGGAACCGGTCGAGGGTGCCCATCGCGACCCGGAAGCCAGCGTCCGGCTCGCCGAGCAACTGTTCGGGCTCGACACGGACCCCATCGAACTCCAGGGTGCCGAGCGCGTGCGGGGCGATCAGCTCGATCGGCTCGCCCGTGAGCCCGTCCGCATCTCCCGGGACGGCGAAGGCGGTGACCCCCCGCGCGCCGGCGTCCGGGGTGGTGCGCGCGAACACCGTGTAGACGTCGGCGTCGGGGGCGTGGGAGATCCAGGTCTTGGTCCCGGTGAGACGCCACCCGTCACCGTCGCGCTCCGCTGCCAGGCGGAGGGCACCGGCGTCGGACCCGGCGTCGGGTTCGGACAGTGCGAACCCCGTGACCACCTCGCCGCGGGCGACCCCCGGGATGAAGCGGCGGACCAGCTCGGCCTGGCCTGCCTGCAGGATCGGGTGCGACCCGAGCCCCTGGACCGCGAAGGTCGTCTCGACGGTGGGGGACTCGGCCGCCATCGCCTCACGCAGGACACACAGCTCGGTGGCGGAGGGTTCGTCGTCGGATCCGCCGCCGAGGTCCCGGGGGAAGAGCCGGGGCAGCAGCCCGTGCTCGCCCAGCGCCGCGACCAGCTCCCGGCTCACGCGGCCGGGCGCCGATGCTTCGGCGAGCGGGGCGAGGACGTCGCGGGTCAGCTCCCGGATCGTGGGGAGCAGGTCGTCGCGCACGCTCGGCAGCAGGGTCACGGGTGCTCCCTCGGGGGACGTCGCGCCGGGGCCAACCGTAGCCGCGTCGTGCCGTGCATGTCACTTGCGTAACGACGGTGAGGATGGTGTGATGTAGCGGCCGGGAGGCCGGAGCGCGGAGGACCGCAGGGAGACCCCGGAGAGGCGAGGTGGGCGGATGGCACCACCGGAGGCTGGGACGACCGCATGAAGGTGATGATCATCGGTGGGGGGCCGGGCGGACTCTACACCTCGATCCTGCTGCGTCGCGCCCTCCCCGACGTCGAGGTGACCGTCCTCGAGCGCAACGCACCCGACGACACCTTCGGGTTCGGCGTGGTCTTCTCGGCGGCGACCCTCGCGGAACTCGAGGACGCCGACGCCGTCAGCTACGACCGGATGGCGTCGGCCTGGGCGCGGTGGGACCCCGTCGAGGTGCGCTACCGCGGCGAGGTGCTCCGGGCGCACGGCAACCGGTTCGCTGCGATCTCCCGCCACGTGCTGCTGCGCATCCTCCAGGAGCGGGCCATCGAACTGGGGGTCGATCTCCGCTTCCACACCGAGGTGGAGGACCCGGACCGCTACGCCGACGCGGACCTGGTGGTCGCCGCCGATGGGCTGAACAGCGTCACCCGGCGCCGGTACGAGGACGCCTTCGGGCCCAGCGCCAAGGTGGAGGGATCGACGTTCATCTGGCTCGGCACCGACAAGGTCTTCGACGCCTTCACCTTCATCTTCTCCGAGACCGAGTTCGGACCGTTCCAGGCCCACATCTACCCGTTCAGCGACGACCGCAGCACCTTCATCGTCGAGTGCACCCGCGAGGTGTGGCAGGCGGCCGGGCTGGACGCGGTCGACGCGGCGACGCTGCCCCCCGGCGTCAACGACGACCACACGATCGCCTTCCTGCAGGAGCTGTTCGCCGACCATCTCGACGGGCACCGCCTGATCGGCAACAATTCGAAGTGGCTCGACTGGACCACGGTGAGGAACCGTCGCTGGCGCCACGGGAACATCGTGCTGCTCGGCGACGCCGCCCACACCGCGCACTTCTCGATCGGCTCCGGGACCAAGCTGGCGATGGAGGACGCGATCGCGCTCGCGCAGGCGGTCGCGCGCCACCGCGACGTCGGCCTCGCGATCGACGCGTACGAGTCGGAGCGCCGTCCTCAGGTCGATCGCATGCAGGAGGCGGCGCGTGAGAGCCTCGAGTGGTTCGACCGCTACCCGCGCTACCTCGGCGCGAAGGCGGGGATGGGGGGTGCCGGCGACGGGTTCGACGCGCCGACCTTCGCCTACAGCCTGCTGACGCGCTCCTCGCGGGTCGATCACGACAACCTGCGGCGTCGCGACCCCGACCTCGTCCTCGCCCTCGATCGCTGGTTCGCGGAGCGGCACGCGGCCGGCGGGCACACCCGTGCGCAGCTGCTGCCACCACCTCCGGCGCTGACGCCGGTCGGCGTCGGACCGTTGCGTCTGGTGAACCGTGCGGTGCTGGTCGCCGAGGATCCGCAGGACGCCGACGAGGGCGTCCCCTCGCAGGCGCTGCAGGATGAGGTCCGCGCGGTGGCGGCCGGCGGCGCCGGGTTGGTGATCGTGCCGCGCCTGGCGGTGTCCGCCGATGCACGGGCGACGCCCGTCGATCCGGGGCTCTACGGCCAGGAGCACACCGCTGCGTGGCGCACGACCTTGGACGACGCTGAGCGTGCCCCGGTCGTCGCGCAGCTGTCCCACGCCGGGCCGCGTGCGTCGATGCGGCCACGGTCGGAGGGGCTCGACCGGCCCTTGCGCAGCCGGGGGTGGCCGCGGCTGGCGGCGTCCCCGGTCCCGTACACCAAGATGAGCGAGCCGCCGCGCCCGTTGGATGACGCCACGCTGGAGCAGGTGGTCGCGGCACACGTGGCTGCGGCGGAAGCGGCGTTGGCAGCCGGGTTCGATGCGGTGGAGCTCGATGCCGCGCACGGTGGGCTGCTTGCGAGCTTCCTCTCGCCGCTGACCAACCGGCGCGACGATGCCTGGGGTGGTGACGTCACGCGACGGCTGACGGTGCCGCTGACCGTGCTCGACGCCGTCCGCGAGACGTGGCCGGCGGAGCGGATGCTCAGCGTGCGCCTCTCCGCGAGCGATCGCGCCCCCGGTGGCTCGTCGCCGCACGACGCCGTGACGATCGCCCGGGCGTTCGCCGACCACGGCGCCGACCTCCTCCACGTGGTGAGCGGGCAGACCACGCCGACCCATCGCGGTGACTACGGCCGCTGGTTCAACGCGCCCGAGAGCGACCTGGTGCGCAACGGCGCCGACGTGACCACCCTGGTCGGCGGTGGTGTCCGCTCGCTGTACGACACCGACCACCTCGTCATGGGCGGGCGAGCCGACCTGTGCGTGGTCGGCCCGCTCCCCGAGGAGCCGGACTGGCTCGCCCGACGGCGCGCCCCCAGAGGGCCGTGACGGCACCCACCCGAGACGAGGTTCGACGACCCACCGACGCCCCATCGACGCCCCATCGACGCCGTATCGACGCCGTATCGACGCCCTATCGACGAAAGGGAGCCCG
>CAYVJT010000043.1:7786-20586 GCA_964451855.1 uncultured Actinomycetota bacterium
CCCATCGACGCCGTATCGACGCCGTATCGACGCCCTATCGACGAAAGGGAGCCCGCCGTGGACATCGGGATCGGTCTGCCGAGTGGGGTGCCTGGCGCGCCCCCGGACACCGTCGTCGACTGGGCACGGCGTGCCGAGGCGGCCGGGTTCGCCAGCGTCGCCTGCGTGGACCGGGTCCGTTACGACAACTACGAACCCCTGGTCTCGCTGGCCGCCGCCGCGGCCGTGACCGAGCGCATCGAGCTGGTGACCTCCATCCTGATCGCACCCCTGCGCGAGGTCACCACCCTCGCCAAGCAGGTCGCCTCGCTGGACGCGCTGTCCGGAGGGCGGCTCACGCTCGGCGTGGCGATCGGGGCCCGCGGCGACGACTACGAGCTCAACGAGTTCGGGCGCGGGAGCCGAGGTGAGCGCCTCGCCGAGCAGCTCGAGCGGATGGTCGCGCTGTGGGAGGACGGCGAGATCGTGCCCTCCGCTGCCCCGCGGACCCGCCCGCGACTGCTGGCGGGCGGGAGCAGTGGACCGTCGCTGGCCCGGATGGCACGCAGCACCGACGGGTACGTGCACAACGGTGGCCCGGCCCGCGCCTTCGCCCGGGCGTGGGACCAGGTCCAGGCCGCGTGGAGCGACGCCGGGCGGCCCGGACGCCCGGCCGGCTGGTCGATGGGCTACTACGCCCTCGACGAGGCGGCCGAGGCCGGCCGCGCGTACCTGCTCGACTACTACGCCTTCACCGGCCCCTACGCCGTGCGGATCGCCGACGAGCTGTTGACGTCGTCCCTCGGGGTGCGTGAACTGGTGCAGGGTTACGCCGACGCCGGCTGCGAGCACCTGATGCTGTTCCCGGCCGTGGCGGATCCGGACCAGGTCGAGCGGCTCGCCGAGGCGCTCGGCTGGTGAGCCACCGGGAAGGAGCGCCGTGAGCACCGACCAACGGTTGAACATCGCCGAGCACCTCCTCACCGATCGGGTCCGGGAGGGCCACGGTGAGCGGACCGCGCTGCGCCTCGACGACGGCTCGCTCAGCTACGCCGAGGTGGATGCGCTGGCGGACCGCTACGCGTCGGCGCTGCACCACCTCGACGTCCGGGCCGAGGAGCGGGTCTTCGTGGCGATGCCCGACGGACCCGGCTTCGTCGGCGCGCTCTTCGGAGCGTTGAAGCTCGGCGCCGTGCCGGTCATGGTCAACCCCCACCAGCCCGCCGACGCCTTCGCGGGCATCGTCGCCTACGCCGGTGCACGGCTGGCGATCGTCGACGCCGAGGCGGTGCCGCTCGCGGAGGAGGCGGCCAGCCTGGCGGGGAGGGCGCTGCCGCTGCTGGTGGTCGGCGACGCGACAGGAGCGCCGGGCGATGACGACACCGATCGGCGCTCGGCCCAGCGGTCGGGGACCGGCGGCGGGCACACCCACCTCGAGGACCTGCCGGTCGGCGGACCGGTCGAGGCCGCCCCCACCCACCCCGACGATCCGGCGCTGTGGCTGTTCTCAGGAGGGACCACCGGGACCCCGAAGGCGGTGGTACAGACCCACCGTTCGTTCGCCAACACCACCCGGCTCTACGGTCAGCAGGCGGTCGGGTACGGCCCGGACGACGTCACGCTGTCGGTGCCGAAGCTGTACTTCGGGTACGCGACCGGATGCAACCTGTTCTTCCCCTTCTCGGTCGGTGCCAGCGCCGTGCTCTTCCCCGATCGTGCCACCCCCGAGGCGGTGTTCGCCCGCATCGCCGCGCACCGTCCGACGATCCTGGTCAACGTGCCGTCGATGATGCAGGCGATGCTCGACCATCCCGACGCGGCGTCCCAGGACCTGTCGAGCCTGCGGTTCTCCACCTCGGCGGGGGAGGCGCTCCCCCCGGCGCTGTACGAACGGTGGCAGGCGACCTTCGGGGTCGAGGTCCTCGACGGGCTGGGCACCGCGGAGATGTGGCACATCTTCCTGTCGAACGTCCCGGGGGACGTGAAGCCGGGCACGCTCGGCAAGCCCGTCCCGGGTTTCCGGGTCGAGGTCCGTGACGACGACGGCCGGGAACTGCCGGCCGGTGAGGTCGGCAAGCTGTGGGTGGCGGGCGACTCCCGCGGGATCGGCTACTGGCGGGACATGGAGCGGACGAAGGAGGTCTTCCGGGGCGAGTGGGTGGTCACCGGCGACCTGGTGCAGCGCGACGAGCAGGGCTACCTCAGCTACGTCGGACGTGGCGACGATGCCATCAAGGTCAAGGGCAAGTGGTTGGTGCCGGCCGAGGTCGAGGGCGTGCTCGGTGACCATCCGGAGGTGACCAGCGCGGTCGTGGTCGGTGCGCCGGACGCGACCGGGTTGATCAAGCCGGCGGCCTTCGTCACGGTGACCGAGGAGCGCGAGGGTCTGGAGGACGAGCTGCAGCGCTGGGTGATCGAGCGGCTCGAGGCCTACAAGCACCCGCGTGTCATCGAGGTGGTGGAGGAGCTGCCGCGGACGCATCTGGGCAAGGTGAACCGTACGGTGATGAAGGAACGCGCCCGCGACCGCCTGCGCGACGGTGGTGGCGCCGGCGACGGTGACGGTCACGACGGCGGTGACGGGCACGGCGATGGTCACGGACACGGCGATGATCATGGTCGCCGGACCGAGCACACGTCGGGATGGGAGGAGCACGACGATGAGTGAGCCCGACCCTCTCTACTACTGGGACTACCTCGGCCTGGACGAGCTCCTGGAGGCCCAGCACCTCGAGAGCGAGCGCGTCGGCCGACCCGCGCACGACGAGATGCTGTTCATCGTCACCCACCAGGCCTACGAGCTGTGGTTCAAGCAGATCCTGTGGGAGCTCGACGCGGTCAGCGCGACGATGAGCCGGTCCCACATCGCCGAACGGGAGCTCTCCCAGGTCGTCCAGCGCCTGGAGCGCATCACCGAGATCCAGCGGGTCCTGCTCGCACAGCTGCCGGTGCTGGAGACGATGACCCCGCTGGACTTCCTCGACTTCCGGGAGTTCCTGGTCCCCGCGTCGGGCTTCCAGAGCGTGCAGTTCCGGCTGATCGAGAACAAGCTCGGCATCGACCCCGAGCACCGTCCGTTGATCAACCAGCAGCCCTACACGGCCGTGCTGTCGGAGGAGCATGCGCGACAGATCGAGGCGACGGCACAGGAACCGTCGCTGCTGTCCCACGTCGAGCACTGGCTCGAGCGCACCCCCTTCGTGCAGTGGGGCAGCTTCGACTTCTGGGCCGAGTACCGCGCGTCGGTCGATGCGATGCTCGATCAGGAGGCGCGCATCATCCGTGACAACGACAGCCTCGACGACCAGGGCCGGGCCGAGCAGCTCGCGGCCCACGACGCGACCGTGCAGACCTTCGCGACGGTGTTCGACCGGGACCGCTACGACGAGCTGCGGGAGAAGGGTGAGCGCCAGCTGTCCCACGATGCGTTCATCGCGGCGCTGCTCATCACCCTGTACCGGGACGAGCCGGCGTTCCAGATGCCCCACCGGCTGCTGACCGCCCTGGTCGACGTCGACGAGGGCTTCACGGCCTGGCGGCAGCGCCACGCGTTGATGGTCCACCGCATGATCGGCTCGAAGATCGGGACCGGCGGCACCTCCGGGCACCGCTACCTGGAGAAGGCGGCCGAGCGGAACAAGGCGTTCCGCGACCTCTACGACCTCGCCACCTACTGCATCCCGCGCCACCAGCTGCCGGAGCTGCCACCGGAGGTCGCCCAGCAGCTCGGCTTCCGTTTCCACGCGAGCCCCGAGCACCCGTGAGCGGGCCGTTGGGCACCCTCGATCCCGATCGCACCCGCGGGGGCTTCTCGCGTTTCCTCGACGCGCATCCCGACCGACTGCACGTGGCAGCGCACAGCCACCATCCGTGGCCCGACGTGACACGGGAAGCGCACACCCGGGCGTGGTTGGACGCGGCCGAACGCCACGACCACAAGTGGGACCACGTCTTCGGCAGGGTGGTGCCCGAGTTCCAGGGCCACGTCGCCCGGCGGCTGGGCCTCTCAGATCCTGCGACGATCGCGATCGCGCCCAACACCCACGAGCTGGTGATGCGCCTGCTGTCCTGTCTCCTCCTCGCCGGTGGCCGGGAGCCGTGCCGGGTGCTGACCACCGACGCGGAGTTCCACAGCTTCGCGCGGCAGATCGCCCGGCTGGAGGAGGACGGGGTCGTGGAGGTCGAACGGGTCCCGGCTGAACCCTTCCCCGACCTGCCGGACCGGTGGCGGACCGCGGCGGCCCGCGGTGGGCACGACCTCGTGTACGTCAGCCAGGTGCTGTTCGATTCCGGCTACGTGCTGTCGGACCTGCCCGCGCTCGTCGCAGCGGTGCCCGATGAGGACACCTTCGTGGTGATCGACGGCTACCACGGTTACATGGCGCTGCCGACCGACCTGTCCGCGGTCGAGGGCCGCGCGTTCTACCTCGCCGGCGGCTACAAGTACGCGATGGCGGGCGAGGGCTCGGCGTTCATGCACTGCCCGCCCGGGTACGGGCTACGGCCGCCCGACACCGGCTGGTTCGCGGGCTTCTCCGCGCTCGCCGCGGGACCGGAGGAGCGCGTCGGCTACGGCACCGACGGCTCGCGGTTCCTTGGCGCAACCTTCGATCCGAGTGGGCTGTACCGCGCCAACGCCGTGCACCGGTGGCTCGACGACAGCCACGTCGAGGTGGCCGCGATCCACGACCACGTGCGGACACTGCAGCGGCGGTTCGTCGACCTCGCGGACGGGCAGCCGGCGAGGCAGGCGCTGGTGGCCGGACTGCTCCCGCCGGACGTGGCCAGCGACCGCGGGAACTTCCTCACCTTCGTGGTCGCGGCGGCCAGTGAGCTCGCATCGAGCCTCGCCGACCGCGGGGTCATCGTGGACCACCGTCGCGATCGGCTCCGGCTCGGTTTCGGTTGCTATCACCGCACGCAGGACGTGGACGAGCTCTGGCGGCGGCTCGACGAGGTCCTCAGGGTGGTCGACGCTGCCAGCTGAGCCGAGGAGCGAGACGCCGACGCTCCGCTGCACGCTCCGGGCCTGCCGTGGATGCGCCGGTCGTCTGGCCATCCCTGAGGGTCATCCCCGCGACGGCGTGTTGCCCTGGTCGCCTCGGGCCGTGCGTGCAGGCTCCGACCTGAGGTGCCGCGACGCTGAGTGGCGAACTCGGTACCGAGCCGTGGGCTCGTGGTCGGTCGGCGTGTCGGCGGATGATCTCGACCTCGCTACGTGCTCGGCAGCGTGACGGGCACGGTGGAGCGGGACGACGATCCATCACCCTTGAATCGCACTGATGCTCGTGTCAGGATGCACGGCTGCCACGGGGAATGGGAGGCGGTATGCGGGTGTTGGTAACCGGTGGAACGGGGCATGTGGGATCGCACACGGTCGCTGCTCTGCTCGACGAGGGACATGCCGTGCGGGTGCTCGCACGGCGTCCGGATCGGGTGACGACCGCACTCGAACCGTTGGGCCGGACTGCGGATGACGTCGAGGTCGTGCAGGGCGATGTGCTCGACGGCGGCGACGCGCTCGTCCCGGCGATGGACGGGGTCGACGCCGTGCTGCACGCGGCGAGCCTGTACAGCCTCAACCAGGCCGACGCGCAGCGGATGCGTGAGGTCAACGTCGATGGCACACGCACGGTCCTCCAGGCGGCCGTCGAGCGTGGGCTCGCGCCGATCGTGCACGTCTCGTCGTACGTCGCGCTGATGCCGTGCGAGGCTCCGATGACCTCCGCGACCCCGACGGGCGACCCCGAGGGGCCCTACCTCGAGACCAAGGCCGAGGCCGAACGGATCGCCCTGGCCCTCGCCGACGAGGGCGCCGACGTCGTGGTCACCAACCCGGGCGTGGCCCTCGGGCCTCACGACCCGCACCTGGGCGAGAGCACGCAGATCCTGCGGTCGCTCTTGACCGATCCCGTCTCGGTGAGGATTCCAGGTGTCGTCCCTGTCGTGGACGTTCGCGACGTCGGCCTCGCCCACGCGCGCATCTTCGCGCTGGAGCGACCCGACCGCCGCTACCTGCTCGGCGGCCGTGAGCTGACGCTCACCGAGATGCGGGATCTGGCCCGGGAGGTCACCGACCGGCGCCTTCCGCTGCTCCCGGCGCCGGCTCCGATGCTGCGCGCGGCCGGCCGGCTGGCCGATGCGGCCCAACGCCGCGGCGTGGACCCAGGTTTCTCCTCGATGGGTCTGTACCCCCTGCGGCACGGTGTCCCGGTCGACGACGACGCGGACCAGCAGGCGCTCGGTGTGCGATGGCGACCCGTCGAAGAGACCATCGAGGACACGATCACGTGGTTGTACGAGGCAGGTCATCTCTCGGAGCGGCACGCCGGCGAGGCCGCCCGTGTCCGAGCCGCTGCCAGCAGGTAGCTGCGGGGCGGCTGGCAAGACGACCGGTCTCAGAGCGCCGCCCTCGTCGTGCGGTGGAACACGGCTCCTGGCCCCGTCGATGCTCACGACGGAACCTCGCGGTGGGTGCTGGGGCGAGATCGGAACACCTGTCCTCGGCCGTCCCACGGCTGCCGACAACCTCCATCAGCTCGACGAACTCGCGGTCCGAGCGACGTCCGATCGGGGCTGTTTCCGTGCCGTGCTCGTACGCCGAGATCGACGGTGCCGACGTGCGCGCCTGCGTCACCGCTGCCCGCTGCCGCGCGGATCGGATCAGCGCCGCGGGCAGCCCGGCGGAACAACGATTGTCAAACCCGAGGCGTTGTGCCAGAGTTGCTCATCGTGTGAACGTCCTCACAGGAGGGCAATGATGGGCACCATCGTGGTTGGTGTGGACGGTTCAGAGGAGGCGCAGGCCGCGCTCCGTTGGGCGGTGGAGGAAGCGGGCCTGCGCGACGCGGATCTCAAGATCGTCTACGTCTACGAGTACCAACCGGCGTGGCGTGAGCACAAGTTCGGGTCCGAGGTGATGTCGTCGAGCGCCGCGACGGAGCGGATGCACGAGCATCTCGAGCAGGAAGCCACGCAAGCTCGGGAACACGCTGAGGCACTCGTCGAGGCCGTCGTCGCCGAGATCGCGGATGCTGGTGTACGGACCGAAGCGGTCGCGTATCCGCACACGCACCCGGCCGAGGCCCTCGTCGATCAGTCCGCGGACGCCGACATGTTGGTCGTTGGTTCCCGGGGACGCGGTGGATTCACCGGCCTGGTGCTGGGCTCGGTCAGCCAGCAGTGCGTCCAGCATGCGTCGTGCCCGGTCACGGTGATCCGCGGCGAGAAGTGAGCGTTGTCGGGAGCGACGTCGGCTGCGAACCCGGCCGAGGTCCCGTACGACCTACTGCGGCGTGACGGTGATGACCGCTCGAGGCGGTCATCACCGTCAGCCCTCGAGGTCGTGGATGGCTTCGCCACGGTGCAGGCGCAGGGCGATGTCGAAGGTCTGGCGGCGGGCGCGAACGGTGGGGTAGCGGGCGGCGAGGAACCGTGACGCGCCGACGAGGACGTGCTCGGCTTCGGGGCGACCGTCGAACCTCGTGGCCTGGCTGAGCGCAGCATCGAGGATCTGGTACTCGTGGAAGCCGGCGTCCTCGCGCAGGAGCCCATGCCCCAGCGTGCGGACGACCTCGCCTGCACCGCCCGAGCGGACGAGCGCTGCGGTGATCTCGCCGGCCTCGTCGATGCGGCCGTGGGTGTCGAAGGTGGCCAGCAGGTCGGCAGCGGAGGCGTCAGGTAGCGAGGCGTCCGGCAGGGGGCGCTTGGGCACGTTCAGGAACCGTTCGAGGTAGACGGCCGCAGCGGCATCGAGGATGCCCCGGGCCAGGAGCCGGGACGGGTAGCTGCGCACGGCCTGGTCGACGGCGTTGGCGAACGTGAACGTGTGGTGCACGGTGTCCCAGTCGTCGTGCTCGTTCGAGGTGGGGAAGTGGGCCGCCCGCAGGGCCGCGGCGTAGGCCACCGCGGCCGAGAGCTCGGCCATCGGCACGCCCGCGGCCGCCTGCGAGACCAGCAGCGACAGCGTCTCGTCCGGCTCGGCGTCGAGGACCACCTCGGCGAGCGCAGCGTGGTCCGCCCACGCGTCCTGCACGTGGTCGGCACCGGCGTCGAGGGCGGTGAGCAACTCGGGGATCGCTGCCTCCACCGCGGCAGCCACGTCGATGGGGGCACGCCAGTTGGAGGTCTCCTCCATCCGTGTGGCGGTGACCAGCGGCGGTACGAGGGCTGGCAGCAGCTCGCCCGCGGCATCCCAGCCGATGTGGCCCAGGAGCTCGAAGGCCTTGGTCGCGAAGTCGAGGACGTGCCCCTCGTCGAGGTAGCGGTGGTCGGTGCTGGCGGCGTAGACGAGGTCGGCCACCGCACGGGGATCGAGCCCTCGGTCGATCGCGGTGGTCAGGACGCGCTCGGCTGCGTCCTCCGACCGGGTCTCGACGAAGCGGCGGAACCAGCCCAGGAGCCGGTCGGGGGCATCGTCCGGGTCGACCAGCGGGGTGAGGTCGAAGCTGGGCGGTGACCCGGCTGTCCCAGCGGCGACGTGCACCATCCCGTGGAACAGCGCACGGGGCCGGTCGGCGGGGTCGAGGTGGGGCATGAGGTTGGCCAGGCAGGTGAGGATGCTCAGCCCGCTGCTCCACCCGTCGACACGGTTGCGGACACCGAACGTGGCGGTCCGCTGCAGGGCCTCGATCCGGGTATCGGTCTCCTCGAGCGTGATCGCAGCCTTGGCGAGGACCAGTGAGAGCTGGTGCTCCAGCCCCTGCTCAGCCTTGGCCAGCGCGTGTGACCGCTCGTCCCGGGTGCGGGGTGTCGCGGCGACGCGCACCATCCCATCGACGATCTCGGTCGCGAAGGTCGGGACGTCGTCGGCGAACAGGTCGAGGGCACAGCCTCCTGCCAACTCGAACCGGGCGTGGTGCCAGTGGCAGGTGAGGATCCCGTCAGCGAGGGTGCCCTGGTGCAGCGGGAAGCCCATGTGGGGACAGCGGTTGTCGATGGCCCGCACCTCGCCCTCGTGCTCCACGACGAGCACGCGGCGATCACCGACCGTGGCGAGCACCTGGCCCCGTTCGCGCAGGTCCTCCAGCGTGCACACAGCGACGTCCGACACCCGACCCTCCTCGCGTCCGTCCTCAGCTCACGGCGAGCACCGTACGAGTTGAAGTCCACGTGAAGTCAAGGGGCTGGCGCATGCTCAGCCATCAGCGTCGGCTCCCCCGCCGGTCGCCTGCTGCTGAGGCGCGTCCCTCCCGCCCGATGCAGGGCTCGTCAGGGACGCCTGCAGGTGGAGCAGCACCTGCGGGATGACCGGCTCGAAGGCGTGGAGGTCGCCGTGATCGGCGCCCGGGACCAGCTCGAGCGTCGCGGTGGGACCGCCCGCCTCGGCGAGGCGGGTCGCGTCCCCTGTGGGCACGGTGGGGTCATCGAGGCCGTGGACGACCAGCACCGGCGCAGCGACACGGGCGATCGTGTGCAGCGGTGCGAAGTCGTCGAACCGGTGACCGATCGTGCGCTCGATCGTCCTCAACGCCGCCCGGATCAGGATCGCAGGGGCTCGATGCCGGCGGAACGATCGAGCGATCATCTCCCGCGGATGGGCCATGGAGCTGATGCTCACGACCGCGGCGATGCGCGGATCGCGTGACGCGGCGAGCAGGCACGCGCCAGCGCCGACCGAGTGGCCGACGAGCGCGATGCGCTCGGGATCGATCTCGGGACGCCTCCGCAACCACCCCACGGCGGCCTCCACGTCCTCGGCGAACCGAGGCATGGACATGAACTCGGCGGTGTCGCTGCGGCCGTGCCCCCTGGCGTCGAGGTAGAGCATCGGCAACCCGGCGGCGAGGATGGCCGGAGCGGTCGGCAGCAGATCCCCCGCGGCGCTGGCCCAGCCGTGCATCACGACCACCGCTGGCCGCGGTGGGCTCGCCGGGGACGGGACGTCGTGGTCCTGACCGACGGGGTCGGCCGCGAGGTACCAGCCGCGCAGTCGAGCGCCGTCGATCGCCGCTACCTCGACGTCCTGCGCATCCAGACCGAGCTCGGCAGGGTCGTGCAGGACCTGACGATCCGGGAGGCGGTAGAGGCGGAGGAGCAGGCGGCGCAGCATGGGACGAGGGTAGGGGCCATCGGCCCAGCGTCGGTCCGCCGCTGCGGTGGCTTCGGGTTCACCGTGCCGGTCGATGAGGGGGCGCGGACCCGGGCTGCCCTCGCCGTTCGAGCCAGGCGGTCAGGAGCTCACCGGCCGGACCGTCGGGGGCGATGATGTCGAGGTGGGCGACCTCGGGGAGGTGCTGCTCGACGTCGTCGCCGGCGTGGCGTGCTGCCTCGACGTAGCTGGTGCTCTGGTCGACGGGGACCAGGCGGTCGCCGGGACCGTGG
Organism: uncultured Actinomycetota bacterium; assembly: GCA_964451855.1. Taxonomy (GTDB): domain Bacteria; phylum Actinomycetota; class Nitriliruptoria; order Nitriliruptorales; family Nitriliruptoraceae; genus CSSed11-175R1. Next base: position 18,089 of record CAYVJT010000043.1, read on the forward strand.
ATGACGAGCAGCGGGGTCCGCACGGGCAGGCGGTGGATGGGCGAGGCGGCCCGGTAACGCTCGGGATGCTCGGCCGGCGACCCGAGCAGCGTGGTCGTGGCTCCTCCACCCAGCTCCGCACCGGCGGCTGCCTCGAGGTCGAGCACGCCGGCCAGGCTCACCACGCCGCAGGGCCGGACCCGCGGTGCGACGCCCGGCGCATCGTCTGGCGCGTCCGCGCGGGTCGCGGCGTAGAGCACGAGCTGCGCCCCGGCCGAATGCCCGAGCAGCACGACGCGGGTCGGGTCGATCGGCTGCTCGGTGGCCAGGTCAGCGACCGCGTCGATCGCAGCGCAGGCGTCCGCCAAGGTCGCTGGCCACCCCCCGCCGGTCGGCCCGAGCCGTCGGTACTCGACGTTCCAGGTCGCCCAGCCGGCGTCGGTCAGCGCGACGGCCAAGGGGCCCATGAGGTCGCGTTCGTACGGGTCCAGCCAGAACCCGCCGTGCAGCAGCACCACGATCGGGGCCGGCAGCTCGGTGGCGGGCAGCCGGAGATCGGCGACCTGCTCCGGCCCTGGGCCGTAGGCATGCGTGGTCGGAGGCGAGGCACGGAGGGCCACGATGTGGGCGAGCGCATCGTGGAAGGACCGGCGCTGCCGGCCGTGGATCACGTGGTCGCACGCGTCGTGCACGACGTCGAGGTGGTCGAGCACGGTGGTGTCGACGTGCACCACCGGACCGCTCGCCGTACGGACCGCTTGCGCGACGCAACGCGACGAGGCCAGATCGCCGCTGGCGAGCAGGAGTGCATCGTGGTCATCACCGGCGGTACGGATCAGGTCGGCGAGGTCCCCCTCCACCTCGACATCGCGCCAGGTGAGCACCAGATCCAGGCGCTCGGCGTGTCGCTGTGCCGCTTCTCGGCACCCGTCGGGCCGCTCACCGGGGCCGGCGACCGCCAGGACCGTGCCGCGCTCACTTCGCACGGTGCGCCTCCCCACATCCTCGTGCCGAGCGTCACGTCGGCGCGTTAGCATAGGGTCCGGCCGTGCGTGGGAGATCGCGCGAGCTGAGCTCCGGGAGCCTGCGGGTCGGACCGGGTGGTTCGGAGAGGTTGCCGGTGAGGCGCTGTCCGTGCATGGCGCCGTATCCTGCCCCGTCCATCGGGGTGACCAACGATCGTGAGGGAGTGGGAGATGGCCGAGCCGACGAAGATCCTGCTGGACGAGGGCGAGATGCCCACGCACTGGTACAACGTCATCCCGGATCTACCGGCACCTCCACCGCCACCGTTGCACCCCGGCACCCACGATCCGATCGGGCCCGACGACCTCGCGCCGCTGTTCCCGATGGACCTGATCATGCAGGAGGTCTCGGCGGAGTCCTACATCGAGATCCCCGAGGAGGTCCGCGAGGTCTACAGCCTGTGGCGTCCGAGCCCGCTGTACCGGGCGCACCGTCTGGAGGCGGCGCTCGGCACCCCGGCGAGGATCTACTACAAGTACGAGGGCGTCTCGCCGGCGGGCAGCCACAAGCCCAACACCGCCGTGCCGCAGGCCTACTACAACGCCAAGGCGGGCGTGAAGCGCCTATCGACCGAGACCGGGGCGGGGCAGTGGGGTTCCGCGTTGGCGTTCGCGTGCTCGCAGTTCGACCTCGGCTGCGAGGTCTTCCAGGTGGCCGCGTCGTTCACCCAGAAGCCCTACCGCAAGTCGATGATCGAGGCGTGGGGCGCGACGATCCACTCCAGCCCGTCGGACCGGACCGAGGCCGGGCGCGCCATCCTGGCCGAGGATCCGAACTCGCCGGGCAGCCTCGGCATCGCGATCTCCGAGGCCGTCGAGACGGCGATGCAGGACGAGGACACCAAGTACGCGCTCGGCAGCGTGCTCAACCACGTGCTGCTGCACCAGACCGTGATCGGCGAGGAGGCGCTCAAGCAGTTCGCCAAGGTCGGGGCGAGCCCGGACGTCATCGTCGGTTGCACGGGTGGTGGCTCCAACTTCGCGGGGCTGTTCTTCCCGTTCCTGCGCGAGAAGCTGGAGGGCAGGAGCGATCCGCGGATCGTCGCGGTCGAGCCGTCCGCATGCCCGACCTTCACCAAGGGCGAGTACCGCTACGACTTCGGGGACGTCGCCGGGATGACGCCGCTCGTGAAGATGCACACGCTCGGACACGACTTCGTGCCCGAGGCGATCCACGCCGGTGGGCTGCGCTACCACGGCATGTCGCCGCTGCTGTCGCACATGTACGAGCTCGGGATGTTCGAGGCGGTCGCGATCAACCAGACCGAGTGTTTCGACCAGGCGGTGCGCTTCGCCCGTAGCGAGGGGATCCTGCCGGCGCCGGAACCCACCCACGCGATCGCACAGACGGTGCGCGAGGCCCTGGAGTGCAAGGAATCCGGTGAGGAGAAGGTGATCCTCACCGCGCTCTGCGGCCACGGCCACTTCGACATGGCCGCCTACGACGCCTACTTCCGCGGTGAGCTCGAGGACTACGAGTACCCCGAGGAGAAG
>CAYVJT010000044.1:0-7797 GCA_964451855.1 uncultured Actinomycetota bacterium
GTCAGCGGCTGCTGCGCAACTGGCTCGGTGCGCTGCCCGCGGGCTGACCGGCGAGCGAGCCGCCGAGGGAGCCGTCGAGGGAGCCGCCGAGCGAGCCGTCGCGGGATCACACCCCGTGGCCGATGGCCAGCTCGGTGATCGGGTCGAACAGGTGGACCGCGCTGGGCTCCACCGAGACGCCGACGAGGGTGTCCACCTCCGGGCCGGGGGTGGCGACGACCGCGGTCAGCGCCCGACCCGCGGGGGTGCGCAGGTGCAGGGTCACCTCGGCGCCGCCGAACGCACGTCGTACGACGCGACACCGCTGGCTGGCGCGTCCGGGCGTGGTGTCGATCGCCACCTGCTGCGGCCGCACCCCGAGCACGACGGGTTCGCCCACGCGTGCCGACAGGTCGGGCGCCCAGGTCGGGAGCGAGAAGGGCTCGGCCCGGACGTGCGGTCGTCCGTCCGTGCGGCTGATCATGCCGTCGAGCAGGTTCATCGGCGGCGAGCCGAGGAACCCGGCGACGAACAGCGTCGAGGGCCGGGCGTAGAGCGCGCCGGGGGTGTCGACCTGGGCCAGCCGGCCCTCGGCGAGCACCGCGATGCGGTGGGCCAGGCTCATCGCGACCCGCTGGTCGTTGGTCGCGGCGATCAGCGTCACGCCGTACCCCTCCTGCATGTGGATCAGCTCGCGCAGGAGCACCCCCTGGCGGCCCGGATCGATGCGCGCCATGGGCTCGTCCATCAGCAGGACGGAGGCACGACGGACCAGCGATCGGGCCAACGCCACCTCGTGGCGTTCCCCGCCGGAGAGGGTCCGGGGACGTCGAGGCAGCAGGGAGCCGAGGGAGAACGCGCGGGACTCTGCGGCGACGCGCTCGCGGATCTGGTCGGGCGGGGTGCGTCGCAGGCGGAGGGCGAAGCCGAGGTTGCGGCGGACGTCGAGGTGCGGCTGCAGGCTGGCCTGCTGGTCGATCATCGCGACGTTGCGGTCGCGCGGTGGCGCCTGCGTGACGTCGCGGCCGTCGAGGGCGATCCGGCCATCGGTGATCGGCTGGACACCGGCGATGACGCGCAGCAGGGTCGTCTTCCCACACCCCGACGGTCCGAGGATCACCAGCCGCTCGCCCGAACCGACCGACAGGGCCAGCTCGCCCAGCAGGCGGCGGCCGTCCTGCTCGACCGTCACCCCGGCGAGTTCGATGTGGGTCATGTGGTGAGTGTCTCCCGTCGGGTGCCCCCTGTCAGGTGCCGGTGACCAGGTGCCCCCTGTCAGATGCCCCCTGTCAGGTGCCGGTGTCCAGGTGCCCCTGTCAGGTGCCGGTGACCAGGTGCTGGTGTCGCGACGGGCGACGGCAGAGGCATCCGAGCCGACCGCGGGGAGCGAGGGCGGTGCCGTGACGGCCTACGCTGGCACCCCTGCATCCCCCGGTCGTGACCCAGACGACGAGGAGCACGAGGTGTTCACCCTCTACCCGGCGGTCGACATCAAGGACGGCCGTGCGGTGCGCCTGACCCAGGGCCGTGCCGACGAGGAGACCGTCTACGACCAGGACCCCGTGGCCGCCGCACAGGCGTTCGTGGACGCCGGGACGAGCTGGTTGCACGTCGTCGACCTGGATGCCGCGTTCACCGGTGAGCCGCGCAACCGGCACCTGATCGAGCGGATCGTCGCCTCGACGGGGTGTCGCGTCCAGGCCTCGGGAGGTGTCCGGACGCTGGACGACGTCAAAGCGTCGCTGGACTACGGGGCCGAGCGGGTGGTGATCGGGACCATGGCCCTGGCCGAGCCCGCCTTCGTGGAGCAGGTGCTAGTGGCGGTCGGGCCGAAGGTCGCCGTCGGCCTCGATGCCAGGGGCACCGTGCTGCAGGCACGCGGCTGGACGGAGGAGGCCGGCGACCTGTTCGACGCCCTGGGCCTCTTCACACGGATGGGGGTGCCCCGCTTCGTCTACACCGACGTCGCCAAGGACGGCATGCTGCAGGGACCCAACGTGGAGATGCTCCGGCAGGTCGCGGACGCCACCACGGCGCAGGTCACCGCATCGGGCGGGGTCAGCAGCCTCGAGGACCTGCGGACCCTCGCCAGCTGCCACGAGCGTGTCGACGCCGCGATCGTGGGCAAGGCGCTCTACAGCGGCGCCTTCGACCTCGAGGCAGCCTTGCGCACCGTGACGGAGGCGGCGAGGTGACCGGCACTACCGGAGGTGGTGACGCGACCCGCACCGGAAGCGACCGGGCGGACGGTGTCGGGGGCGACGGGCTGGCGGTCCGGGTGATCCCCTGCCTCGACGTCACCGCCGGCCGCGTGGTCAAGGGCGTCAACTTCGTCGACCTGCGCGACGCCGGTGACCCGGTGGAACTCGCGCGCCTGTACGACGGCGAGGGCGCGGACGAGCTCGTCTTCCTCGACATCACCGCCTCCAGCGACCGGCGCGAGATCATGGTGGACGTGGTGAAGCGCGTCGCCGACGAGGTGTCGATCCCCTTCGCGGTCGGCGGCGGCATGCGAACGGTCGAGGACGCCCGGCGGATGCTGCACGCCGGCGCGGATCGGATCGCCTTCAACACGGCCGCCGTCGAGCGGCCCGAGCTGCTGGCGGAGACCGCGGCAGCCGTCGGGTCGCAGTCCGTGGTGGTCGCCGTCGACGCCCGCCGCCGTGATCCCGAGGATCCGGAGGCGGGCTGGGAGGTCACGATCCACGGCGGGCGGACCCCGACCGGCAAGGACGCGGTCGCGTGGTGCCGTCAGGCGACCGAGCTGGGCGCCGGCGAGATCCTGTTGACCTCGATGGATCGGGACGGGACCAAGGCCGGGTTCGACCTGCCGTTGCTGCGTGCGGTGACGGCCGTGGTGTCGGTGCCGGTGATCGCCTCCGGTGGGGCCGGAACGGCGGAGCACATGGTGGAAGCGGCCACCGACGGCGGCGCGTCGGCCGTGCTGGCCGCCTCGATCTTCCACTTCGGCGAGCTGCGGATCGACGAGGTGAAGCGCGAGATGGCCGAGCGTGGGGTCACCGTGCGGCAGGTCGATCCCGCCGCGTGACGCGGTCGGGCTCCAGCGTCGTGCGGTCACGGTGGGGTCAGCGTCCGGGTCGGCGGGGACGTCCCCGCGACCGGCGCAACCGGTGGGTGAACCGTTCGAGGGGGCCGAGGTCGTCCACGTCCACCTGGTCCTCGCCGGACACCTCGTCGGCAGCGGCCTGCAGCAACGTGGCGAGGGCGACGGCGACGTCGTGTCGGGCCCGAGACGGCAGCTGATCGAGGCCGCAGCCGGGACAGCGGGTCATCGGGACGTCGCACCGCAGGGTGACGATCGGGAGCGTCTCGGTGGTGACGGTCACCGCACGCGTCGTCCGTCGTGCGGGCATCGTCAGCGGGCGTGCGCAGGAGCGGCAGCGGTCCGGACGCAGCCACCGCACGCGCGCGGCCGGCAGGGCCTCCGCGGACGCCCGTCGCGCCGCACGGCCGAGCTCCGCGGGGACCTCGACGTGGTCGCAGGCGCAGTGGCGGACCGTGAGCCCTTCGCCGTGGACCGCGATGGAGGCGGCAGCGACCTCCTTCGAGACCCGGGTGCGCTGCAGGCGGTCGGTGCCGCAGGCAGGGCACCGCTCGGCGTCGGTCACCGGGCAAGCTCGGCGTCGGTCACCGGGCCACCTCGCCGTCCGCCGTCGAGGTGGTCACTCGCGATCCCGCTCGAGGATCGCGTCCTCGAACTGCCTCTGGCAGTACTGCTCGTCGCCGGTCTCCTCGATGCACTCGATGAAGTCGCTGAACTCGTCGGAGAAGGCGCGCCAGAACTCTCCGCCGGCCAGGAAGAGGCCGGCGGCGATGACCCCGACGATGCCCGTCACGATGCCGGTGATCGCCATGCCGTTGCCGCGTCGGCCCTTGTTCGCCCGGCTCTTGCCGATGCCGCTCAGCACGATCGCCGCGATCGCCGCGACGAGTATCAGGGCACCGCCGAAGCGGCTGACGACCCCGAGCCAGCTGAACACGATCGAGGCGATGCCGAGCGCCATGCCGATCACGGCCATCGGGTTGCTGCCCTGCGGTGCCCCGTGGTCGACCGGTGACGCCGCGGGGAAACCGCCGCCGTACGGGGACCCGTAGCCGCCCGGCGCACCGGGTGCGGCGGGTGACGCTGGCGGGCCGTAGGGGGAGCTGGAAGCCGGGGACGGCGAGCCGGTGTGCTCCGGACGCGAGGCGCCCGCGCCGGACTCGGAGGTGGGTTCGATCGGGGACATCGGCGCGAAGCCCGACGCGTCCCCACCCGCGGAGGCGTCGGTCGTGGACGGACCCGTGTCCGAGGTGTCGGCGGACTGCGTGCCGCCCGACGTCGCATCATCCGAGCTCGTGTCCAGCGGATCTGTGGTCGCGACGCCCGCATCGGCGACGTGCTCGGTCCACCGCTCGCCGTCCCAGTACCGGTGGTCGTGCCGTCCGGTCGGGTCGGGGTGCCAGGCCGCGGGTGCGTTCACGACGGGAACCTCCTGGAGATGACGCCTTGGCTGGGGAGACGGGCAACGAACCTAACGGAAGGTGGCCCGCGGGGCACCTCGGTGGCGCGGCTAGGCTCGCGCGTCCGACCCCGGCCCGACCTCGGAGGGCATGGTGCTCACCGCCGAACAACGTGCACAGCTGCGGTTCGACGATCGTGGGTTGCTCCCCGCGGTCGTGCAGCAGCACGATACCGGCGAGGTCCTGATGGTCGCATGGATGGACCAGGACGCCGTGGCGCGGACCGTGGAGGAGGGCGAGACGGTGTTCTACAGCAGATCCCGCCAGGCGCTGTGGCACAAGGGCGCGACCTCCGGGAACACCCAACGGGTCGTCGAGCTGCGGGTCGACTGCGACGGCGACGTCCTGCTCGTGCTGGTCGACCAGCAGGGTGACGGGGTGGCCTGCCACACCGGTGAGCGCAGCTGCTTCCACCGCCGTCTCGCGGGTTCGCCGGACCACGGCGCGCGCGCTGCACCGCCGGCAGCGACGAGGAGGCATGACCGGTGACCGTTCACCCGTCCAGGGACACGTTCGTCGAGCTCGCCGCGGACCACGGGGTGGTCCCGGTCTGGCGCGAGGTGCTCGCCGACCTCGAGACACCACTGTCGGTGTACGCGAAGCTCAGCGGGGAGGGCCGCAGCTTCCTCCTGGAGTCGGCGGAGCACGGGGAACGGTGGGGGCGGTACTCCTTCGTCGGCGTCGACCCGCTGTTGGTGCTCGAGGGACGCGACGGGGCCGTGCGATGGGAGGGTGAGCCGCCCGCCGCGGCGGCGGACGCCTCCGGCCCGCTGGACGCGCTCGCGAAGGTGACCGACGTGCTGCGGGCGCCGTCGCTCCTCGACGTCCCCCTGCACGGTGGCGCGGTCGGCTACATCGGCTACGACGCGGTCCGCGAGGTCGAGGACCTGCCTGCCACCGGGGAGGACGACCTCGGCCTGCCCGACGTCGTGATGATGTTCCCACGCCACGTCGTCGCCCTCGACCACCTGCGGCAGGTCATGACGGTGGTCACCAACGTCGTCACCGACGGCGTCGACCGGGAGGAGCTCGCCGACCGCTACGACGAGGCGGTGGCGGCCACGGACGAGGTGGTGGAGCGGCTCGCGTCGGCCGCGCCCCCGCTACAGCCGGTCTCGCCGCCGGAGCGGGGCACCCCGGAACCGGCGCCGTCCAACCTCGAGCCGGGCGCGTACGAGCGCATGGTCGAGGAGGTCAAGGAGTACGTCCGCGCGGGCGACACCTTCCAGACGGTGGTCAGCCAACGGTTCGCGCTGGACACCTCGGCGTCCGCGTTCGACCTCTACCGGGTGCTGCGCGTGATCAACCCGTCGCCCTACCTCTACCTGCTGGACCTGGGAGAGACCCAGATCGTCGGGTCCTCGCCCGAGGCGTTGGTGCAGGTCAACGGCCGGCACGTCGAGACCTGGCCGATCGCGGGGACCCGTCCCCGGGGTGCGACACCCGAGGAGGACAAGGCGAACGAGCAGGACCTGGTCGCCGATGCGAAGGAGCGTGCCGAGCACGTGATGCTGGTGGATCTGGCACGCAACGACCTCGGCCGGGTCAGCGAGGTCGGCTCGGTGAAGGTCGCGGACATGCTCCAGGTGGAGCGCTACAGCCACGTCATGCACCTGACGAGCTCGGTGACCGGGACCCTGCGCGAGGGGCTCGGACCCGTCGACGTGCTGCGCGCGGTGTTCCCCGCCGGGACGGTCTCGGGCGCGCCCAAGGTCCGGGCGATGGAGATCATCGACGAGCTCGAGCCGACCCGGCGCGGCCCCTACGCCGGAGCCGTCGGCTACGTCGACCTCGCGGGCAACCTCGACACCTGCATCACGATCCGCACCGTGATCCTGCACGAGGGCACCGCCTACGTGCAGGCAGGGGCCGGCATCGTCGCGGACTCGGTGCCGCGGACCGAGGAGCAGGAGACGCGCAGCAAGGCCGGTGCCATGATCGCCGCGATCCGCGCGGCCGAGGCGCTCCACGACTGACGTGTCGGCTCACGTGTCACGCCAGCAGGAGCCGTCCGACGATCTCGTTCATGATCTCGGTGGTCCCGCCGCCGATCCCCAGGATCCGGCTGTCGCGGTAGTGGCGCTCCACCTCGGTCTCGCGCAGGTAGCCCATCCCACCGTGGAGCTGGACCGCGTCGTCGACGACGGCGTCGCAGGCGGCCACCGCGGTGTTCTTGGCCATCGCCACCTCGCAGGTCACGTCCTCGCCGGCGACCCACCGGTCGGTGACCGCGCGGACGTAGGTGCGGGCGACGTCGACCTGGCGGGCCATCTCGGCGACACGGTGTCGGATCAGCTGGCGGCTCGACAGCGGCCGCCCGAAGGTCTCGCGGTGACGGACGTGGGCCAGGGTGAGGTCGAGGCAGCGGTGCGCGGTCGCGTAGCCCTGGACGGCCATCGAGAGCCGCTCCGAGGCGAAGTGCTGCATGATCTGGGCGAAGCCGCCCCCTTCCACCCCGATCAGGTTGGCGGCGGGGACGCGGACGTCGTCGAGGTGCAGCTCGGCGGTGTCGGAGCACCACCAGCCCATCTTCTTCAGCGGCGCGGAGACGTGCACGCCCGGCGTGTCGCGGTCGATGAGCAGCAGCGAGATCCCGGTGGCGCCCTCGCCTCCGGTGCGCACGGCGACCGTGTAGTGGTCGGCCCGGGTCCCCGAGGTGATGTAGAGCTTCGCCCCGGAGACGAGGTAGTGGTCGCCGTCGCGGACCGCGCGGGTGGTCAGCCCGGCCACGTCCGAGCCGGCGTCCGGCTCGGTGATCGCCAGCGAGATGATCGCCTCCCCGGCGAGCACGGGGCGGGCGACGCGCTCGACCAGCTCCGGGGCACCGCCGTCGATGAGGTGGGGGAGCCCGATGCCGTGGGTGAACAGCCCGGCGATCAGCCCCGAGGAGCCACCCGAGAGGATCATCTGCTCGGTGACGGTGAACATGTCGATGGGCGAGCCGCCGGCCCCGCCGACCGCCTCCGGGAACCCGATGCCGAGCAGGCCCGCGTCGGCGGTGGCCCGGTGCAGCGCGCGTGGGAGCTGGCCGTCCTCCTCCCAGCCGGCGAGGTGGGGGACGATCCGCTCCTCGGTGAAGCGGCGCACGGTGTCACGCAGCGCGCGGCGTTCGGGGGTGTCCCACTCGGGATGGTGCACGGGTGCTGGTCTCCGGTGGAGTCGGGGATGCGGTCGGGGATGCGGTCGGGCTGCGGCCGGCCCGCGGGCATCATGCCGCACCGAGGCGTACGCGTGTGCCGCGGACCCCTACCATCGCTCGCCAGGACCGATCGGGCTGCCGGCGGTCCACTGCCC
>CAYVJT010000044.1:7897-20542 GCA_964451855.1 uncultured Actinomycetota bacterium
CGGACCCCTACCATCGCTCGCCAGGACCGATCGGGCTGCCGGCGGTCCACTGCCCAGCCGCGGAGCACGACCCTGACGAGCTACCTCGACGACCTGCTGACCGGCGCGCACCGTCGCGTCGCACGGGCCCGTGCCCGTGAGCCGCTGTCCGCACTCCGCGAACGGTCCCGTGCACGCACCGCACCGCCATCGTTGTACGACGCGTTGGCGGGACCGGGGACCGGCGTGATCGCCGAGGTCAAGCGGGCGTCGCCGTCCAAGGGGCCGCTCGCTCCGGACCTGGACGCGGCGGCCCAGGCGCGCGCCTACCTCGACGGCGGGGCGCTCGCCGTCTCGGTGCTGACCGAGCCCGACCGGTTCCTCGGCTCGCTGGACGACCTGACGGCCGTCGCCGGGCTGGGACGGCCCGTCCTGCGCAAGGACTTCATCGTCGACCCCTACCAGATCTGGGAGGCGCGGCTGGCCGGTGCCTCGGCCGTGCTGCTGATCGTCGCCGCGCTGGAGGAGGCCACCCTCCAGGCCCTGCACGACGAGGCACACGCCGCCGGCCTGTCCGTGCTCGTCGAGGTGCACGACGACGTCGAGGTGGCGGCAGCGGTGCGGATCGGTGCCCGGATCGTGGGCGTCAACGCCCGGGACCTGCGCACCTTCGAGCTCGACCGTGACGCCTTCGCTCGGCTGCGCCCGAGGCTGCCGCAGGGCTGCCTCGCCGTGGCCGAATCGGGCGTGCGCGACCCCGACGACGTCCGGCGGGCGGCCGCTGACGGCGCGGATGCCGTCCTGGTCGGGGAGTCCGTGGTCCTCGCCGCCGATCCGCGGCAGGCGGTCGCCGACCTGGTGGACGCCGGACGGCCCGCGAGCCGCGCCGAGCCCACCCGAGCCCACTCCGACGCATCGAGGCTGCGATGAGCACGACCGAGGTCCCCGCCGGCGACGCCGGCCAGGCGCACGGCCCAGGACGGGACGGCTACTTCGGCCGCTTCGGTGGCCAGTACATCCCGGAGGCGCTGTCCGGCGCGTTGGCACAGCTGACCGACGCGTGGCGGGACGCACAGGCCGATCCGAGCTTCGGCGAGGAGCTGCAGGGGCTGCTCCGCGACTACGGCGGGCGCCCCACACCGCTGTACCACGCGACGCGGCTCTCGGAGGCGACGGGGGTCGAGGTGTGGCTCAAGCGCGAGGACCTCGCGCACACCGGCTCGCACAAGATCAACAACGTGGTCGGCCAGGCGCTGTTGGCGCGGCGGATGGGCAAGCCCCGGGTGATCGCCGAGACCGGCGCCGGGCAGCACGGGGTCGCGGTCGCCACCGCCGCGGCGCTGTTCGGGCTGGGGAGCACCGTGTACATGGGTGCTGAGGACGTCCGGCGCCAGCGGCTCAACGTCGTGCGGATGCAGCTGCTGGGCACCGAGGTGGTGCCGGTCGAGAGCGGAACCCGCACCCTCAAGGACGCCATCAACGAGGCGATGCGCGACTGGGTCAGCAACGTCGACGACACCCACTACCTGATCGGTTCGGTGATGGGGCCCCACCCCTTCCCGACGATCGTGCGGGAGCTGCAGAAGGTCATCTCCGAGGAATCGAGGCACCAGTTCGCAGGTCAGGCCGGCGGTCAGCCCGACGCCGTGATCGCCTGCGTCGGCGGTGGCTCCAACGCGATCGGCTCCTTCGCCGACTGGATCGACGTCGAGGGGGTGCGCCTGATCGGGGTCGAGGCGGCCGGGGAGGGGGTCGGTTCCGGCCGTTCTGCGGCGACGATCACCGAGGGCCGCGAGGCCGTGCTGCACGGCTCCCGGTCGATCGTGCTGGTCGACGACGACGGGCAGGTGCTCCCGGCGCACTCGGTGTCCGCCGGACTGGACTACCCCGGGGTCGGTCCCGAGCACGCGTGGCTCGCGTCGACCGGGCGGGCCCAGTACGTCAGCGCCACCGACGACGAGGCGCTGGACGGCTTCCGCCGGACCTGCGAGCTGGAGGGGATCATCCCGGCGCTGGAGCCGGCCCACGTCGTCGGCTGGCTGTTGCGTCACGGGGTGACGGAGCTCGGCGCCGGCGCCCGCGCCGTGGTGACGATGTCGGGACGCGGGGACAAGGACGTCGACGAGGTGGTCGAGGTCGCCGGCTGGGACGTCGGCGTCGCTCGCGCGTTCGGTGACACGGCCCCGGATCGGTGGGCTCCGGGAGGAACCTCGGAGCAGCAGACATGAGCGCGCCGTCGGCACCTGTGACCGGGCCTGCTGCGATCCAGGCCGCCTTCGACCGGGCCAGGGCCGAGGAGCGGGCGGCGCTGATCGTCTACCTCACCGCCTGCTACCCGGATCCAGCGACCTCGCGGGCGTGCTTCGAAGCGGCGGTCGAGGCCGGCGCGGACATCCTCGAGGTCGGCCTGCCGTTCTCCGACCCGATGATGGACGGTCCGGTCATCCAGGCCGCGAACCAGCACGTGCTCGATGCCGGGTACCGGGTCGCCGAGCAGCTGGAGCTGGTCCGCTCCCTGCGCCACCTCGACGTCCCCAAGCTGGTGATGACCTACGTCACGATCGCGGACACGCGCGGCTACGCCAGGTTCGCCGACGAACTCGCCGATGCCGGGATCGTGGGGGTGATCCTGCCGGACCTGCCCGTCGCCGAGGCGGACCCGTGGCTCGCCGAGGCGCGACGACGCGACCTCGCCACGGTGTTCCTGGCGTCGTCGGTGTCGACCGACGAGCGGCTGGATGCGATCGCTGAGACCTCGACGGGATGGGTGTACGCGACCGGGCTGCTGGGCGTGACCGGCGTCAAGAGCGTCGCGGGCGACGTGACCCGGAAGCTGGTCGAGCGTGTCCGTGCTCGCACCCCCCAGCCGGTGGCGGTCGGGATCGGTGTCAGGGACCGGGCGTCGGCCGCCGAGGTGGCCGCCTACGCCGACGGCGTGATCGTGGGTTCGTCGGTGGTGCGCGCCGTGGGTGAGGGCGATGCTGCCGGAGCGCCCGATCGCGTTGCGACGTTGGTCGGTGAGCTCCGGGAGGGTGTCGCGAACGGGTGACCACGGGGCGAGCGTCCCTGCAGGGCCGCACCCGAGGTCTCGCCCGTCGGTCCCGCGCTGCCTTGCCTCGACGACTTGCCTCGACGCCAGGCAAGCGTACGTTGGATGCATGGACCTCGGTCGTTCGGGCTCAGCGGGTGCGATGCACCGCAACGACCTCGCAGGCCATTTTGACCCCTACGACCCAGGTCGTACGTTAGTGGTTGCACATCACCGAACCACGAGCGACGAGGAGGACCCGTGAGAACCGCATCACGCACACGGTCACGCTTCTGGGCCTCGCTCGCTGCCGTGAGCGCCTTCGCGCTCATCCTGGCAGCGTGTGCGCCCGAGGAGGAAGAGGCCGATCCCGTCGACGTTCCCGAGGACGTGGAAGAGGACCCCGTCGAGGAGCCCGAGGAGGAGCCTGTCGAGGAGCCCGAGGCTGCAGAGATCGAGGGCTCGATCGAGATGGGCCGGGCCACCTGGGACACCGAGTACATCCTCTCGGAGATCTACTTCCAGCTGCTCACCGAGCTCGGCTACGACGTGACGCATCCGGAGGACAACGAGCTGGGTGCTGAGCTGTTCTACCAGGCGCTGGACCAGGGCGATGTCGACCTCTGGGCGAACGGCTGGTTCCCGCTGCACGATCCGTTCTTCGAGGAGACCGAGAACGTCGCCAAGGTCGGCAACATGATCCCGGCCGGCGGCTTCCAGGGCTACCTCGTGGACAAGGCCTCCGCTGACGAGTACGGCATCGAGTCGATCGAACAGATCGCCGAGGACCCCGAGCTGCAGGAGCTGTTCGACTTCGAGGGTGACGGTCGGGCGGACCTCGTCGGCTGTGACGCCGGCTGGGGCTGCTTCGAGGCGATCGAGACGCACTTCGAGGAACAGGGTCTGGACGAGACGATCCACCACGTCAGTGCGCAGTACTCGGTCCTGATGGGTGACGCGATCGCGCGGTACGAGCGCGGTGAGCCGATCTTCTTCTACACCTGGACCCCGAACTGGACCGTCGGTGCGCTCGTCCCCGGTGAGGACGTCGTGTGGATCGAGGCGCCGACCCACCCGGATGGTGAGGACCCGGTCGAGGGTGTCGAGGGGTGCGTCAACGATCCCTGTGACATCGGCTGGACCGCCAACGACATCATCGTGACGGCCAACCAGGACTTCCTGGACGCCAACCCGGCCGCTGCGACCCTCCTCGAGCTGATCGAGATCCCGCTCGGTGACGTCGCCGAGCAGAACCTGCTCATGAACGAGGGCGAGGATGGCGCGAGCGACATCGAGCGTCACGCCCAGGACTGGATCGAGGACAACCGCGACATGGTCGACGAGTGGCTCGACGCGGCCCGCGCCGCGGCCTGACCGCTCAACGCACCACGATGAGGGGCCCGCACGTCGGGCCCCTCATCGTGCTCGCCGTCCGTCCTCGCTCAGGACCTGGCAGGTGCCGAGACCGGCACGCGGACCAGCAGGATGTCCGCGGGGGCGAGGCGCACCAGCTTGGTGCCGGTCGAGCCGAGCCGCCCCTCGAAGCGTCCCCGTCCCGTGGTCCCGATGACCAGGAGGTCGATCTTGCGGTCCCGGCAGACCTCGACGATCGTCGCCGCCGTGCGATCATGCGTCTCGCGGACCACCGTTCCCGCAGGGATCCCGACCGCTGACAGCGCGTCGACCAACGGCTGGGTGTTCTGCTCGGCGACCTGGCGGTAGTAGCGCTCGATGACCTCGTCGAGGGTGGAGGCCTCGGCGCGTGGTCGCAGCCTGTCGGCGACACGGTCGCCACCGCCCATGCCCATCATGCCTGGGCCGGCCGCGTCGACGATCGTCTCGACCGGCAGACCCTCCGAAGCAGCGATGGAGCTGAGCTGACGCAGCAGCTGGCGTGGCAGGTTGATGGCGGTCATCACGGTGACGGTGTCGCCGTCCCGCCACAGGCGCTGGACGTGACTCACGGCCGCGTCGAGCGGTAGCGTGCCGTCGGTTGCGACGAGGATCCTCATGGGTTCTCCGCGGACTGCATCGATCGTCGTGCCTGGTGGGGAGCAGCGGGAGTCGCTCCGCGGCGCGCCACGCCGGGGTCGCGCCTGACGCTACGGTCCCATGAACGCACTCTACGAGCTACCTCGGCGACATGCGTGCCGGGCCGACGGAGAGGAACACCGTGGACGCGAAGATCCAGCTCCAGGACGTCGTCAAGATCTTCGGCAGCGAGCCACGGGGACGGCCGTTGGAGATGCTCAAGGAGGGCGCGTCCAACGGCGACATCCGCGACGAGACCGGACACGTCGTCGGGGTGGGTGGCGTCACCCTGGACATCATGCAGGGCGAGGTCTTCGTCGTGATGGGGCTCTCCGGGTCCGGCAAGTCCACCCTGATCCGGTGCCTCAACCGCATCCACGAGATCACCGACGGCGTGGTGTTCATCGACGAGGACGACATCACCCAGCTCTCCATCGAGCGGATGCGTCAGCTCCGACGCCGCAAGATGGCGATGGTGTTCCAGCACTTCGCCTTGTTCCCGCACAAGACGGTGATCGACAACGCGGGCTACGGGCTGAAGGTCCAGGCGGTCGAACCAGAGGAGCGCCGGGAACGGGCGATGGAAGCCTTGGAGCTCGTCGGGCTCGGGGAGTGGGCCAACCGCTACCCGCACAACCTCTCCGGCGGGATGCAGCAGCGGGTCGGGCTCGCCCGGGCCCTCGCGACCGATCCGGACATCCTGCTGATGGACGAGGCCTTCTCCGCGTTGGATCCGCTGATCCGTCGCCAGATGCAGAACGAGCTGCTGACCCTCCAGCAGCGCGTGCAGAAGACGATCGTGTTCATCACCCACGACCTCAACGAGGCCCTGCGTGTCGGTTCGCGCGTCATGATCATGAAGGAGGGCCGTGCCGTCCAGGTCGGCACACCGACACAGATCGTCACCGAGCCCGAGGACCAGTACGTCGCCGACTTCATGGCCGACGTCGATCACGCCAAGGTGCTCCCGGCCAGCTTCGTCATGCACCAGGTGCCGACCTTCACGGCCTCCACCCCGGTGGCACAGGCTGCCCACGAGGTGGAGGCGAGCGGCGTCGGCTACGTGCTCGATGACGACGACCGACCTATCGGGATGCTGCGACCCACCGACCTCGCAGGCGCGTCGGGTGAGGTCGGCGCGGTGGCGGCACAGGAGTTCCCCCGTGCTCGCGACGGTGCGGCGATCGCCTCGCTCTTCCAGCTCTCGGGGGACGGGCGGTACGTGGCGGTCGTCGATGAGCATCAGCGGCTGCTCGGAGCGGTCTCGCCGCTCGACATCCTGACGACGCTCGGCGAGGTCGAGGTCGTCGATGATCCGCTGGAGGAGGCGACGGCATGACCGTGATGATGCTGGCGACGCAGGTGTTCGTGTTCCTCGACGAGATGATCGATCGCTACGAGCTCCCCCTCGGCGAGTGGGTCAACATCGCGGTGCGTTGGGCCAACGAGAACATCGGCTGGTTGTTCGATGCCATCGCATGGCCGATCGCGCAGCTGCTCGACTCCACGGAGTGGCTGCTGCAGTCCGTGCCCTGGTACGTCGTCGTGCTCGTCGTCGGGGTGATCGCCTACCTCGTGCAGGACTGGAAGACCTCCCTGCTCTTCATGGGGTTGCTGGTCTTCATGGGGTTCCTGACCGATGACCTGTGGCGGTTCGCGATGACCACCATCGCGATGATCCTCACCTCCGTGGTGATCTGTGTGATCATCGGGATCCCGGTGGGGATCTGGGCGGCGAAGAACGACCGCGTCGAGGCGTCTGTGCGACCGATCCTCGACGCGATGCAGACGATCCACCCGTTCATCTACCTGTTGCCGGTCGCCTTCTTCTTCGGTATCGGCAAGGTGCCGGGGACGATCGCGACGGTCATCTTCGCGCTGCCGCCCATGGTGCGACTGACCAACCTCGGGATCCGACAGGTCCCCAAGGAGACGGTGGAAGCGGCCAACGCCTTCGGATCGACCGGTCGACAGACGCTGCTCGAGGTCCAGCTGCCGCTGGCACGTCCCACGATCATGGCGGGGTTGAACCAGACGTTGATGCTGTCACTGTCGATGGTGGTCATCGCGGCGCTGATCGCGGGAGGCGGCCTGGGTCAGCTCATCTTCCGCGCCGTCTCCCGCGTGGACATCCCCGCCGCGACCAACTCGGGTCTCGCCGTGCTGATCATCGCGGTCATCCTCGACCGGCTGAGCCAGACGCAGCGCAAGGGCGCCGGCGAGTAGCTCGCGCGGTTCGCGCGGCTCAACCTGGCCGGAGGGCGGAGCCCGCATGACGACGACGGGCCCCCGCCGCGGCGAGGGCCCGTGCCTGGTGCAGGTGGCGACGGTCAGCCGATGAAACCGTTCTCGGTCAACCAGTCGCGGGCCACGTCGGCGGGACGCTCACCGTCGGCGGACACGCGGGCGTTGAGGCTCGCCATCGTGTCGTCGTCGAGAGCGGCTGCGACGGGCTCGTACAGCTCGGCGAGGGTCGCGCCGTACTCGGCGTAGACGTCCTCGACGAACACCGGTGCCACGTTGTACAGCGGGAAGAACGCCTCGTCGTCCTCCAGGACCTTCAGGTCCAGGGACGCGATGCGGCCGTCGGTGGTGAAGACCTCGCCGAAGTTGCACGGGTCGCGGTCAGCGGTGGCACCGTAGATCACGCCGGTGTCCAGGACCGTGATGTTGTCGTCCGGGATCTCGAAGCCGTAGTGCTCCTCCATGCCCGGCAGACCGTCGTCACGGACCCGGAACTCGGACTCGATGCACAGGGTCACGGCGTCGGGGTCCGACTCGAGCAACGCGCCCAGGTCGGAGATGGCATCGACACCACCTAGCTCCTGGTCGGCCTCCTGAGACAGCGCGAGGCCGTAGGTGTTGTTGAACGGCGTGGGCTCGAGCCAGTACAGCCCGGCCTGTTCGGCTTCACGGTCGCGCACGGCCTCGTACTGCTCGACACGGTCCGGGATCGGGTCGGTCTCGCCGAAGAAGGAGATCCACGCGGTCCCGGTGTACTCCCAGTAGTGGTCGATCTCGCCGGTCTCGAGCGCGCCACGGGTCGCGTCGGTACCACCGAGGTTCACCTCGTTGTTGACGGTGGCGCCAGCGTCCTCGAGCAGTGCAACGGAGATCTCGCCGAGGATCAGCTGCTCGTCGAAGTCCTTGGAGCCGACGGTGAACTCGGCGCCGTCCAGCGACGCGTCGCCGGCTTCGGCGACCTCGCCGTCAGCGGTGGCTTCCTCGCCTTCGAGACCGTTGCCGCAGGCGCTGGCGAGCAGCGCGACAGCGGCCAGACTTCCGGCGATACGCAGGTTGCGGATGCGCACGGGGTTCCTTTCGATCGTTGGTTGCCGACGCACCATCGGAGGTGCGTCCGTTTGGGTGTCCCCGCCGTGCCGCCACGTCGGGGGACCGTTGCAGGCTCACCGCGCGATCGTGCACGACGGGTGAGCGAGGGAGACGTCGTTCCCGGAGGTCCGTGTGCGACCTCCTGGCCTCCTAGAGCGGTCGTAGGTTCCATGGTACGTGCTTGGCCTCGGGGCGTGGTCGATCTGCGTCCGGGATGTCAGAGCCCCTTGGGGGTGAGCTTCTCCTCGATCAGTCCCGCGATGTAGTCGACCAGCAGCGCGAGCACCGCCACCAGTACCGCTCCGGTGACCAGCACGGGTGTCCTGCGCAACTGGAACCCGGAGAAGATCGTCTGTCCCAGGCCGCCACCACCGAAGAGGAACGCCAGGGCCGCGGTGCCCACGTTCAGGACCAGCGCGGTGCGCACGCCGGCGAGGATCACCGGCACGGCCAGGGGCAACTCCAGCCGCCGAAGGACACGGCGCTCCGACATCCCCATACCTCTGCCGGCCTCCAGGATGAACGGGTCCACCTGATCGAGCCCGACCATCGTGTTGCGCAGGATCGGCAGGAACGAGTAGCCGACCAGCGAGACGACCACGGGGAAGATGCCGGTGCTGGGGAGCGCCGGCTGGGTCCGGAAGAGGTAGAACAGCAGCGCCAGGAGCCCGAGCGAGGGGATCGCCTGCCCGGCGT
The DNA here is from genome assembly GCA_964451855.1 of uncultured Actinomycetota bacterium. Classification (GTDB taxonomy): domain Bacteria; phylum Actinomycetota; class Nitriliruptoria; order Nitriliruptorales; family Nitriliruptoraceae; genus CSSed11-175R1. Next base: position 16,965 of record CAYVJT010000044.1, read on the forward strand.
TACCGAGGCCGATGATGGCCGGTGCGAACCGGCGGGTACGTGGCCGCGTCGCCATGATCCCCAACGGCACCGCGAGCAGCAGCACGAAGAACGTCGAGTACAGGGTCAGGACGATGTGTCGTTGCGTCTGGCTGAGCAGGCTGTCGAAGGTCAGGGTGCGCAGTTCGATCGAGTCCAGTTCCTGCGCCTGGACCCACAGGTACAACGCCACCAGGACCGCGAGGAGGAACAACGGCATGCCGAAGTAGTGGATGAGCTTGGCACGCCGCGCCCGCTTGTCCGTCGCGGCATCCTCGTCGACCGCCTGTGTGCGGCGGGCGGCGGCATCCTGTGCGTCGGGTGGGGTGAGCGCAGCCATCAGGTCGGCACCTCGTCGGCGGGGTCCGCCAGCTTCGCCGCGCGGTAGAACTCGGCCTCGCTGTCGCGCATCGTCTGGATCGCGAGGATGATGTCGTCGACGTCGAGCAGGCCCTTGTAGGTGCCGCGTCCGTCCACCACGATGGCGACGCCTGCCGAGCCGAGCAGCATCTCCTCGAGCGCGTCGGAGAGCGTCGCCTGCGGTTCGACGAAAGCGCGTGCCGGGAGTCCGAGCTTGGCGACCGGACGGTCGTGGCGGAAGTCGGGACCACGCAGCCAGCGCACCGGCTTGTCGTCGTGGTCGAGCAGGAGGATCGCCGTCCAGTCGGAGTCGGCCAGACGGCGCCGTAACGTCTCACGGTCCTCGTCGATGCGGCCGGTGAGCGCGTCCTTGGTCAGCTCGACCTCCCGTACCCGGGTCAGCTTGAGCCGCTTCAGCGTCGCTCCGGTGCCGACGAAGTCCTGGACGAAGTCGTTGGCGGGGTTGGTGAGGATCTCCTCAGGGGTGGCGAACTGTGCGACACGCGAGCCCTCCTGCAGGATCGCGATCCGATCGCCCATCTTGATGGCTTCGTCGATGTCGTGGGTGACGAAGGCGATCGTCTTCTGCAGCTCGCCCTGCAGCCGCAGGAACTCGTTCTGCAGCCGGTTGCGGTTGATCGGATCGACCGCACCGAAGGGCTCGTCCATCAGCAGCACCGGGGGATCGGCCGCCAAGGCACGGGCGACCCCGACGCGCTGGCGCTGACCACCCGATAGCTCCTTGGGGAAGCGGTTGCGGTAGATGTGCGGTTCGAGGCCGACCATGTCGAGCAGTTCGTCGACCCTGGCGTCGATGCGGTCCTTGTCCCACCCGAGCAGCTGCGGCACCGTCGCGACGTTGTCGCCGATGCGGATGTGTGGGAACAGGCCGATCTGCTGGATCACGTAGCCGATGTGGCGCCGCAGGTGGTTGGGGTCGATGGAGGTGACGTCCTCACCATCGATGATGATGTGGCCGGATGTCGGCTCGATGATGCGGTTGATCATCTTGAGGCTGGTGGTCTTGCCGCAGCCCGACGGACCGACGAACACGACGATCTCGCCCTTGGGGATCTCCAGGGTGAGGCGGTCGACGGCTGGCGTCTCTTGCCCATGGAACCGCTTGGTCAGCTCCCGGAGCTCGATCATGATCTCACCGGGAGCCGCGGTCTCGCCGAGTCCGGCCGCGGGGTCGGTGCTGTTCAGGTCACTCACGGATACCTCGAGGGATGGTCAGACGGCCGATCACCAGGTACAGCAGGTCGAAGAGCACAGCGAGCACGATGATGCACAGCGTCCCGCCGAGGATCGCCTCCAGGGAGCCGGTCGCCGGGATGCGTCGGATCCCGGTGAAGATCTCCTGGCCGAGCCCGGGGCCACCGACCAGAGCGGCGATCGCCGCGATCCCGATCGTCAGCAGGGTCGCCACGCGGATCCCCGCCAGCATCACCGGCCACGCGTTGGGGAGCTCGATCTTCCAGAGTCGCCTCGTCGCGCTCATCCCCATGCCCTTGGCCGACTCGACGACCGCGTTGTCGACCGAGAACAACCCGGAGACCGTGTTGCGCACGATCGGCAGGAGGGCGTAGAGGGTCAGCGCCGCGATCGCGGGAGCTGCGCCGATCCCGATGAACGGGATCATGATCGCGAACAGCGCCAACGACGGGATCGTCAGGAACGTCGAGACCGTGCTCAGGATCGGCGACCGCGCCTGGGGGGAGCGGTGCGCGAGGATGCCGAGGAACAGCCCGATCACGATCGCGATCGCCACGGGGATCGCGGTGAGGTAGATGTGATCGATGGACTGGGCGAGGAGTTCACGCTGCGTGGAGGGGTCCGATAGGTACTCGATGAACGCCACGCGGCTCGGACTCCTGGTCGTTGGCGGGGTACGCCTCGGGCCGCGGTGCAGGGGCCGGTTGCTCTGCCGGTTGGACCTGGCACCACGACGTGACGAGCTCAGGCACGCTCGTACGTGAGGACGTTGGCCGTACCCTAACGGCCCCCGCACACGGATGCCCACTCGATCAGGTGGACCGATCAGGTGGACGCAGCGGTGTCCACAGGCGAGGTGGAGGGGCCAGCGTCGTGTCGCAGGGAGCCGGCACGATGTCGCGGACGCTCGGGGCGGCCGGGCCGTCGGCGGCACCGACGGGGGACGCGCGTGGTCCACGCGGCCGCGTGCGGGAGGAGGCCGTACGCCGTGGCCCGACGACGCACCTGGACCGACGAGGACCTGATCGCCGCGATCGACGGAGCAAGCTCCATCTCGGAGGTCGTGCGGCAGCTGCGCCTGTCGCACGGAGGTGCTGCGTTCGTCACCGTTCGCGCGAGGATCGAGCAGCTCGGGTTGGAACCACCATCTCGCAAGCGGGCGAGACGGGACCCACAACCGACGGCGGCCTCTCGTGAACGCACCGATCGGGGGAGGCGTCGCTGGTCGGACCACGAACTGCGCGCTGCCGTCGCCGGGTCGAGCTCCCTACGCCAGGTGTTCCTCGCACTCGGGTTGGCCGTTGGCGGGAGCCAGTGGGCGGTCGTCCGGGCTCGCATCAAGCATCTCGACTGCGACACCTCGCACTGGGATCACCCCCTGGATCCGCCACGTGCGATCACGCACGCCGGAGCGGTCGAGGTGCTGATGGCAGCTGATCTGCCGAGGTTGCTCTCGCGGTGCCGTTCCCGTGCGGAGTTGCTCCGATCCGTAGGGCTGACTCCCTCGGCGACGACCTATCGCGCGTTGAGGCGGGTGCTCGAAGTGTCGGACATCCGCGGCGATGTTCCCGCCCTTCAACGTCCTCCAGGCCGACGCCGCCGGTCCCTCGAGGAGATCCTGGTTCGCGATTCCGACTGGACCAACACGGCGAGACTTCGCGAGCGCCTCATCGAGGAGGGACTGCGTGAGGCTCGCTGCGAGGCGTGTGGGCTCGACCGGTGGCGTGGAGAGCCCGCACCGCTCCAGCTGGATCACATCGATGGTGACCGGAGGAACAACCTGATCGACAACCTTCGGATCCTCTGTGCGAACTGTCACGCGCTCACCGCGACGTGGTGTTCGCGGAACCGCGGGCACGATGGGCAGGGGGAAGAGGCGACGCGGTAGCCTTCTGGCTCGCGCCCCGGTAGCCCAATGGCAGAGGCCGTCGGCTCAAAACCGATGCGTTGCGGGTTCGAATCCCGCCCGGGGTACCAAGTGGTGT
>CAYVJT010000045.1:0-20358 GCA_964451855.1 uncultured Actinomycetota bacterium
CGTCGTCCCGGTAGGTCACCACCACCAACGCGTTGACGTCCGCGACCCGCCGCGCGACGTACACCAACAGATCCCGGGTCGCGTCATCCGCCCAGTGCACGTCTTCGATGACGACCACCGTGGGCCCCAGCGGCCACGCCAGGGCCTCCAGGAATCCGACGAACCGTTCGTGGCGCGACGCATCAGACGCCATGAGCGCCGCCAACTCACCCCGTGCCACCCGTGCGATGTCGTACAACGGCCCCAACGGCCCTGGCGTCGTCAACGCGTCACACGCCCCCCACCACACCCGCGCCGCATCAACGTGCTGATCGCAGAAGGCTCGCACCAGCGAGGTCTTGCCGACCCCCGCCTCACCCGCGACAAGCACCAGCCGGCCCGCGCCGGATCCGGCCTCCCCCAACCACGACCCGAGGGCGGCCAGCGACCCCTCACGCTCCACGAGCTCCACGCCACGAACCTAGTCTCCTGCCCCGACCGCCGCGCAAGATGCTCTCGGAGGACCCACATGACGACGCGCATCGTGACGGTGGCGGAACGTCCCGGTCTCGCCGAGGACGGGATCCCCGATGCGGAGGTCTGGCCGGAGTACAACCTGCACGGCGACGTCACGACGCGGCTGTGGAGACGGCTGTACGAGGACCTTCCGGCCTTCCAGTTCGTCCTCGTCGATGGGCAGTCCGACCAGGTCCTCGCCGAGGGACACACCGTGCCGTGCTGGTGGGACGGCGACGACACCACGCTCGGCAGTGGACTCGACGAGACGCTGGAAGCCGCCTTCGAGCGCCACGACGCCGGCGCCGAGGTGAACACGTTGTGCGCGGTCGCCGCGGAGGTCCCACCCCGTTCGCAGGGCCGGGGCCTGGCGCGCGCTCTGCTCGAAGCCATGGGGACGATCGCCGACCGCCACGCGTTCACACACCTCATCGCGCCCGTGCGCCCTTCATGGAAGGAGCGCTACCCCGTCACACCGATCGAGCGGTACATCACCTGGCGTCGAGGCGACGGACGGCTGCTCGACCCCTGGATGCGGGTCCACGAGAACCTCGGGGCGCGGGTCGGCCCCGCCATCCCCCGCTCGCTGCAGATCACCGGGACGGTCGAGGACTGGGAAGGCTGGACCGGCCTGCTGTTCCCCGAGACCGGCAGCTACGTCTTCCCCCACGGCCTGGCCCTCGTGGACATCGACCGCGCCACCGACACCGGCCGCTACTGGGAACCGAACGTTTGGATGATCCACCGCTGACCACGCAGCCCGATCGAGCAGCCCGATCGGGCAGGGACGGCCCACAGCCATCACAGCCGTTGACCAGCGGGCTCACCCCTGGATGAGCCCCTGCTCGCGGGCGATGCGTGCGGCGTCGTGACGGTCGGCGGCACCCAGCTTGTCCAGGATCGCCGACACGTGGTGCCCCACCGTCTTCGGCGAGACGTGCAGCGCCGCCGCGATCTGCGGGTTCGTCCGACCCTCGATCAGCAGCGCCAGCACCTCCAGCTGCCGCCCCGTCAGACCCCCAGGGTTGTCCACCGTCGCCCGCGACGGACGCCGAGGCAGATCGTGCACCCCCAGCGCACGCAACCGGGCCGCCACCCGATCGGCCATCGGCGCCGCACCCAGATCCCCCAAGATGCCCAACGCACGCCGCAGCTCCTCAGGATCGTCCCCGTCGGCCAACGCCACCGCCACCTCGTAGGGGCAGCCGATCTCCTCCCACGCCGCAGCCGCCGCCCGCCAATCCCCCGCGATCTGCAACGCGAACGGCTCCGCTGCCCCCTCCGGCGGCCCCCGCAGCTCCCCCGCCCGCCACAACCAGAACCCCAGCTCCCCGATCGGCCACGCCTGATCGAGCCGCACCGCGAGCTCGAAGGTGCCGCTGACCAGGCCAGGGATCTCCTCGGTCCGCCCGCCCAGCCACGCCGCCTCCGCACGACCCGCCGCAGCCGGCCACAACCGCTGCAGATCCCCGGTGGTCTCCGCGAGCTCCCACGCCTGGTGCAACGGCTCGTCGGCGCCCGGGTCCCCACGGCGGGTCCGCAGCCGTCCCAGCGCGGTCAACGCCACGATACGGGTCGGCGTGTGCTGGCTCCCGCGCTCGCTCACCTCGACCGCCGTGTCACCGGCCTCCGACCAGCGGCCCTGCTCGAGCGCCGACCGAGCCGCCCACGCGAGGCAGTAGTCGCCGTGGATGTCCAGGTCGTGGGCGACGCACCAGCGCACCGCCTCGGCGAGCCAGTGGTCCGCGATCGCGTAGCGGCGTACCTCGCCGGATCCCGATCCGAGCATCCGCAGCACGATGCCCACGATCTCGTCGTCCGCGGAGCGGTGGGCGACCTCCAGGGCGCGGGCGAGCGTCCGCTCCGCCTGATCGGGATCGACGAACCACTGGGCGGCGCCGAGGATGTTCAGTGCCCGGCCCAGCAGTGCAGTGTCGGCCTCCGTCTCGGCGATCGAGACCGCTCGCTGTCCCAGGTCGATCGCCGGCGGGATCTCCCGAGCGAGCATGTGCAGATGCGCGCTGTAGGTGTAGGCGGTCGCCAGTGCCAGCCCCTCGGGGCCATCCGCCAGCAGGTCGATCGCCTCCTGGACGGAGGAGCGGGCCTCGGCGTTGCGTCCCAGGCTCCACAGCGCGTAGGCGCGGCGCGCCAGGACGGTCGCCGCCCGCGCGGCATCGCGCAGCTCGCGCCACTCCGCCAGCGCAGCGTCGTAGGCGACGAGCGCTTCCGCCTCGGCGTCGATCGCCATCCTCTCGTCGGCGAGGTCCTCCAGCAGGTCCGCGCGGTCGTGGGGGTCGAGCAGGTGGGCGTGCTGCACTGCCCGCTCGTAGTGGGCGGCCGCTTCACGGTGGGCACCCAGCCGGGCCGCCTGCCGCGCGGCCACCGGCGCGAACTCCAGCACCGCCGCCACATCCCCCGCCTCATCGGCGTGGTACGCCAACCGGGCCGCATCCACCCCCGTGCGCTCACGCAACCAACCCAACACCGCAGCGTGCAGCCCCACCCGCCGCAGCTGCGGCACCGACGCTGCCACCGCCAACCGCGCCAACTCGTGCCGGAACCGCAACCAGCGACGACCAGTGGAGACCAGCACCCCCGCATCCACACACGCCTCCACCGCACCCACATCCTGCCCCGACACCGCCCGCAACAGCTCCACCTCCACCTGATCGGGCACCACCGACGCCGCCTCCACCACCCGCCGTGCGACCGCCGACAGACGACCCGCCCGCGCCAACACCGCATCCGCCACCGTCGCCGGCACGTCACCGCCCCCCGCCGCCAACACCTCCGTCACGAAGAACGGGTTGCCCCCAGTCACCCGATGCACCTCCCCAGCATCAGCCCCCCGCCCCGCCACCAACGACGCCACCCCCACCTCCGACAACGGCGCCAGCGACACCCGCTCGACCGCCGGCACCGTCGCCAAACTCCCCAACACCTGCCGCAACGGGTGGGCCGACCCCACCTCGTCGTCCCGGTAGGTCACCACCACCAACGCGTTGACGTCCGCGACCCGCCGCGCCACGAACACCAACAGATCCCGCGTCGCCTCATCCGCCCAGTGCACATCCTCGAACACCGCCACCGTCGGCCCCAACGGCCACCCCAACGCCTCCAGGAACCCCGAGAACCGCTGATGCCGCGACGCATCCGACGCCATCAACGCCGCCAACTCCCCCCTGGCCGCCCGCGCGATGTCGTACAACGGCCCCAACGGCCGCGGCGTCGTCAACGCATCACACGCCCCCCACCACACCCGCACCCCCTCGTCCATCGCCCCATCACAGAAGGTGCGCACCAGCGAGGTCTTGCCGACCCCCGCCTCACCCGCGACCAGCACGCATCGGCCCACGCCTGACCGGGCCTCCCCCAACCACGACCCGAGGGCTGCCAGCGACTCCCCGCGCTCGACCAGTTCCACAACGGCAACGTAGTGCTGTGCCTCGCGCGACGATAGGGGCCCCGGCGCCCCGCCGCGACGCGGTCAGTCGGTGGCGTTCGGAGCCGGTCGCAGCGCGGTCCACACCGTGGCGTGAGGACGGAAGCCCAGGCGGCGGTACAGCCGTTCGGCGGTCGTCCCGGGTTCCGCGACGATCCCGACCCGCGACCCCGGCTGGTCGTCGACATGGACGTCGAGGTGGGTGCGTACGGCCCGGTAGGTCAGCGCGGCCGCGATCCCGTGCCGGCGGACGACGGGATGGACGACGACGTCCTCGACGGCCGCGAGCCCCTGCCCGTCGTGCACGACGTGCAGGCGGGCGACCGGACCGCCGTGGCGCATCGTGAGCCACACCTGGCAGCGCTCGGCCAGCGCCAGTTCACGCTGGACCTCGACCTTCCAGTCGATGAACGCCTGATCTGCGGCGCGCCAGTCATCCGGGTCCTCGCCCTCCATGTAGCGATAGAGCACCGTCGCGCTGTGCCAGCGGCGGTCAACGGAGCCGCCGGAGGCCTCCGCAGGCGGCGGCACCGGCACCATGTCCCCCGGGGCACGCGGTGGCTCCTGCAGCTCGTCGAGCAGCAGGACCGTCAGCGGGAAGGGACGCAGCCCGTGCTCGTCGGCCGCCGCGGCCAGCGTCGGGTCGAGCTCCGGCGCCTCGGCGGGAGCGTCGGCGGCCAGCGGCGTCTCCCAGCGCAGCTGCACGTGCTCGACGCCGAGGATCCCGATCGTGTCGTGGAACCGCTCGACCCACGCGGCGAGGTCCTCCGGCGCGGGCACCGCCTCGAGATCGATCGTGTTGCCGTCACGGAAGTCGGGCTTCGAGGGCGTTCGGACGGTGACGTGGTCGCGGGCGTAGGTGACCAGGGTGCGACCGGACAGCCCGACGCGCGACACGGCCAGGCCGAGCCGGTCGTCGACCCGTGTGACCCGGGTCGAGGACGTGGGCGGGGGGCCGTCGGTCACGACAACGGCACGTCGAGCCGGAGCAGGTCGTCCAGCGTCTCACGGCGCATCAGCGGACGCACCTCCCCGTCCCTGACCAGCACGGCGGCGGGCCGGGGGAGCTGGTTGTAGTTGGAGGCCATCGACGCCGTGTAGGCCCCCGTGGCCGCCACCGCCAGCAGATCGCCGACGGCGAGGTCACCGGGGAGCGGCGCGTGCTCGCGCACGAGGTCGCCGGACTCGCAGTGCTTGCCGACGACCGTGACCGCCCGGGGTTCGACCTCGCTGACGCGGCTCGCGAGCGTGACCTCGTGCTCGGCGTCGTAGAGGGCGGGGCGGATGTTGTCGCTCATCCCCCCGTCGACGCTGACCCAGGTGGTCAGGCCCGGCAGCGGCTTGACCGTGCCGACCTCGTAGAGGGTGACCGTCGATGGCCCGACGATCGCACGACCGGGCTCGACGATCAGCCGCGGCGGTGGGTAGTCCAACTGCGCGCAGCGCTCCGCGACCGCCTCCAGGACCGCCTTGCCGTAGCGGGCCACCTCGACGGGATGGTCCTCGTGGGTGTAGCGGATCCCCATCCCACCGCCGAGGTTGAGCTCGCTCAGGACCACCCCGTGCTCGTCACGCCACCGGGACAGCAGATCGAGGGCCACCTCGGCGTTGGCGACGAAGGGGTCCGTGCCGAAGATCTGCGAGCCGATGTGCGCGTGGACGCCGACGACCTCGAGGTGGTCGAGGTCGAGGGAGCGCGCGAACGCCTCGTCGGCGAGGCCGAGCGACAGCGTGAAGCCGAACTTGGCATCGTCGTGGCCGGTGCGCACGTACTCGTGGGTGTGGGCATCGATGCCGGGGGTGATCCGCAGCCAGACCTCGGCGACCTGGTCACGGGCCGCGGCCAGGCGGTCCACCCGTTCGAGCTCGGCGAAGGAGTCGATGACGATGCGCCCGACACCCTCCGCGAGCGACCGGTCGAGCTCGGGCTCGGACTTGTTGTTGCCGTGGTGGATCAGCCGCGACGGGTCGACGCCTGCGGCGAGCGCGGTGTGCAGCTCACCCTCGGACGCGACGTCGATCAGCAGGCCCTCCTGATCCGTCATCTGGAGCACACCGATCGTGCACCACGCCTTCGATGCGTAGGCCACGTCGACGCCGGGGAAGCCCTGGCGGTAGCGGCGGCAGCGATCGCGCAGGTCGTCCTCGTCGACGACCCACAGCGGTGTGCCGTGGTCGCGGGCGAGGTCGGTGACGCGCACGCCACCGATCGTCAGTGCACCGTCGACGTCGCGCGCCGCGGTCCGGGGCCAGGGTCCGGGCATCGCTACATCCGATCCGGGGCGTCGACCCGCAGCAGGGCCAGCGCGTTGGCGAGCACCTGCTTCGCCGCCACCGCCAGCCAGTACCTCGCACGACCGAGCTCGTCGAGCTGCGCCTGCTCCTGCTCCGAGCGCTCCGGGTCGACAGGAGCGAGCACCCGGCACTCGGTGTAGAAGCGGTGGAAGGTCCCGGCCAGCTCCTCGGCGTAGCGGGCCAGGCGCTGCGTGGCGCGCAGCTCGGCCGCCTCGACCACCGTCATCGGGAGGGTCGCCATCGCGGTCAAGAGCTCCACCTCGGCCGGGTGGACCAGCAAGGACAGGTCGGCGTCCTCGACGGTGCCATGGTCGAACCCGCGCTCGTCAGCGATCCGGATCAGCGAGCTGATCCTCGCGTGGGCGTACTGCACGTAGTAGACGGGGTTCTCCATCGACTGCTGCGCCACGACCGCCAGGTCGAAGTCGACCGTCGTGTCCAGCCCCTGCCGTAGGAAGTGGTAGCGCACGACATCGACGCCGACCTCGTCGACGACCTCGTCGAGGTCCACGGTCTCGCCGGCACGCTTGCTCATCCGGACCGGCTCGCCGTCACGCAGCAGGTTGACCAGCTGGCCGATGCGGATCTCGACCCGGTCGGGGGGGACGCCGAGGCAGTCCGCGGCGGCCTTGAGCCGCACCACGTACCCGTGATGGTCGGCACCGAGCAGGTAGTAGAGCCGGTCGGCCCGCGACCACTTGTCGCGCAGGTACGCGCAGTCGGCGGCGAAGTAGGTGGGTCGCCCGTCCGAGCGGACCAGCACCCGGTCCTTGTCGTCGCCGTGGGCGGTGGTGCGCAGGAACAGCGCCCCGTCGGCCTCGTAGGCCTCGCCGCGATCGCGCAGCTCGACGATGGTGGCCTCGACGGCGCCGGTGTCGTGCAGGCCCTCGCGCTCGGAGAACCAGACGTCGAAGTCCACACCCATCCGGTGCAGGACGTCCTGGATGTGCTGGCGCATCGCCTCGACAGCCAGGACCCCGACCCGCGCGGCGACCCCGACGTGGACCCGTCCGTCCAGCTGCGGACCGGGGGACGACTCGCCGTCGTCGAAGAGGGCGCCGTCGTGGGAGACGCCGGCGGCGAACTCAGCAACCTCGTCGTCGCCGTCCTGGACCTCGAAGACCGCGTCGCCGTGCTGCTTTCGGAGCTCCTCGGCCACCTCGCGGATCGCGTACCCGCGGTAGTGGGCGTCGCTGAGCTCCTGGCCCGTCGCCACCAGCACGACCGACTCACCGAAGCGGCGGATCTGCTCGCCGGCGTCGTTGACGTAGTACTCGCGGACCACCACGTCGCCGGTGGCCTCGATCAGTGCCGCGATGGCATCGCCGGTCGCCGCCCACCGACCCGCGCCGACGTGCAGCGGACCGGTGGGGTTGGCGGAGACGAACTCCACGTTGACCGTCTCGCGCGTGTCGCCGGGCTTGGTGGAGCGTCCGTAGGCCGCCTGCTCGGCGACGACACGGCGCACCAGGTCCTGGTGGTAGCGGTGCGCGAGGCGGAAGTTGACGAACCCGGGCCCGGCGATGGACACCTCATCGACGACCTCGGGGACGTCGAGGTGGTCGACGATCAACTGGGCGATCTCACGGGGGTTGCGCTTGGCGGGCTTGGCGAGGCGCAGCGCGGCCGTGGTCGCCCAGTCCCCGTGCTCCGGCTGCTTCGGCTTCTCCAGATCCGGATCGGTGTCGGGCAGCCCGGCGGCGTCCAGGGCTCGCCGGACCCGCTCCGAGAGCTCGGCGAGGACAGGATCGACGAGGGCAGGACTGGCCATGGCGGTATCCGGGTTCGGGAGGCGGTCGGGAGGTCGGCCGTCGCAGGGCGGCAGCAGGTCAGCGGCAGGTCGGCTGCGCGTGGCGGTCGCCGGGACGCGACGGCCCGGAGACGGAGCGTACGGGCACCCGACCGACGCGCCTACCTCGTCGTCGTGGCTCGGCCGCGATCGGCGGTGCGCAGAGCCCGGTGCGGGCTCGTGGGTTCAGTCACCCCCGTTGAGGTGACGCTCGACGACCGCGACCAGATCGAGGGGATCGAAGGGCTTGGTGACGTAGTCGACCGCGCCAGCCGCCAGCCCCTGCTCCACGTCGCTGTGCAACGCACGGGCCGACAACAGCACCACCGGGATCGTCGCCGTGGCGGTGTCCTCCTGGAGCAGCCGGCACACCCGCAACCCGTCGATATCGGGCAGCATCACGTCGAGCACCAGCACCTCGGGGTGCTCGTCTCTGGCGACCTCGAGCGCCTGCGGTCCGGTGGTGGCGGTCACCACCTCGTGGCCCTCCAGCTCCAGGTTCATCGCAACCAGCTGCAGGATGACCTCGTCGTCATCGACGACCATCACCCTCGCCATGCCCACTCCTGGCCTATGTCCGACGCTCCTCGTCCACGCCTGGCCTGCTGATCGTAGGGGCGCGGGTAGCGCGCCGACTGCAAGGAGCCCGCAACCGACGCCGCCGGCACCGGGCGCCGGCCCCAGCGTCGCTACCGACGGCTCGAGAGGCCGTGGTACGGTCATCGGCCGCGCGGCTATCGCCGTTGCTCGCCCCCGTAGCTCAGTGGATAGAGCACTGGCCTCCGGAGCCAGAAGCGTAGGTTCGATTCCTACCGGGGGTACCTGTCCGGGGGTACCTGTCCGGGGGTACCTGAACAGCTGCCGCATGGTCCGCCACGGCCACCGGAGACCAGCCCGCCGCGGCCACGCCTGGCCCGGTCAGCCGATGACCGACCGATGACCGGCCGGCGCGCTGCTGCCTCGTCATCGCCGGGTGGGCTCTACCCTTGCCCGTGAGCCGCCAACGAGCGCTGCCCCGCTCGCCGGGGGGCGGCTCCGTACACCCGCAGCGGAGACGAGGTTGCCCAGTGAGCGCATCGATCGACGTGACCGACCGCAGCATCTACGCGCGGTCCCTCGGCATCGAACACGACCCGTTGCAGGGACCCCGTACCCATCGTGACCATCTCGGCCGCGAGGTGGCACCGGACCTGCTCGCCCTGATGGGCGACACCCCCCTGGTGGCGCTCGAGAAGCTGTCGCGCGACGTGCCCCCCACGCTGGTCGCCAAGCTCGAGATGCTCAACCCGGGCGGGAGCGTGAAGGACCGCATCGGCATCGCGATGATCGAGGCCGCCGAGGCCGCCGGCGAGCTCAAGCGCGGTGGCACGATCGTCGAGCCGACCTCGGGCAACACCGGCGTCGGCCTGGCGATCGCCGCGGCCCTCAAGGGCTACCGCTGCATCTTCGTCGTGCCCGACAAGGTCAGCTCCGACAAGATCTCGCTGATGCGGGCCTACGGCGCCGAGGTGGTGGTCTGCCCCACAGCCGTCGACCCGAAGGACCCCCGCTCCTACTACGAGGTGTCCGACCGGCTCGCGGAGCAGCCGGGGGCGTTCAAGCCCAACCAGTACTTCAACCAGGCGAACCCGCAGACCCACATCATGTCGACCGGTCCCGAGCTGTGGCGCCAGACCGGCGGCAACATCGACGCGTTCGTGTGCGGCGTCGGCACCGGCGGCACCGCGACGGGCGTCGGCCGATACCTCCGGGAACGCAACCCGGACCTCACGATCGTCGGCGCGGACCCGGAGGGCTCGCTGTACTCGGCCGACGACGTCCACCCCTACCTCGTCGAGGGCATCGGCGAGGACTTCTGGCCGCCGACCTTCGACCCCGACCAGGTCGACATCTGGGAGCGGGTCTCCGACCAGGAGTCCTTCGCCATGGCACGGCGCTGCACGCGCGAGGAGGGGATCCTCGTCGGCGGCTCCGGCGGCACCGCGCTGGTCGGGGCGATGCGCTACGCCGCGACCCAGCCGCAGGACGCTTCCATCGTGGTCCTGCTGCCCGACTCGGGTCGTGGCTACCTCACCAAGCTCTACGACGACACCTGGATGACCGAGCACGGGTTCGTCGAACACACCTCCGGGGCCGGCACCGTCGGCGACGTGATCAGCAACAAGGGCGAGGAGATCCCGCCCGTGATCCACCTGCACCCCGATGAGGAGGTGTCCGCCGCGATCGGCCTGCTGAAGGAGTACGGGGTGTCGCAGATGCCGGTGTTCGCCGGTGGTGTGCACGACGACGCCAGCCCCGACGACGTCCTGGGGTCCATCCGCGAGAGCGCCCTGCTCGACATCGCGCTCCGCGACCCGGCAGCGATGACCAAGCCGATCGCCGAGGTCCTCCAGCCCCCGCTGCCGATGGTCCGCACCGACGAGGCGCTCGATCAGGCGCTCGCGGAGCTGTCCGGAGGCGCCCCCGCCGTCCTCGCCCACGACGCGGGCCGGATCGTCGGGGTCCTGACCCGCGCCGACGTCCTGGCCTTCCTCGCCGACCGCTAGACCGCACCGCGACGATCGGTCCCCGACGGATCGTCGCCCCGTTACCGTCGCCCCGCTGGAGACGTTCCACGACAGGAGCTGGAGTGGACCTGGAGACCCGCGCGATCCACGTCGGTCAGGAACCCGACCCCACGACGGGTGCGGTGATCACGCCGATCTACCAGACCTCGACCTTCCGCCAGCCGCGGGTCGGCGAGCACCTCGGCTACGAGTACGCCCGCACCGGCAACCCCACGCGCACCGCCCTGCAGGAGGTGCTCGCCTCGTTGGAAGGCGCGGAGCAGGCGGTCTGTTTCGCTTCCGGGCTGGCGGCCGAGGACGCGGTCTTCCGGCTGCTCTCGCCCGGCGACCACGTCGTCATGGCCAACGACGTGTACGGCGGGACCTGGCGGCAGATCTCCAAGGTCCACCAGCGGTTCGGTATCGAGGTGACCGCGGTGGACCTGGCCGACCTCGATGCCACCCGCGCCGCGATGCGCCCAGAGACCCGGCTGTTGTGGGCCGAGACCCCCTCGAACCCGCTGCTGAAGATCCTCGACCTCTCGGCGCTCGCGCAGATCGCCCACGACCACGACGCCCGGCTCGTCGCCGACAACACCTTCGCCACCCCCTACCTGCAGCAGCCCCTCGGGCTGGGCGCCGACGTCGTCGTCCACTCGACGACGAAGTACCTCGGCGGCCACTCCGACGTCGTCGGCGGTGCGGTGTGCACCGACGAGGCGACCGCGGAGGAGCTGGCCTTCCTGCAGAACTCCGTCGGTGCGGTCCCCGGCCCCTTCGATGCGTGGCTGACGCTGCGCGGGATCAAGACCCTGGCGGTGCGCATGGACCGACACTGCGCCAACGCGATGCGGATCGCGGAGACCCTGGTCGATCACCCGAAGGTCAGCAGCGTGGCCTACCCGGGGCTCCCGGACCATCCCGGCCACGCGCTCGCGGCGGCACAGATGTCCGGGTTCGGGGGGATGGTCTCGTTCCGGGCCACCGAGGGGATCGACGCCGCCAAGACCGTCGCGGAGACCACGCGCCTGTTCTTCCTGGCCGAGTCCCTCGGTGGGGTGGAGAGCCTGATCGAGCACCCGGGGATCATGACCCACGCCTCCGTGGCCGGCACCGAGCTGGAGGTGCCCGACGATCTGTTGCGGCTGTCGGTCGGCATCGAGTCCGCCGACGACCTGATCGCTGACCTGCTCCAGGCGTTGGAGCGATGACCGGGCGGGCATCCTGCGGACGATGGTTCATGGCTGCGAGCGTGCCGACCGATGACACTGGTGTGGCGAGTGTGGCGAGCGTGCTGACGAGGACGGAGACGAGGTGACCCGGCGGACCGTGCGGTGGACGGTCGCCGCAGCGCTGTCATCGAGCCTGGTCCTGTCCGCCTGCAGCGGGGTGGTCACGCTCGAGCTGCCGAGCCTCGCCCACCTCGAGGAGACCTCCCCACGGCCCCAGCCGGTCCAGTCGGTGGTCTACGACGTGCACGGCGATGAGCTGACCGTGCTGCGGGACCAGTACCGCGAGCCCGTCAGGCTGTCCCAGCTGCCGTCGCACCTGATCAAGGCGGTGCTCACCGCCGAGGACCGGCGCTTCTTCGAGCATCGGGGCGTCGACGCGCGGTCGCTCATCCGCGCCGCGCTGACCAACCTCGCGACCGGTGACGTCGGGCAGGGTGGATCGACGATCACCCAGCAACTCATCAAGATCCTCTACATGCCGGACGCGCCTCGCACGACGGAGACCAAGCTCCAGGAGGCGGTGCTGGCACGCGAGCTCGAGGAGGAACGCACCAAGGCCAGCATCCTCGAGGAGTACCTCAACGCCGTCTACTTCGGCGAGGGCGCGTACGGCATCGAGGCGGCAGCCCAGACCTACTTCCGCAAGCCGGCGCGGGACCTCGAGGTCGCCGAATCGGCGCTGCTGGCCGCGATCATCCGTGCGCCCGAGGCGCTGACCCCCACCCGTTCCCCGGACGCGGCCCTGACCCGACGCGATGACGTGCTGTGGCGCATGGCCGAGGACGGCCACCTCACCCCCGAGGAGCGCAACGCCGCGATCGCCGAGCCGATCGTGGTGCACGGACGCCACAGCCTGCCGTCGGTGTCCGACCCCCACCTCCTCGACCTCGTCATCCGGGAGCTGCTGAACGACCCACGGTTCGGCAGCACCGAGGAGGAGCGCGCCCGCCTCCTGTACGGCGGGGGCCTGCACATCCACACCACGGTCCGCCCCGACCTGCAGGCGATCTCCCGGGAGGTCCTCGCCGACCACCTCCCCGGCGAGGACGACCCGGACGCGGCGGTCTCCCTGGTCGATCCGACCACCGGGCACGTGCTCGCTGCCGTCGGCAGCCGCTCCTACGACGAGCTGCAGTTCGACCTGGCGACGCAGGCGCGCCGCCAGCCGGGCTCGACGTTCAAGACCTTCGTGCTCGCGGCGGCCATCAACGACGGCTGGCACCCCGACGATCGGCTCGATGGCCGGCAGGGCACGATCCGCCTGGCCGACGGCGGCGTCTGGGAGGACGTGCGCAACTACGACCGACGGTCCTACCCCAACATCTCGCTCGCGGCGGCGACCCACGCGTCGGTCAACACCGCGTTCGTCCGGCTCGGTGTGGACGTCGGCCTGGAGCGGGTCGCCGGGCTCGCCGATGCGATGGGGGTGCGCTCCTCCGTCCCGGCCGACCCGCAGACGATGATCGGCGGAGGCGCGCTGGGGGTGACCACCCTCGACCTCGCCGCAGGCATGGGCACCCTCGCCAACCTCGGCGCCCATGCGCCCACGACCGTCGTCTCTCGGATCGAGGACGGCGACGGCAGGACCGTGTGGCTCCCGGACACCGAGCGGCAGGTCGTCTCGCCCTCGGCGGCCTACGTGACCCTCGATGTGCTCCGCGGGGTCGTCGAACACGGCACCGGAACCCGAGCCCAGGTGGATGGTTGGGAGGTCGCCGGCAAGACCGGCACGACGTCCGACCACGCCGACGCGTGGTTCATGGGCACCACCTCGACGCTGTCCGGCGCTGTCTGGGTGGGTCACGCCGAGGGCCGTATCCCCATGCTCGGCGTCCAGGGCGTCTCCCGCGTGACAGGTGGCTCGATCCCCGCCATGATCTTCTCGGACGTGATGACCGCTGCCCTCGATGGCACCACACCCGAACCCTTCTCGCTGCCCGATTCGGAGTACCGCCTCGTCCAGATCGACCCGCGGACCGGGCTGCTCGCCGCCGAGTGGTGCCCGGGACGCACGGTCCGGCTGCCCCGCGTGCTCGTCCCGTCCGAGACCTGCCCCGAGCCACCACCTCCACCACCCCCACCGCCCCCGGAGCCGGAGGAACCTGAGGAAGCCGAGGAGGACGAGGAAGCCGACGAGGAAGCCGACGAGGAGGCCGAGGAGACGGCCGAGGAGACGGGCGAGGACGGTGGCGAGCAAGGCCAGGAGGAAGCTCCCGCCGACGAGGACGAAGACCCGTCCGACGAGGACGGCGAGGAGGACGAGGAGCCCAACGCCGACGACGACAACGGCGAGACCGAGCAACCTCCCCCGGAGGATGACGGGTAGGCGTCACGTCACGTGCGCACGGAGCAGGGACGCCCCGGGGTAGCCTTCGCCCGTCCTGGTCGGGCCGACGCCGGGAGGCTCGATGCGCGCGCTCATGGTCTTCAACCCGAACGCGACAACGACCGACGACAACGTCCGGGACGTGATCGCGGCGGCGCTGGCATCCGAGATCGACGTCGACGTCCAGCCCACCAAGCAGCGCGGTCACGCGACCCACCTGGTCGCGGGCGCGGTCCACGATCAGGTGGACGTGGTGTTCGCCCTCGGCGGTGATGGCACGGCGAACGAGGTGATCCAGGCCCTGGCCGGCAGCACCGTGCTGCTCGGGATCATCCCGGGCGGCGGCGCCAACGTCCTCGCGCGGGCGCTGGGACTGCCGAACGAACCGATCGCGGCCACCTCGCAGTTGCTGCAGGCGCTGCGGGCGGACCGGACCCGCACGATCGGTCTCGGGCGTGCCGGCACCCGCTACTTCGGTTTCAACGCCGGCTTCGGGTTCGACGCGGCGGTCGTCCGCCACGTCGAGCAACGCACCCGCATGAAACGCAAGCTGCGCCAGGCCGCCTTCGTGTGGTCAGCGACCCGTGAGTGGGCGGCCGGCTCCGGCCGCGAGGGCCCGCAGGTCCACCTCCACCTCGACGATGGGACCGAGGTCGGTCCCGTCGCCATCTCGATGATCGCCAACGCCCGCCCCTACACCTACCTCGGCGAGCGCCCCATGGACCTGCACCCGCGGGCGTCCTTCGAGAGCGGGCTCGACCTGCTGACCGTCGCAGACGTGGGCACCCTCGACCTCGCCCGGATCGCCTGGCGCACCTTCGGCAAGGGCGACCACCTCGACGTCGACGGGGTGTCCTACTACCACGACCTGTCCCGGTTCACGGTCTCGAGCGCTGAGGCCCTGCCGCTGATGGTCGATGGTGACTACGCCGGCGAGCACCACGAGGTGGAGTTCGCGGCCGTCCCGCACGCCCTCCGCGTGCTCGTCTGAGCACCGACGAGGCCGTCCGAGCCCAACCGCACAGGTCCGAGCGGTAGCCGCGCGGCTGCGCACGGGAGCAAGCGCGATGCTGGATAGACCCTTGACACCCAGCGGTCAGGCGTTACCGTACATCTCGTTCGAGAAATGCTTCACAAGCGCGGCCAGCGACCAGCGGTCGGCCGCGCCCCGCCGGGAAGAGCCCGGCACTCTCGTACCCCCCTCGTCCCGTGGCCTCGAGGCTCCTCGAGCGCCCGTACATCCCCTCACAGGGAGAGCACCCCATGGACTGGCGTAGCCGCGCCGCGTGCATCGACGAAGACCCCGAACTGTTCTTCCCGATCGGCACGACCGGACCCGCGATCGATCAGGCAGACGCTGCCAAGCGCGTCTGCGCGCGCTGCGATGTCCGCGAACAGTGCCTCGAGTTCGCGTTGGCGTCGAACCAGGACGCCGGCGTGTGGGGTGGGCTGACCGAGGACGAGCGTCGGACCCTCAAGCGCGCTCGTCAGCGTCGTCGCCGCCTGGCGAGCTGACACCTCAGCAACCTCGTGACGGATGCCGTCGCCCTCGGGCGGCGGCATCCGTCGTTGCGGCCGGCACCGTCAGCGAGGGAGCGGCAGCATCGCCTCACAGGTGGTGCCGACGCCGGACTCCGACGGGTAGACCTCGAGGGTCCCTCCCAGCTCGGACTCGACCAGGGTGGCGGCGATCCGCAGACCGAGGTTCGCCTGACCCTCCAGGCTCCACCCCTCGTCCAACCCGACACCATCGTCGTGGACCTCGAGGCGCAGCTTCTGGTCACGCCGCTCGAGGGTGACCGTCACGGTGCCGCCCTCGGCGACGAAGGCGTGCTCGACCGCGTTCTGCAGCAGCTCGGAGAGCACCAGCGCCAACGGGGTCGCCACCTCCGCGGGCAGCTCGCCCGCGGAGCCCTTCAGCTCCATCTCGACGGGCTTGGTCGGATCGGTCAGGCCGACGGCCACCATGTCGACCAGCCGCTGCGCCACCTTGTCGAACGACACCCGTTGCCGGGAGTCCTGCGACAGCGTCTCGTGCACCAGCGCGATCGACGAGATCCGCCGCACGGACTCGGACAGCGCCTCGGCGCCCTCCTCGGAGGTCATGCGACGGGACTGCAGCCGCAGCAGTGACGCGACCGTCTGCAGGTTGTTCTTCACCCGGTGGTGGATCTCGCGGATCGTGGCGTCCTTGAACAGCAGCATCCGCTCGTGACGACGCAGGTCGGTGACCTCACGGAGGAGCATCAGGCCCCCCAGGACGTGGTGCTGGCGCGTCAGGGGGATGAGCCGGCGCAGGACGACGGTGCCTCGGGCCTCGACCTCGGACTCCAGCGGCTCGCCGTCGGCGAGCGCTTCGAGCACGGCCTGGTTGTCGAGGTCGAAGTCGCCGAGGTTGCTGCCCACCACGTTGTCCCTGACCCCGAGACGTCGGTAGGCGCTGACCGCGTTGGGCGAGGCGAAGATCACCAGCCCGGACGCGTCGAGGCGGACCAGGCCGTCCCCGACCCGTGGGGCGAGCTCGCGCTCCGGCTCGTCGCCGGGGAAGGGGAACGCGCCCTCAGCCAACATCAGGGACAGATCGTTCGCGGTCTGGTAGTAGGTCAGCTCGAGCTGCGAAGGCGTTCGCAGCGTCGCGAGGTTGCCCTCCCGCGCCACGACGGCGACCACCTCGCCATCGAAGGGGATGGGGATCGCCTCCTCGCGCACCGGGGTGCCGCTGGACCAGTCCGGATCGCCGTCCCGGACGATCCGGTTCTCGAGGAACGCCCTGGTGACGCTCGGGCGTGACTCGGCGTCGTAGACCTCGCCGACGAGGTCGTCCGTGTAGACGGTCTGTGCCGTGTAGGGCCGCAGCTGAGCCACGACCATCAGCTTGCCGTCGTCGGGATCGCGGCAGAACATGAGGAGATCCGAGAAGGACAGGTCCGCCAGGATCTGCCAATCCGCGATGATCGCCTGCAGGGTCTCCGCGGCCGCGTCCGGCAGCCCGGCGTGCTCCTCCACGAGCTGGCGCACCGTCGTCACACCGACCTCAACGTTCGAGGAAGCGCTGGAGCTGGTGCAGGGGAACCGCCTCGCGGATGTGCTCGAACGCACGCTTCTCGATGTCGCGCGCCTCACTCATCGACAGCCCGAGGATGCGTGCCGTGTCCGCCAGGTCGTGGGGATGGCCATCAGCGAGTCCCATGCGCAGCTCGAGGACCTTGCGCTGGGTCTCCGGCAGGCGTGCGAGCACCTTCTCCAGCGGCCGCTTCAGCTGGGCGGCGGGGTCGTCGGCGTCGCCACGCTGCCCGGGCTTACCGCCTCGGCCGCGCTGGCCGCCCTGACCCTTGCCGCCCTGACCCTTGCCGCCCTGGCCCTTGCCGCCCTGGCGTTTGCGCTGATCGCCTTGGCCCTTGCCGCCCCGTCCCTTGGCGCCCTGGCCCTGACCGCCACGGCCACCCTCGCCCTGGCCGCGCGAAGCTCCGCGGCCGCCCCGGCCACGGTCGTTGGAGCTCGACGTGTCGTTCATCACTGCCCAGCGTAGCCATGACCTCGCGGGTTCCCGCGCGACGACCCACGACGCCGACCCCAGGTCCGGAGCGCCTCGATGTCACCGGATGACGCCCGGACGTGGCACCATCCGCATCTGCCTCGAGGATCCGTGGAGTCCACGCCATGTACGTCCTGCTCGTGCTCGCGATCGCGGTGATCGCGTCGCTGGCACGAGGTGGGCGCTTCCATCGACTCGCGAAGGCACCGCTGCAGTGGATCTGGCTGCTGTTCGTAGGTGTCGGCCTGCAGCTCGGCGCAGACGCGCTGGTGATCGCCGACGTGTTGCAGCCAACCGGGTTCGCCGCCTACGGACTCCTGCTCACGAGCCAACTGGTGGTGATCGCCTGGGTGCTTGCCAACTGGGAGCTTCCCGGCCTACCCCTCGTGGCGATCGGGCTGATCCTCAACGCGACCGTGATGGCGGCGAACGGCGCGATGCCCGTGGATCCTGAGGCGATCGCGGCACTCGGTCGGGACCCGGGTGAACTCGTCCGCGGCAAGCACATCGTCATGGACGCCGACACCCGGCTGCCGTGGCTCGCGGACATCTGGCCGGTCCCGCCCTTGCGATCGATCATCTCGATCGGCGACGTCGTGCTCGCGGCCGGGCTGATCCCCATCACCCACTACCTCATGACCTACCGCCCGCCCAAGGAGCGGCGGCGCGGCGCCGACGCTCCGGCTAGGCCCCCACGGGGCGGGTCTCGGCGGGGCGGCGATCCAGCACCCGGATCAGCGCGCTGACGACCGCCAGGTCGCCCACGTCGCGGACGAGCCGGACGACCACCTCGTCGCGCTGCCCCCGCTCGATCGGGTCGGGCGAGTAACGGTCGAGCTCACAGCAGGCTGCCACGATGCGCGCTGGCAAGCCGATGGACTCCTCCTGCGCCAGCGGCCCGTTGAGGTCGCCATGAGCTTCCACGATCGCGGCGACGTGATCGAGGCGACCGGAGACCTGACGGACGACCCGGCCACCCGCCTCGGCCAGCTCCCTCGCCGAGGGCGAGGCTTCCTCGTCCAGGTCGATGTGTCCGAGTTCATGCAGGTGCGCAGCGCGGACCACGTCGGTGGCACGATGCTCGGTGAGGCCCAGTTCCAGGGCCACCTCTCGGGCGAGCTCACCGACCCGCACACCATGGTCGTGCGGCACGGGGCCGACTGGGCCGTCGTCGAACTGCTCGGGCAACCGGGACATCGCACGGATCGTCTGCTCATAAGCACGGTCTGCGACGAACAACCGCTGGAGCCCGAGACGAGCGGCCAGCAGCGGGATCAACATCGTCGGCAACGTCCAGACACCGAGCACCGGGTGGACGAGCGCGCCAAGCGCTGCTGTGGCGACGACGGCGGGGCCAACCAGTTGGGTCGACACGAGGGCTTCGCGTGCACGCCGGAAGGCGTATCGCCGCCGACCCTCTGTACGGGCGAGGGTCTGCGAGGCCGGCAAGCCCAGGAAGATGCCCAAGGACACCGCGATCGCCGCGCCGACAGGCAGGGCAGCCGCAACGTCGGTCCCACCACCTTCCCAGACCAAGGGGAGCAGGAAGTCGCCGATCGCTGCCAGGCCCGCCAAGGCGGAGGTCCCGAGCAACCGACCCACCAGGTCACCCACGTGGAGTTCGTGCTCACGCCGTAGCAGGTACCCGACCGGCCAGGCGATGCCCGCGATGCCGGCCACGACCAGTGGAGAAGCACCCAGGATCGCTGCGGCACCGAGAACCGCGATCGACGCGGCTACCGGCATGCCGCGTGGCTGCCGGATCGTCAGGGGCTCGACGGCAGCAGCAGCGACCGCGAACCACACCACGTCCCAACCTGACAACCCCGGCTCGACGCCTCCGAGGAGCCACCACGACGCCGCCACAGCCACTGCGAAGACCGCCAGGAGGCTCCGCAGGACGGGTGCGCTCAGCCGCGTCATGGTGACAGCTCGCTGCGGTCACGCTGCGATGATGCATCACGCTGCGCTGCGTTCAAACGCTCCTGGGCGGTTCCGACGGGGATGTGTTCGCCGTGCAACTGGGCTTCACTGGCGAAGTCGGTGGTCGGGGTCCAGCCCACCCGGTCGACAACCGTGGCCAAGGCCTCGACCATCCGGGGGTCGAACTGTCGTCCGGCGCAGCGCCGCAGCTCCGCGATCGCCGCTTCGATGCTCAGCGCCTGCCGGTACGAACGGGTCGAGGTCATCGCATCGAAGGCGTCCACCGCAGTGACGATCCGCACGATGTCGGAGAGTTCCTCCTCCTTGACCCCGTGAGGGTAACCCTTGCCGTCGAGCCGCTCGTGGTGGAAGCGCACGATGTCGATCGCCGGCGCGAGGAAGTCGATGTCGCGCAGGATCTCCGCACCGATGGTCGGGTGCTTCTGGATCTCCGCGAACTCGTGGTCGTCGAGCGGGCCAGGCTTGTTGATGACGCAGAGCGGCACGCCGACCTTGCCGACGTCGTGCAGGAGGGCGGCGTAGCCGGTCAGGCGTCGCTGCTCATAGGGGATCCCGAGCTCTTCGGCGACCAGGACCGATAGCTCGGATACCCGCTCCGAGTGACCCCGCGTATACAGATCCTTGATCTCGATCGCGGTCACGAACCCACGCACGAGTTCGTCATACGCCGTATCGAGTTGCTCGAAGGTGGTCAACGCGTAGCGAGCGACCAGCACCGGGATCGCCACGAACATGATCGCCCAGGGGCTCTGCA
>CAYVJT010000046.1:0-6218 GCA_964451855.1 uncultured Actinomycetota bacterium
CCGCTTCGTCTGACGCAGATACACGGCTGCCCACCCATCGAGAACTACACCGCCGCCATTCCGCCCCAACGGACCGCAACAGCAAACCACCCACGCTCACGCTACGCGTGTGCCTACACGATTCGAACCGTCGACGTGAGATCTGCCTCGCAGCACGCCTTAGGACCCCAGATCCGGCCCCGACTGCCCACCAACTGGGGATGGGTCTGCTGAAAAGCCATTGTCGAGGCGATCATCCACCCTGTCTGTGAGAGTCAAGGCAGGCCGGGACGGGCACCCTGTTTCACCGGCAGCGCCGCCGCTCATCCTGCCGGATCCGTGGTCGCGGCCAGCTGATCGAGGGCGTCCGCCAACTCCAGTGCCGTCGAGTAGCGGTGGGCGGGGTCGGGCTCGATGCAGCGGCGGACCACCTGCTGCTGGTCGGCCGACAAGCTCGAGCTGATCTGCGGCGGAGTGGTGGTGACGTACGCGAACAGCGCGGCCGGGTCATCGGGCAGGTCGCCGTAGAGGGAGGCTCCGGCGAGCACGTCGTGTAGGGTGGCGCCGAGCGACCAGAGGTCCGACGCGTGGTCGGCCGGCCGCCCGGTGAGGACGGCAGGTTCGATGTACTCGACCGCCCCCGCAGGCACTCCATACCGCGTCTGCGGCACCATGCTCGCGCGCAGATCGCGTCGGCCATCGGCCAGCAGCTGCGGGATACCCAGACCGGCGACCTTCGCCCGGTCAGGGCCGAGCAGGACGCTGCGGGGCCGCAGGTCGCGCTGCACGATCCCCGCTTCGTGGAGGTCGTGGGCGGCACGCGCCGCGTCGGCCAAGGCGAGGAGCATCTGCCTCGTGCTGAGCGGCTGCGCCGGGTTGCTGAGCGAGCCCAGCGGGATGTACTCGCTGGTGAAGTACAGGCGGCCCTGCCACAACCCGAACTCGTACAGCGCCGCCAGGTAGGATGAGCGCACCGACGTGTAGGCCTGCAGCGCTGCGGCAGCGATGTCGAACTCGTCGCGGGTGAACGCGTCGTCGTAGACCCGGACCGCGACGTACAGCCGACCGAGCCGGTCGGGAGCCTGTGCCACAAACACCTCGCTGTGGCGGTCTCTACCGAGCGAGCGCACGACGTCGAGGTCGGCGACGCGCCGAGGGCTCGCGGCCTGGAGCGAGGCGCCCGCGTCCGCCGGGGACACACCCGCGGTCTCCCCGGCCCCCACAGGAGCCGGCATGGTGCGGGTCGCGGGCACCGCCTCCTCGGCCGGCGGTGCGGCGAGGTCGACGTGCTCGGTGATGCCGAAGCGGTCGTGGAGGCGTCGGAGCGGCTTCGGCGCCCACCACGTGGCGGTCCCGGCGAGCCGCATGACCGCCGGCACCAGCGCCCCGCGCACGAGGGTTGCGTCGACCAGCACGGCGACCGCCAGGCCGACCCCGAACATCTTCAGCAGCTGCACCCCCGAAGTCGCGAACCCGACGAACACGACCGCCAGCACCCCCGCCGACGCGGTCAGGATCCCTGCGGTTCGCTGCACACCAACGGCGATCGCCTCCACGTGGTCGCCCGTGCGGTCGTACTCCTCCCGCATGCGCGAGAGGATGAACATCTCGTAGTCCATCGACAGACCGAAGGCGAGGCAGAACATCAGGATCGGGTTTGCGATGTCCACGGTGCCGGATGGGGTGAACCCGAGGAGGCCTGAGAGGTTGCCCTCCTGGAAGACCCAGACGATCACACCGAACATCGCCGTGAGGCTCAACAGGTTGAGGACCACGGCCTTGATCGGGGCCACCACGCTGCCGAACAGGAAGAACAGTAACACCACCGTGCCGATCAGGATGATCGCGGCCCCGTAGGGGAGACGTTCGGCGATCACCGACTTCGTATCGGTCAGCTTGGCGGCATCACCCGCGACCAGGGTGGCGAACGGCGCCGGCTGGGCCCGGACGTCGGCCACCAGGTCTTCACCCTGCCGTGACATCGGCTCGACGGACGGCACGACCGAGAGGTAGAAGGCGTCGGTGGTGCGAAAGGCCACCGCCCGCTCGTCGGGCGGGGCGACGCGCTGACCCTCCACATACACCCCGGTCGGTCCCTCGACCCGTGCGACCGACCCGAGCGCGGAGACGTCCGTGGCGTACCGGTCGATGTCGTCCTCCAGGGCGACCGGGTCGTCCACGTCGGGTGCGATGACCGACAACGCGCCGGACCCGGTGGCGTCGAAGCTGCGTCTGATCTCCTCCGAGGTCTGGCTGCTGGCGGCCTCGGGCGGCAGGACCCGGTCGTCGGGCAGCGAAAACTCGACGTTGCGGAACGGCAACGCCAGCATGATGAGGAACAGCGCGACCAGGGTCGCCACCGGGATCGGCCGACGCATGATCACCGTGGCCAGGCGGTACCAGGCGCCCTCCCCCCGGGAGCGGGGGATACGCCGCACGATCGCGAGCTTGTCGACTCGCGGCCCCAGCAAGCGCAGCATGGCGGGCAGGATCACGACCGCACCGATCCCGGCAATCGCGACGACGGCGGCACCCGCGTACGCGAGGGAGCGCAGGAAGAACTGGGGGAACACGCTCAGCGCCGCGAGGGCGAGCACCAGCGTCGCTGCGCTGAACACCACCGTGCGCCCGGCGATCTGCACTGACCGCGAGACCGCCTCTTCGGTCGTGTACCCGGCTTGCAGCTCCTCGCGGAACCGCGACAAGGTGAACAGGCTGTAGTCGATGGCGAGGCCGAGTCCGAGGCCGGAGACGAGGTTGAGCGCGAACACCGACACGTCGGTGAGCCCCGAGATCAGGTACAGCACCGCGAGGGCGCCGAAGACGGCGAAGATCCCGATGGCGATCGGCAGGCTCGCGGCGACCACGCCCCCGAACACGACCACCAGGAGCAGCAGCGTGAGCGGCATGACGACCCGCTCGCTTCGGCGGAGATCCTCCTCGGTGGTCTCGATGAACTCACGGGCGATCGCCGCACTACCGCCGACCGACACGCTGATCGTGTCGTCGCTGCGGGTGAAATCGGAGACGAGCTCGTCGGCGCGCTCGTGGACCTCGCTCTCGGTGCCGATGATGCGAGCCAGGACCAGCGCCCCGGTGCCGTTGGTGGAGCGCAACGTCGAAGGCCGGCCTACCAGCCAATAGGACACCACCTCCCGGACGTCGGCACGGGTCGCGAGGTCCTCGCTGAGGGCGGCGCCCGCCTCGGCGACGTCCGGGTCGTCGACCGTCCCCTGTTGCGCCTCGACCAGCAGGACGAAGTTCGGGGGTCCTACACCGAAGCGCTCCTCGAGCTGTGCGGCGGCTCTGGTCGACTCGGCGTTCGGGTCCTCGAAGCCGCCCGGAGACAGCTCGTCGATGACGCCGGCGCCGACCACACCGCACACGACGACGATCACCAGGGCGCCGACGAGGACGAGGAGGGGGCGCCGCACGACGAGGCGGGCAGTCCGTGAAAGCATGGGCTCCCTCTCCCGCAGCGCCGTCCGACGCCGAGCTGCCGGGCCGGGCGTCAGCTAGCCGGTCCCGTCCTCGGCCGACTCCTCGGGCCGCCCGCGCACAGCGATCACGATGGCGCCGGCGCCGGCCACCAGGATGGCGATCGCGCCGACGAGCGCCGGGGTGCTGAAGTCGCCTTCAGCCGGTGGTTGCGCGGCCACGTCGTCGGCCTCGTCAACCGGGTCGGTGTCCACCTCCACGTCCTCCGGTGGGGCGCGTTCGGCCGCCACCACGAGCACTCCCCGCATCGAAGGGTGGATCTCGCAGAGGTAGCTGTAGCTACCGGGCGCATCGGGGGCGGTCAGGACCCCCGCGTCACCGGGCGAGACCGTGCCGGTGTCGAGACCTTCGACGCGGCCCTCGACCTCGTCGAACGTCGCCGTGTGCGGGGCGCTCCCACGGTTCGTCCACGTGAGCTCGGCGCCTGGAAGCGCCGCGACCTCGAAGGGAACGAACGAGAAGTCGTCCATGTCGACCGCAACCGCCTCGACGGCGCCGGCACCGGGATCCGCGATCTCCTCGGGTTCGTCGTCGGGTGGTTCCGGCTCAGGCTCGGCGACCGGATCGCCCGCGACGATCAGAGTGCCCTGCATCTCCTCGGGGTGGATGAGACACCGGAAGCCGAACACCCCCTCCTCGTCCACCACGAAGGATGCGTGATCGCCGGCGAAGCGTCCCCGCTCAGCACCCGGCTCGATCTCACCGGTGTCGAACGACCCGTCGTCCGCCGTGAGCGTGTGCGGCGCGCCACCCACGTTGGCAACCGTGACCCGCGTGCCGGGCTGAACCTGAAGCTCGGGCGGGTCGAAGCGCAACGTCTCCTCAGGATCAGGGTCGAAGCCGGGATCGAACGTCTGGATCCGCACCTCCTCCGGTGGATCGTCGTCCGGCTCGACGACCACGGTCGCGTTCATGTTGACGGGGTTGATGCGGCAGAAGATCTCGTAGGTGCCCGGCACGTCGAACGTCACCGATGCGGAGTCTCCCGGCGCGATGCCGTTCGTGTCGAACGTGTTACCCCGGTCGGTGACGGTGTGCGGTCGTTGCCCGGAGTTGGTGAAGACGATCGTGTCTCCGACCGTCAAGGACTCGTCGGGGACGGTGATCCCGAAGTCGAAGACATCCCCTTCGAGGTGCGACTCGGCAGCGGCCTGGTCACCTGTGAACAGCCACGCCATCGCCATGAAGGCGAGCACTCCGGCCCATGTGGCCAGCGTGTCGCGGCTCCATGCGCCTCGTCCGGCTTCAGCGGCTGCAGCGGCCGAGGCGACCGGCTCCGACGCACTGGCTGCCGGCTCCGAGCCCGTTGGCGTGGCAGCAACTGCTCGCCCTGGACCCGACGGGTCGGCAGCGGCCCGCCGGTGACCCCGCTCCCCGCACGTCGCGCACATCGTCTCCCACCGGCTTCTCGCGCGGACCACACGCACTGAAAGATGCCTGGCGCCGCCGATGGTCCACGGTATCCAGCCCACTTTGCGCGTGACCCTAACAACCACCCCTGTCGTCGTCTAGGGTTTCGAGCCGCGAGGCGGAGAACGCAGCTGTGATGGAGGGCCGCAATGGACTCCACCGTTGTCACCGCGACGAGGCCCAAGATCCCGATGCCCCTGCTCGGCGCCATCGGCGTCGGGATGCTCGTGACCGTCGGGCTCGGTGTGTACGGACGGGTCCACGATCCGACCGGTGAGACGGTGGTCACGGCGGTCTTCTCGGGCCAGATCCAGTTCAAGGCCTGGATGACCACGCTCGCCGTCCTCTTCGCTGTCGCGCAGCTGCTGAGCGCCATGCGGCTGTACGGGCGGATCGGTCCGCCCCCGCCGGTGTGGCTCGGCGATGCTCACCGTCTCACCGGCACGCTCGCGTTCCTGTGCAGCCTGCCCGTCGCCTTCCACTGTCTGTGGGCGCTGGGCTTTCGTGCTGAGCTCGGCCTGAACCGAGTGTTCATCCACTCGATCGCCGGGCTCGTGTTCTACGGGGCGTTCACGACGAAGGTGCTCGTCGTCCGGTCCCGCAGCTTGCCGGGCCTCGTGTTGCCGATCGTGGGGGCGACGGTGTTCACCGCGCTCGTGCTCGTGTGGACCACAAGCAGCTACTGGTTCTTCACGAGCTTCCCGGGGTCCAAGCTGTGAGCGACTTCCCCCCCACCCTGCGCACGGTCGTGGCGATCGTGCAGTGGATCGCGCTCGTCGCCGCCGGCGCGTTCGTCGTCCTGCTCTTCGTGGCGTAGGGGCGCAGCGGTGTAGCCCGCTCACTAACCGTGGCACTCGTATTCGATCTCGTAGGTCAGGTCCAGGGCGTTCTGGTGGAGGGTCGCATTCCCTGTGGCAGGCAGCGTGTTCCCCTCTGGGTCGATCACCTCGACCTCCACCGAGGTGGCAGGAAGCCCAGGGCCCTGCCCTGCCTGACCCTCGCCGACCACTGACAGGGTGAGCGTGCCGTGGCCGCAACCTTCGAGCGTGCCGTCGAACACCGCGGTCCCCTCAAACGTGACGTCGTCATCTGGAGTCACGAGGCCGCGGACCTCCTGAACGAACTCCCCTTCCAGCGGGCCGTCGTCGAAGAAACCCGTCAGGCGTCGATCCTCGATCCGCCCTTCGTCGGTTTCCTCGGGCTCGCCGACGATCTCGATGTCGGTGATCAGGCCGCTGCCTTCTCCCGAGCCTGGACGGTCGGTGCCGCAAGCCGCCGTGGTCAGCGCGAGGAACAGGACGACGAAGAAACTCCGCCCCAACATCGTCGAC
>CAYVJT010000046.1:6318-20282 GCA_964451855.1 uncultured Actinomycetota bacterium
ACATCGTCGACGGACATTGGCCGAGAGCAGCCATCACCGCGCGCCTTCCGCCACCAGCGAGTTCCCACGTGTCTTGCCGCGCCGCGTGTCGGACTCGCGAGTCCGGATGCTCGCACGGCAACGTCGTGCCTGTCAATGGCTATCTGTCCACTTCGGCAGGCCCATCCTGCCGACTGCGTCGGTGCACGATCACCGCACGGTCGAGGAACCGTGCGTTCGGGATCTCGACCTCGGTCTCGATGCGGTCGAGGCGCACACTGGCTCGTCCCAGAGTCAGCACCCGTCCCCTCATGCCGTCGACCTCGACCTCGTCGCCGACACCGATGATGGCCGTCACGTGCCGCCCTGCGACGACTGCGGCCAAGAGGTCGCGTGAACCGAGCCCCATACCGACCGCGACGGCGAGAGTTGACCCGCCGACGACGACGAGCAGGACCCCTTCGAGGACCCCCACGGCGAGCCCGATCTGGCGGGCGGCGACGATCAGGGCAAACACGATCACCGCCCACTGCCCGAGCGCGCAGGCGCGGTCGGCCCAAAGCGAGCCAAGTGGTCGGGTCAGCCGCGCGAGCAGGCTGCGGGCCAAAACGCTGAGGATGATCCCAGCGACCACCACGACGACAGCGACGACGAGGTCGGGCGCGGTGCGAATCACCCGCGCTGCGATGGACGAGACCGCGGCTTCGACGAGACGCGGATCACCGAGCTGCAAGACCGCGAGCACCACGAAGAGCGCAGCCACGAGGATGAACACCAGGGCCGCCAGGCGGCGTCGCTGAGGGATACCGGCATCAACCCTCCGTGCGAGAAACCATGCGAGCAGCGCCATGCAGGCTCCGACGGCCACGCCGATGAGCCCGAGGACGACGGCCCCGAGCCAGGGAGCAGCGGCGATCATGGTGCCTCCATCCTCTGAGAACGTCCCGCCTCAGGAGTGCGTCGCCGGAGTATCGCCGCTCGACACGCACCCGTACAGGCCTCGCCCCACCTGCCCCACACAAGGCCCTTGACAGGCGCGCACGGGGGATGCTCTTCTCCCCCGATCGGTAGGACGGCGACGGGCTTTGCTCGACGCGACGGGAGAACAGGCGAACCCGCCGGTGACCGAAGTGTCGGGTCACGGCCGGTGAGGGGTGCCCGAATGGACGTCGCGATCGTCGGCATCGGCTGCCGCTTCCCCGGCGACGCCGACACACCCGCCGACTTCTGGCAGCTGCTCTGCGACGGCGTCGACGCGATCACCGAGCTTCCTGCAGAGCGCTTCGACATCAACGAGGTCTACGACCCGGACCCCGCGGCACCTGGCAAGATCTACAGCCGCTGGGGCGGTTTCGTTGCCGACGTCGACCGCTTCGACGCCGACTTCTTCGGCATCGCGCCGCGCGAGGCCAAGCAGATGGACCCCCAGCACCGCCTCCTGCTCGAGGTGGCCTGGGAGGCACTCGAGGACGGCGGGCAGGTGCCCGAACGGCTGGCGGGCACGAGCACCGGCGTCTACGTGGGAGTCTCCACGCACGACTACGGTGACATGCACATGGGGCCTGGGCAGCGCCACCTGCTCGACCCCCACGTCAACATCGGCAACGCGCTCTGCGCGGCGCCGAACCGCCTGTCCTACCTTCTCGACCTTCGCGGTCCGAGCATGGCCATCGAGACGGCCTGCTCCTCGTCGCTGACCGCGGTGCACCTCGCCTGCCGCAGCCTGGCCGCCGACGAGACCAGCATGGCGATCGCCGCCGGCGTGAACCTCGTGCTCGCGCCCGACCTGACCGTCGGCTTCTGCAAGGCATCGATGATCTCGCCGGATGGGCGCTGCCGCGCTTTCGACGCGCGCGCCAACGGCTACGTCCGCAGCGAGGGTGCCGGCGCGGTCGTCCTCAAGCCGCTCGCGCAGGCGCTTGGCGACGGTGACCCGATCTACGCGGTCGTGCGAAGCAGTGCCATCAACGAGGACGGGCGCACGACCGGCATCAGCTTGCCCAGCGCAGCAGCGCAGGAGCAGCTGCTGCAACAGGCGCTGCGGGAGGCAGACCTCGATCCCGCGGCGATCAGCTATGTCGAGACGCACGGCACCGGCACAGCCGTTGGAGACCCCGCGGAAGCCCAGGCCATCGGGCAGGTGTACGGCCGCGGGCGCGAGCCTGAGCACCCGCTCGTCATCGGCTCGGCCAAGACGAACGTCGGCCACCTCGAAGCGGGGGCGGGCATCACCGGGCTCATCAAGGCCGCCCTCATGCTACGCCACAAGAAGATCCCCCCGAGCCTGCACTTCGAGCACCCCAACCCGGACATCCCGTTCGCGGAGCTGCGCCTGCGGGTGCCCACCGAGCTTGAGGCCTGGCCGGAGACCGCACGTCCCGCTCTGGCGGGCGTCAACGCGTTCGGCTTCGGGGGCGCCAACGCCCATGTCGTGCTCGCGGAGGCGCCCGCGGCGAAGGACCACCCGGTCGACGCCACCGCCCCGGCCGGGCACGTGCTCACCATCTCCGGGCGCAGCCAGGCAGCCTTGCGAGAGGCAGCCACCCGGCACCGGGAGCACCTGCGCGACGACGCGACGGCTGCGTTGCACGATCGCTGCTACACCGCCGCGATGCGCCGGACGCACCATGAGCACCGACTCGCGGTGGTCGGTAGCACCGCTGACGAGCTCGTGGCCGGCATCGAGACGTTCCTGGACGGCGACGCCTCACCTGCGGTGGCGACGGGACACTGGACACCGGGGCGCACACCGGGGCTCGCGTTCGTCTTCGCCGGGATGGGCCCGCAGTGGTGGGGAATGGGCCGCCAGCTGCTCCGCGACGAGCCGGTGTTCCGCGCGGAGTTGGAGGAGTGCGACCGCGCGCTCAGACCCCTCAGCGGTTGGTCGCTGCTCGACGAGCTGACTGCGGACGAAGCCGCCTCGCGGATCAGCGAGACCCGGGTCGTACAGGTCGTCAACTGCGCGTTCCAGATCGCGCTGGCGGCGTTGTGGCGCAGCTGGGGTGTGGTCCCCGACGCCGTCGTCGGGCACAGCGCCGGGGAGATGGCTGCTGCGCATGTCGGCGGCGCCCTCGATCGCGCCGACGCGCTGCGGGTCGCCTATCACCGAGGCCGGTTGCTGCACCGCGCCACCGGCACGGGCACCATGCTCGCCGCCGGCATCAGCGCCGAGGAGGCGGCCACGCTCGTGGCGCCACACGTCGACCAGGTGGCGCTGGCAGCCGTGAACAGTCCGTCGTCAGTGACGCTGTCCGGTGACCGCGGCACGCTCGAGGACCTCGCCCGCATGCTCGAGCAGCGCGAGCGCTTCTGCCGCTTCCTGCAAACCGAGGTGCCTTACCACGCCCCGCAGGTAGAAGGTGTGCGCGCCGAGCTGCTCGAGGCGCTCGCAGATCTCGAGCCACGGCCGGTGGCGATCCCCATGGTCTCGGAGGTGACCGGCGCGTGGGTCGGTGACGCACTCCTCGACGGTGACTACTGGTGGCGCAACATCCGCCAGCCCGTGCTGTTCGCTCCCTGTGTCGAGACCCTGATCGATGACGGGCACGAGCTGTTCTGCGAGCTCAGCCCCCATCCGGCCTTGACCACCTACGTCGACGAGTGTCTCGCAGCGCGCGAGGAGAGCCGCACCGTGGTGCACTCGCTGCGTCGCCACGAGGATGAGCGTGAGGCGATGCTGCGCGCTCTGGCGGCGCTGCACGTGCGCGGTCGGGTGGTCGACTGGGCAGGCGTCTACCCGCACGGCGCGTGCATCACTCTGCCGACGTACCCATGGCAACGGGAGCGGCACTGGTTCGACCAGCCGGCAGTCTCGGCGACCCGCCCCGCCGGCGTCGATACCCACCATCCTCTGCTCGGACGGCAGCTCGCCGCACCCCACCCTGCCTGGCAGGGCAGTCTCGCCGATCCCCGACTCGACTACCTCGACGCGCACGTGGTCGAGGACAGCGCGGTGTTCCCCGGAGCCGGCTACGTGGAGATGGCCATCGCAGCAGCCCGCAGGCTCCACCCTGAAACCCCGGTGACGCTCGAGCGGGTCGAGTTCAGCAGGCTGCTGTTCCTCGCCGAGGGCCGCGACCACGCGTTGCACCTTCTGCACCACCCGCGGGACGCAGCCCTGGAGGTCCACAGTGCCGACGACCGGCAGGACACGGCCTGGACCCTGCATGCGACCGCCGCGCTGCGCACCGGTGCCGACGCCCGGCTGACCGGTGCTGCCGACGACTCGTCCGGCCACCTCGACCTCTCCCACGTGCGCGAACGGTGTCGCGAGCAAGTGGCTCCGGCGGACTACTACGGCGTGCTCGAACAGTACGGGTTCCGTTACGGGGCCCCGTTCCGAGGACTCAGGGATGTCCGGGCAGGCGAGCACGAGGCGCTCGCGCTGGTCGGCTTCCCGGCCGGCGTGGACCTGCCGGTGGACGCCTATGCGGTCCACCCCGCGTTGCTCGACTCTGCCTTCCAGCTCCTCGTTGCCGCCGCGGGCGTGTCTGCGGGCCGCGGCGAGGAGCCGCCAGGCCCGCTGTTCCCCGTCGCGCTCCGACGGGTCGCGTTCCACCACCGCCCCGGTGGGAGGTTCTGGGCACATGCGGTGGTCCGCCACGCTGACGGCGCCCTGATCGAAGGTGACGTCACCCTCGTTGGTGACGACGGCACGATCGCGCTCACGTGCGAGGGCTTGCGCCTCACCGTGCTCGAGAAGGAGTCCGGCGGCTCCGCCGCCGAGGAGGACATCGACAGCTGGCTGTATGACCTGCAGTGGGAGGAGGTCCCGGGCGAGGGTGCAGACACGCCGCGCGTGGCGGCGGTACGCCCGGTGGCCGAGGTTCGCGCCGCCCTCGCGACGGGCGCAGCGCCTGAACAGCACCCGGACATCGATGCCTACTACGCGCTGGCTGCTCCCGGCCTCGACCGCCTCGCCGTTGGCTACACGCGCATCGCGCTCGAAACGCTCGGCTGGAGCGCAGACCACGCGGATCACACCAGCGTGGACCGGCTCGGGGTGGACCCCCGCCACCGGCAGCTCTTCGGTGAGCTCGTGCGGATGGTCGAGGAGAGCGGTGGCACGCCCGTGCCTGGTGACCACGCCGCGCTGCGGGGCGAACTCGACGCGCTCAGGGCCAGAGCGCCGGCGTTCACCGCCGAAGCCGACCTCGTGCGCAGGGGTGGGGAGGCGCTCGCCGACGTCCTCCGCGGCGACACGGACCCCCGAGAGGTCCTGCTCACCGACGAGGCCCTCGAGCTCCTCGCCCGGATGTACCACAACAGCCCCACGTGCCGTGCCTACCACCCCCACCTCGCCAACGCCGTGGCCGCCGCTCTCGACGCAGCGCCAGATGGCGCGCCGCTGCGCGTCCTCGAGGTGGGTGCGGGCACCGGGGCAGCGACCGCCGGCATCCTCCCCGCGCTGCCGGCAGGGGCCGAGTACGTGTTCACCGACATCTCGCCGCACTTCGTGGCCACCGCCTGCGAGCGGTTCGGCGCGCGTTCGGGTATGCGCTTCGAGGTGCTCGACGTCGAGACCGACCCGAGTGCACAAGGGTTCACGCCCGGCTCCTTCGATGTCGTCGTGGCGGCCAACGTGCTGCACACGACTGCCGACCTGCGCACCACGGCCGGCCATCTGCGCACGCTGCTTGCGCCCGGCGGTGTCCTCGCAGTGCTGGAGCTCACCCGTCGGGCGGCCTGGTACAACCTCGTCTTCGGTCTGCTGGACGGCTGGTGGCGCTTCACCGACACCGACCTGCGGCCCGCCTACCCGCTCCTCGGGCCCGAGCAGTGGCGCGGGCTGCTCACCGACTGCGGCTACGAGCAGGCCAGCGCCCTCGACGCGGGCGAGCGCGCGGGCGGCCCCCTGCAGACGGTCGTGCTGGCGCGCGCGCCAGTCGCCGACCCGGCAGGGGCCGACGCAGCGACGCCACGACGCTGGCTGCTCCTCACCGACGAGGGGGGAGTGGGCGCCCGCCTCGCCGCTGAGCTACGCGGGCGCGGCGACACCGCCACGCTCGTCGCCCGGGGGCGGACGCACCGTCGGCGGGCCGACGGCACGCTCGAGGTCCCGCCCGACGACGCGGCAGCGTTCGAGCGGCTGCTGGCCGACCTCCGGGGGTCCGGGGAGGACCCGGATGGTGTGGTGCACCTGTGGGGGCTCGACACCGCGGACAGCGCGGGCCCGGCGGCATCCACGGCGGCGGTCATGGACGCGCAGCGCCTCGGCTCCGAGAGCGCGCTCGCCCTCGCGCAGGCGCTGGAAGCCGCCGAGCCACGGCCGTCGGTGTGGCTGATCACCGGGGGCTCCCAGCCCGTGCCTGGGCACGACGACGTGCCTGCGGTCGCGCAAGCCCCGTTGTGGGGCCTGGGACGGGTCCTCATGAACGAGCAGGCGGCGGCACGCTGCCGGCTCGTCGACCTCAGCCCTGAGCCAACGCGCGACGAGGTCAGCGCGCTCGCGGCCGAGCTCGGCTCCGACGACCCCGAGGAGGAGCTCGCGCTGCGCGGACCGCGTCGGTTCGTACGCCGCCTGCAGCGCGCGTCGCTGGGCGCGCCTGCGCAGCAGCCGGGGCCCGAGCAGCTGCGTGCCGCCGACAGCGACCGCTTCTGCCTGGCGGTCGACACGCCCGGCACTCTGGCCAGCCTCGTGCTGCGCGCCGCGCCCGACCACGACCCCGGGCCGGGTGAGGTCGCGCTGCGGGTGCGCGCCTCGGGGCTCAACTTCCGTGACGTGCTCCTCGCGTTGGGGATGCTGCCTGACGCCGCCAAGGCGGTGAGCCCGGCGCCCGACCTGCTCGGGATCGAGTGCAGCGGGGTCGTGCTCGCGTGCGGGGCGGGCGTGGACGAGTTCCAGCCCGGCGACGAGGTCATCGCGCTCGCCTGGGGCTCGCACGGCTCGCGGGTCCTTGCCCGTGCGAGCCTGACGGTGCCCAAGCCCGCAGCGCTCACGTTCGCCGAGGCCGCATCGGTCACGACCGCGTTCGTCACCGCGGACTACGCGTTGCGGCACGTGGCCCGCGTCGAACCCGGAGAGCGGGTCCTCATCCACTCGGCCGCGGGTGCGGTGGGGCTCGCCGCCATACAGTGCTGCGAGCGGGTCGGGGCGGAGGTCTTCGCGACCGCCGGCACCCCCGAGAAGCGCGACCACCTCCGCTCTCTGGGAATCGAGCACGTCCTGGATTCCCGGTCGCTCAACTTCGCCGACGAGGTCCGCCAGCGCACCGACGGGCACGGCGTGGACGTCGTGCTGAACTCACTGGCCGGCGAGGCGATGCGGGCCAGCCTCGACCTGCTGCGCCCCTACGGCCGGTTCGTCGAGCTCGGCAAGCGCGACATCTACGACGACGCCCAAGTCGGGCTTGCGCCCTTCCAGCGGAACCTGACCTACACCGCCGTCGATCTCATCCAGCTCGCGCTCGACCAGCCCGAGCGCGCAAAGCGCCTGCTGCTCGACGTCATGCAGCAGCTCGCCGACGGGCGCTACACCCCCGTGCCGTACACGGTCTTCGACCTGGGTGAAGCCGAGCAGGCCTTCCGCCTGATGGCGCAGGCCCGACACATCGGCAAGGTGGTCCTGACCGTCGACGAGACGCACTATCCGGTCAGCCCCGAGCGGGAGCCCGCGCTGTGCCAGGCGGAGGGGACCTACCTCATCACCGGCGGCCTCGGCGGCCTCGGGCTCGCCGTCGCCGACTGGCTCGTGCGCCAGGGGGCGCGCACCGTCGTGCTGATGAGCCGGTCGGGCAGGCCCAAGGACGACGGCGCCGGGCTCGAGGCCCTGCGCGCGTCCGCCCGGGTCGTCGTCGTGCAGGGTGACGTCGGCAACGCAGACGACGTCGCGCGGGTGCTCGCTCGCATCCGGGCGGAGCTGCCTCCCCTGCGGGGGGTCGTGCACGCGGCGATGGTGCTCGACGACGACGTGCTCGGCCGCCTCGACCGGGAGCGCTTCCGCGGCGTGCTCGAGCCGAAGGTGGCCGGTGCGTGGAACCTCCACCGGTTGACGACCGCCGAGCCGCTCGACTTCTTCGTCCTGTTCTCCTCGCTCGCGTCGGTGTTCGGGCACCCGCTGCAGGGCAACTACGCGGCCGCCAACGCCTTCCTCGACGCGCTGGCCACCCACCGGCAGGCGCGCGGGCTGCCGGCACTCACCGTGGGCTGGGGGGCGGTAGCGGATGTCGGCTACGTCGCTCGGCACCCGGAGGTCGCCGAGTACGTGTTCCGCGGCGGACTCGTGGGGTTCGCACCCGAGCAGGCCGTGGCCACCCTCGGCGCACTGCTGCGGCGCGACAGGCCATACGTGATCGCCGCCCGCATCGACTGGCCCATCGTCACGGCGACCAACCCCGCACTCACGTCCTCCCGGCGCTTCCTGCCGTTTGCGACCGCTGCCGAGCACGACGGCGGCCGAGAGGTGACAGACGCCGATGCGACGCCGCTCGCGCTGCTCGACGACGCGGCGCCGCAGGAGCGCCGGGCGGCGCTCGAGCGCTACGTCGTCGGGAAGGTCGCACGAGTCCTCGGCGGAACCGCGGATCGGGTGGACCCGGACCGGCCGCTGCCCGAGCTGGGCTTCGACTCCCTCATGGCCGTCGAGTTGACCACCGCGCTCAAGACCGACCTCAAGGTGCGGGTCCCCGTCGTGAGGATCCTGCAGGGCGCGAGCGCACGCGATCTGGCTGGCGCGGTGCTCGATCGGCTCTCCGACGCAGCACCGGACTCCGATACCGACGCCGCCAGCGACGACGACGAGGCGTATCCCCTGTCCTTCGAACAGCGCCGGCTGTGGTTCCTGCACTGCCTGGAACCGGACAATCCGGCCTACAACATCCCCACCGCCGCGCGGCTTGCCGGGCCCCTCGACGCAGCGGCCCTCGAACGCAGCCTGAACGCCGCTGTCGAGCGGCACGAGGTGCTGCGGGCGACTTTTCAGGACACGGACGGTGAGCCGGCGCAGACGTTCGCGCCGGCGGTGCGGCTTGCACTGCCCGTCGCGGACCTCAGCGACCAGCCGCTCGACGAGCGCGAAGCCGAGCTGCAGCGCCGAGCGACGGCGGAGATCCGCCGCCCCTTCGACCTCGAACACGGCCCGCCGGTGCGCGTGCTGCTGTTCCGGTTGGCGCCCGACGAGCACGTACTGCTGCTCGTGGTGCACCACATCGCCTGCGACGCCTGGTCCATGAACTGGTTCGCACGGGAGGTCGCGGCGTTGTACGAGGCGTCCAGCGCGCAGCGCCCAGCGGACCTGCCACCGCCGGCGTTCCGCTACGTCGACTACGTGCGGCGCGAACACGAACGCCTCGACGACGACCTCGTCTCGACCCAGCTCGACTACTGGACCCGCACGCTCACTGGCGCGCAGACCCGGCTGCGCATGCCGGGACCTGGAGGATCTCTGCGCGGGCTACCGGCCGCCGATGCGGCGCACACGCCCCGTCGCGGGGGGCATGAGCCCTTCGCACTCACCTCTGAGGTGTCCGCCGCCCTCGAGCAGCTCAGCCGCACCGAGGGGGTCACGCTGTTCACGACGCTCCTCGCAGCATTCCAGACACTGCTGCGGCGCTACTCCGGCCAGGACGACGTGTGCGTGGCCACCCCCGTCACCACCCGTGACCCGGAGGCCGAGACGGTCGTCGGCTGCTTCATGAACACGCTCGTGCTGCGTGGCGACCTCGGAGGTGATCCAACGTTCAGGGAGTTGCTGAAGCGCACGCACACCGCGACTCTCGACGCGTTCGAACACCAAGACGTGCCGTTCGAGCGGGTGGTCGAGGCGGTACGGGCCGCGCGCGGTGGCGGCCCCGAACCACTGTTCGAGGCGATGCTCGTCCTGCACAACGCGCGCCTGCCAGAGTTGCGCGTGGCCGGGCTCGACCTGCGCCCCGTCGACGTCGAGAGCGGTACGGCGGTCACCGATCTCGCGCTGCTGCTCGACACCGGCGAGCGGCTGCGTGGCGTCCTCGAGTACAACGCGGACCGCTTCGATCGCGCCACGGTCCGAAGGATGCTCGAGCACCTGCGCATCCTGCTCGAGGGCGTCGTGGCCGACCCCGACCGCCGGCTGTCCGAGCTTCCGCTCATGACCCCGGACGAGCGTCACCGGGTGGTCGTGGAGTGGAACCACACCGCCGTGGAATTCGGCGCATCCCAGTGCCTGCACGAGCTCGTAGCGGCCCAGGTCCAGTCGACCCCGCACGCCGTGGCGGCGGCCTCCGCCAACGTCTCGCTCACCTACGCCGCGCTCGAACGCAGAAGCAACCGTCTCGCCCACCACCTACGTGCCCTCGGCGTGGGTCCCGAACGAATCGTCGGCGTCTGCATGGAACGCTCGACGGATGTCCTCGTCGCGACCCTCGCGGTGCTCAAGGCCGGCGGCGCCTTCCTGCCTCTCGACCCGACCTATCCTGCGGACCGCCTGCGGTTCCAGCTCGAGGACGCCAACGCCGCCGCAGTGCTGACGCAGCAGCGGCTGCAGAGCGGCCTGCCGGCGACTCGCGCTCCGGTCGTCGCGATCGACGGCGCCTGGGAGGATACGGCCCCCCGGGAAGAGGAAG
This sequence comes from uncultured Actinomycetota bacterium, assembly GCA_964451855.1. GTDB lineage: Bacteria > Actinomycetota > Nitriliruptoria > Nitriliruptorales > Nitriliruptoraceae > CSSed11-175R1. The sequence continues at coordinate 16,839 of CAYVJT010000046.1, forward strand.
CTCCCCGCACCGGGGTGGGCCCCCGCGATCTCGCCTACGTCATCTACACGTCAGGCTCGACGGGCACACCGAAGGGCGTCATGGTCGAGCACCGCGCCGTCTGCAACCACTTGCGTTGGCGCCAGCATGCGATCCCGTTGACTGTGACCGACACCGTCCTCCAGCGCACCCCTCTCACGTTCGACCCCTCTGTCTGGGAGCTGTTCGGCCCCCTCACGGCGGGCGCCCGCGTCCTGATGGCGCCGCCAACCACCGCAAGCGACAGCGCGGCCCTCGTGCGGCTCGTCGCCGACGAGGCCGTCACAGTGCTCCAAGCGGTGCCCGCCGTCCTCGAGGCCCTGGTCGACGAGCCCGAGCTCGACCGCTGCCAGGCGCTCCGACGGGTGATCTGCGGGGGGGAGCCGCTTGCCACCCAGCTGCAGGAGCGTCTCCTCGCCCAGCTGCCAGTGGAGCTGCACCACGTCTACGGACCGACCGAGGCCACGATCGAAACGACGCACTGGCGCTGCGGTCCGACTGCCGAGCCAACGATCGCGCCCATCGGGCGGCCGATCGCCAACGCGACGGTGCACATCCTCGACGACGCCCTCCAGCCCGTGCCGATCGGGGCGGTCGGCGAGCTGTGCATCGGTGGCGCCGGCCTTGCCCGCGGCTACCTCGACCGGCCGGACCTCACCGCTCAGCGATTCATCTCGCACCCGTGGCACAGCACGCCCGGCGCACGCCTGTACCGCAGCGGCGACCTCGGCCGGTGGCGCCCCGATGGCAACATCGAGTTCCTTGGCCGCGCCGACCAGCAGGTGAAGGTGCGCGGCTTTCGGGTGGAGCCCGGCGAAGTCGAGGCCGCGCTTCACGAGCATGCCGGGATCCGCGAAGTCGCGGTCGTCGCCTGCGAGCCCGCGCCAGGCGACCGGCGCCTCGTCGCGTTCGCAACCGTCGCCGGTGACCATGCGAACGTGGCGGACCTGCACCGCCACGCAGCCGACCGTCTGCCCGACTACATGCTGCCGAGCTCGATCCTGCTGCGTGATGACCTCCCCCGCACCGCGAGCGGCAAGGTCGACCGAGAGCGGCTCGTTCACGAGGCTCACGAGCGTGCGGGAGATGCCCCGCACGGACCGGGCTCCGGCCCGCCGAGCGAGCCTGCGGCCCCCCGCGATCCGGTGGAGCTGCGCCTGGTCCAGATCTGGGAGGGTCTGTTCCCGGGTTGCCCAGTCGGCGTGACCGACGACTTCTTCGACCTCGGCGGCCACTCCCTGCTCGCCATGCGCGCCACCGCGCGCATCCGTGCCGCCTTCGGCGCCGACCTACCCGTCTCCAGCCTGATCGCAGAACGCACCATCGAACGGCTGGCATGCCTGCTGCGCGCGCAGGACCGTCCCGGCTCGCCGCTGGTCGCCCTGCAGCCGCGAGGCGACGAGCGTCCGTTCGTGTGGGTCCACCCCGTCAGCGGCACGGTCTTCTGCTACGTCGAGCTGGCCCGCGCCATGGGGGCCGCACGGCCCTTCTACGCGTTCGAAGCGGTCGGACTGCGCGCAGGCGAGCAACCACATGACCAGATCGAGGACATGGCGGCGAACTACGTCGCTGCCCTGCGCGAGTTGCAGGCCACCGGCCCGTATCTGCTCGGCGGCTGGTCGATGGGCGGGATGATCGCGTTCGAGATGGCCCGCCAGCTCGAGGCAGCGGGCGAGCACGTCGCGTTCCTCGCACTGCTCGATACCCCCCACAGCCCGGCGCTTGCCGAGCCCGCGCACCCGGACCAGGGTGTCCTGCTGCACCGCTTCGCTCAGGACATCGGGCTCTCCCCGGATCAGCTGACGGTGTCGGCCGACGACTTCTGGCAGCTCGATCCGGACGCGCAGCTGACCTGTCTGCTGGAGCAGCCACGAGCAACCGGCCTGCTCCCACCGGACATGGGCATGCCTGAGCTGCGCCGCCACCTGCGGGTGTTGACCCACAACTCGCAGGCGATGCGTGCACACGTCCCCCGTCACTACGCCGGACGGCTCACACTGTTCGAGGCACGAGACCGCAACGGCGACTCGGCCACGGACAACGCGTCCGCCTGGGGGGAGCATGCCGGCGGCGGGGTCACGCGCTACGTGGTCGCCGGCAACCACTACACGATGCTGCGGCAACCCCACGTCGACGCCCTCGCCGCCCAGTTGGGCGCCTGCCTCGACGAACTGCAGGCGGTGACGGCGTGATCCCGCTCGACAGGCCGGACGTGCACGTCTGGCGGCTCGATCTCGAGTCGGCCACAGCAGCCCTCGGGAGGCTCGCCGGCATTCTGTCGGTCGACGAGCGCCGTCGGGCCGGTGCCTTCGCCTTCGCGCATGTCCGTGACCGGTTCGTGGCCCGTCGCGGGCTGTTGCGTCTGTTGCTCGCACGCTACGTCGACTGCGCCCCAGCCGATTTGGCCTTCTCCTACGGCCCCCACGGCAAGCCCGAGCTCGCCGTTCCGAGCGGCGATCCTCCGGTGACGGTGAGCTGGTCCCACTCGAACGGACTGGGCCTCTACGCGCTCGCGCGGGGACGTCGGATCGGCGTCGACGTGGAGGCCCGCCGCGCCCTGCCAGAGGCCGAGGGACTCGCGGACCTGTGTTTCTCGCCCCGTGAGCGCGCTGCACTCGCCGCCTGTCCGCGTGGCGAGCTTGACGCCGCGGTCCTGCGCGGCTGGACGGTGAAGGAAGCCTACGTGAAGGCGGTCGGTGCGGGGCTGAGCCGGGCGCTGGAGAGCGTCGAGGTCAGCTCTCGCGCACCGCCGGCGCTGCTCGCGATCGACGGTGACCCCGCACTGGCCGCCGTCTGGTCGGTGCACGATCTGGCACCCGATGCGGGCTTCGTGGCCGCGGCGGTCGTGGAAGGCCACGAGCAAGAGTTGCGCTGGCCTGCTGGCACGACACCGGACCTGCTCGAGATGAGTCTCGACGGGAGCTTCCGGTCCTGATGCTTGGTCCGGTCTCGTCCGACTGCGAGGGTCATCGCGAGCCTAGGGCGCCCTTGGTGGGTGGCTGGTGCTCTATGCGGTGTCCACGACCATGCACCGGATCAACGAGCGAGCCGAGGCGATCGTCGGTGTCGTCTGACGGTCGCTCGTCGCCGAGGTCGATGCGGGCACGCCGGGCGAGGTCGACGACATCACGTTCGAGCGGGGCGGCACCCAGCTCGCGGGCGACGGCAGCCGCCACCCGCAAGGGTGCTGCTGCCTCGTCACGGCGGTCGTGGTCGAGCAGCGCCTGCGCGAGCCGGTAGCGGGCGTCGGCCGTGTGGTAGACCAGCGACAACTCGTCACAGCGCTCGACCGCTGTCGCCCAACGTTCGACCGCATCGGCGGCGCCGGTGGCACGTGCGTGTCCGGCCTCGGCCAGTGCCACCCAGGCGGACAACGGACCGATCTGCGGGTCGAGCCGGTCGGCGAGCTCGTGGCACTCCGCCAGC
>CAYVJT010000047.1:0-7349 GCA_964451855.1 uncultured Actinomycetota bacterium
CCTCTTGGGAACTTGCTTCGCAACGAAGGGGCCGTCGGTTCAAATCCGATCACCTCCACCCTGAGAACCGCCTCGTAGCCCCCGCTGCGAGGCGGTTCTGCTGAGTACCTTTCGTTGGCTGTTGGCGGCCGTTCGCAAGTACGCAGAAGTACGCAAACTGGAGCGGAACTCCAGATTCGCGATCTGAAGAGCGTTGTTTTGCGCGACGTTTAGCAGACGTTCCGGCGACGTCAGGCTGCCCCTCCAGGGTACACTGATGGACCGATAGGCCGTCGGGTAGGGGGGTGCGCATGAGCACGGTTACGACACTGCTCGACGAGATGCTCGAGACCCACATCGTGGATGCCCCCGACATCGCACGCGTGTTGGGGACGACACCCCGGTCGGTGGCTCGCTGGACCACCACCGGGGCAGCACCGCGGCGGCAGAACGAGGAGCGGCTGCTCGAGCTCAAGGCCGTCATCGATGTGTTGCGTGAGGTGATGCGCGACGAGCCCGGCCGGCTGTGGCTGCGCAGTCCCGTGCCAGCGCTTGATTACGACAAGCCGATGGACCTGATCGGGCAGGGCGAGTACCGCCGGGTGATCGGTGCGATCTTGTCGATCGGGGAGGGCGTCACCGCCTGATGGCGCTGGATCGGACTCGGATCGCGACCGCGCCGCGGGTGGCGCACGCCGACACCGCCTACCGCAATCAGTCCCCGCGCTACGACCCGCGCAGCGGCGACGGTGCCCGGCTTCACGGCGGCAGGTTCAACCCGCCCGGCAGCTTCCCGACCCTCTACCTGCGCGAGACTCGATTGTGTGTGGTCTCAGAGCTGACCCGGCAGGGCCACCGACACGTCGTCGGTGTAGAAGGATCACTTCCTCGTGTGCTCTACCGCTACGAGCTCGACCTCTACCGGATCCTCGACCTCGCCGACGCTGACACGCGCACCCAGATCGGCATCACCGAGGATGAACTCGTCGCCGACGACTGGACGCTTTGCCAGCAGCTCGGGTCGGAGGCACACGCGGTCGGCGACCAGGGCATCCGTGCCTACTCCGCGACCGGTGTCGACACCGTCCTGGTCGTGTTCCCCGAACTGCTCGGCGGCAGCCTCACCGGGGTCGAACGCGGCGAGCGATGGGACGACCTCGCCGGTCTCGCTTGAGGGAACGGACTCGCGCCATCCGTGTACGGCTGCCCCAGCGTGCATCCGGGAGCAAGCTGCGCTTGGCCGGGCACATACGGCGGTTGTCGACATGTTCGAGAGCAGGCCTCGGTCGGTCGTGCGGGGGTCTTGAACGGCCCGGTGACGTGGTTACCCTGAGTGGCTGTGACGGATCGCCATGGCTGTGGGGCATGGATCCAGGCGGGCAACGTCTCTCTCGGTCACGGTCCTCTCAGCCGGGCGGCATTACCCGATGTTGCCTGCGGTACCGGTAGCCGTTGAGGGAGGAGATCCGTGAGCGAACCGCTCGTGCATCAGGCCGTTGCAGACGACGGGGTAGCCATCGTCGGCAGCGTGGAGGGCCAGGGCCCACCACTGGTCGTCGTGCCAGCCTCCGCGTCCGACGGGTCGGTGGAGTGGGAGCCGCTGGCACCCCACCTGACCGAGCACTTCACCTGCTTCGTGATGGACCGGTCCAGTCGCGTACGGAATGCCGATGAACCGGATCACTCGTTCGAACGGTTGGTGGGCGACGTCGCCTCGTTCGTCGATAGCGTCGGCGAGCCGGTGGGGCTCGTCGGCAGCTCGTGGGGCGGGATCCTGTCCCTTGGTGCAGCGCAACGCACGGCGGCGGTCAGCGCGCTGGGGCTCTGGGAGCCCCTGGTGATCGAGGCAGCCACCGATGAGGACCAGGCGCGCTTCGACCAGACCCGCGAGGAGGTCGGCCGGCTGGTCGACCAGGGCCGGCTCGTGGACGCCATCCGGCTCTGGAACGCGGCCAGCGGCATCGCCACGGAGGAGGACCTCGCCGCGACCCCCGACGAGGTCTTCGAGGGCCTGGCCCCAGCCATGGCGATCCTGTACGAGGAGTGGCACGAGGCAGCACAAGACCCGACCGATCCCACACCCAGCGAGCCTTCGGAGCTCGCCGCGCTCACCGTTCCGGTGCTGCTCATGTACGGGGCCGAGTCCGTGCCGCTGTTCGTGAAAGGTGTGGAACACGTCGCCGAACACGTGACCGATACGACCGTGCGCAGCATCCCCGGAGTCGGACAGGGCGGATGGGTCCTCGCTCCTGGGGCCGTGGCCCAGGAACTCGCGGGTTTCTTCTCCGCCAGGCTCGATCCGAGATGAACGATGCTGGCGATCGAACCCGTCCGGTAGCTGCGGAGCGGCCGGTCTGATGGGGTTGGGCTTCGAGGATGACGTTTCGTGGTGGCACGTCGCGCCTCGCCAGGGGCAGGTGTCGTAGGCCGCCGCAGGCCGCTGAACAACGCCCGTTCGCAGCGGCTATCGCGAAGTGGGGCAGCACGGGGCCTCGACGCTGCCGCGGGCTTGGTCGCCTGGTGATCGATCCGTTGTGACGGGGAGCCTTACGTCAGGCGGCGTCAGCCTTGTGGAAGTCGATGGCGATCGCCTCGCCCGGGGCCACCGGAGTGCGTTCCACGATGGCCACGACCGCGTCCGTCACCTCCGGCTCGTAGTAAGCCTCCTCACAGACCTCGCACGCCAGCGCGGGCACACTCCGGACGACGATCGCACTCACGCGGCCATCGTCGTGCTCCACCACGTGACGGTGCACGACAACCGAGCGTCGCAGGCGCCCACCATCGAAGTGGCGTTCATCGCTCACCGCGCTCTCCTTCCGTGCGTGTTCGATAGCCGGTCGCCGGGTCCCAGCCATGTGCCGCGTCCGGCTTGTACACGGAGAGTACGACGGATGCGTCGACGACGTCGTCCTCCGCGACCACGACATGAAGCGACCGGCCACCAACCATTCCGAGCAGCACATACCTGACGCGGTTGTCGTGCTCGTACACCTCGATGATCTCGTTGTTGGCAAGGGCCGCTTGCAGCTCGACACGTGAGATGGATCGGCCGAGCATCTTGTCGGCGAGCGCCGGGTTCTCCAGTTGCCGTGCGCGAGGCACGAACGTCTCGCCGATGTCGTAGGTCGCCACGCAGGCCCTTCACTTCAGCACCGATGACGAGTCATCATGCCAAAGGTTCGGTCGTTGAGCCCTCAAGTGGTCGGCTGGCTGTGGATGAACCAACGCGCCGGCGGTCGCAGGCTCTGCACCGCAGAAGGGGCTCGAACGCGCTGGCCGTACCTTCGCTGTCTGTCGGACAGTGACCTTGAGGTGTCCCACTGGCTGCGATCGTGGGTGTACCTGGCCGCTGCGGCCAGCCGCTGACTCCCCGGAGGATCATCGGGCGCAGTGGCAACGCCCTCATGGTTGTCTGGGGTCGGGACGTAGGCCCGCGACCTATCGTCTCGAGGGCCTCGGCGGGTGGACCCGAGAACGCCCTGTCGTTGTCTGGTGGTTGGGGGGCTTCTGCTCTTGGGAGCTGCTGCAGTGGATGTTCGTCCCCGGCGACAGCCATTGCGGTCGAGAGCGACCGAGGGGGGAGTCGGTGGCCAGGCGGCGAAAGGTGCACAGCAGTACACACGGCGCTGCCTCTGCATGCCTCTCTACGCCTCACCTGTCACTCCCTGCCCCTACGACGGATCGCCCGAGATTGGCCGGCTACATGGGCATGCCGGTGGTCAGGTGTCGACCTTGTTTCCGTAGCGCTGCCGTGCGGCTTCCCCGCTGGTGCCAAGCTCTCTACCGATCTTGGTCCACGAAGCCCCGGCCTCCCGCGCCTGCCGGACCGTCTCGATGACGTCACGCTCGATGAGTGCACGGCGGTAGGCGGCACGCCGAAGCGCCCTCAGGGTCGGTTCGCCTCGGTCGTCGTCGCGCGGTTCATAGCGCTCGAACTCATCGGCGAGCTCGTCAGCCTGTGCGATCAGGTCATCGATCGATCGCGGCATCACATCACCTCAGGGACTTCGGGCGGGCATGGCGTGCACGATCGCGAGCTCCTCGTGCCAGTCCACGACGCCGAACTCCAGCAGGTTGCCCGCCCGGTCGGGGCCGATGTACATGACCATGCCTTCAGTCACGTGGAAGGCGTCGATCACGAACGTCCAGGCATGCAGCGCGCCTTCTTCAGCGACGCCGTGCCTGGCTGCGCTGTGCAGCACGATCGGCGGCTCGGCGTGCACGCCAAGTTACTTTGCCGAAGGGGCCATGGCAAGCTAACTTGCTCTCCTTGGTTCGTGGCGTGAAGGACCGCCTCCGCAGCGCTGTGGATAGGCGGGATGGCCAGGGTTCCCCGCAGTCGGTGAGCAGGGCGTGACGTGCCGCGGGTTCCGGTCCGGTCGACCCGTGCACCGAGGTCCCCGACGGCTACGAGGAGGCTGACCGTGGTCAGCCCGGGGGCCTCACCGCTGACACCGACGTCATGGACACCTGGGCGACCTCCTCGCTCACCCCCCAGATCGCTGGAGGCTGGCCTGACGACACCGACCTCTATCAGCGGGTCTTCCCCTATGACCTTCGCCCCCAGGCCCACGAGATCATCCGCACCTGGCTGTTCACCACCATCGTGCGCAGCCAGCACCTCGAAGGTGTCCTCCCGTGGAAGCACGCGGCGATCTCCGGGTTCGTCGTCGACCCCGACCGCAGGAAGCCGTCGAAGTCCAAGACCGAGAACGAGGACGACCCCGACGAGCTCCTCGACCGCTTCGGGCCCGACGCCATCCGCTACTGGGCCACCAGCGCGAGCCTCGGCCTCGACACCACGCTCGATCGCGATCGCATGCGGATGGGCAGGCGTCTGGCAACCAAGCTGCTCAACGTCAGCCGCTTCGTCCTCCTCGCCCTCCAACGGCACGTTCGCCGGCCGCCCTGCCTCAGCCGAGCGAACCACTCGACCTGGCCTGCCTGACCCGGTTCGCACGGCTGACCGATCAGGCCACGCCTGGCCCCGCAGCTGCGAGATCGAGCTCCCGGCCTACGCGAGTGACGAGGAGTTCGGCCACGCGATCCTGGTCCTGGCCCGCGGCCGCCGACACAAGACCGCTGCTGCCGTGCCGATGCGCGCTCCGGTCTGCTCCCTGCGCGTCACCGCTCCAGACCAGCTGGGAGACTTCCTCGCCAGCGCTCGTGACGATCTGGCGGCCGATGCCGAGCAGCTCGACCTCAGGTCCGGCGTTGACCTTCGTGTCGATGTTGAGCTCGCCGACCGGGATCGAGTCTGACCATCGCCCGGAAGGCGCGGCGCGCGTCGCGATCGGTGAGCTCCCTGGATCCGCTGCTGTTCACCCGATCGGAGCCGGCGCGGTCGACAACGGACCTCGCGGATCAGCTCGACACGCCGAGGTGCCCGAGCAGCGTCAGGCAGTCGAGGTAGTCGGACTGGCGATGGGTCGCGCCGTCGGTTGCCTCGAAGACGCTGCTGGAGAGCGGGTTCCCCGAGGAGGACGCGGCCGCTGTCCTCGACTTGACAAGATAGCACAACCGTGCGAAATTAGACAGAACAGACGTGCTATCTAACTGTACGGCAAGAGCGTGATGGGAGGGAGCAGGCATGTCGCATGAGGCGCACGTGATCGAGCGGTACGACGACACGCCGTTCACCGCGTGGTTCGACCACTACGCGGCCGGCCAGATGCACCTCGGGTACTGGCCGCCAGGACGCCAGGATCAGACCTTCGCCGAGGCTGTGAGCGCGTTGACGAGGTTGCTCATCGAGCGGCTCGATGTGGGCGAAGGGCAGCGTGTGCTGGACGTGGGCTGCGGGGTGTTCGGGGGCCCCGCCATCCAGCTTGCTGCAGCAACCGGGTGCGAGGTTGACGGGATCACGCTCGAGCCGAGCGCGGCCTCGCTGGTCCCGGAGCGTGCAGCAGCCGCCGGCGTGGCGGACACGGTTCGCGTGCACGTCGGCAACGCCACCACGCTGCCGTTCCCCGATGACAGCTTCGACGCGGCGTGGCTGGTCGAGTCGCTCATCCACGTGCCGGACAAGGAACCCGTGCTGGGCGAGATCCGTCGCGTTCTCCGCTCGGGTGCCCGCATCGTGATCGCCGACTTCCCGGCCGGCGAGCGATTCTCCCCGGAGGTGGGGTGGGTCACCGACAACCACTTCGTGCCGGTCAGCGCTGACGAGCTCGAAGGCATGCTGGAAGGTGCGGGCTTCACCGACGTTGCCTGGGAGGATCACAACGACACCGTCGCGGTCCCCTCCTTCCAGCGCATGCTCGACGAGGCACTCGCCCGTCCCGATGAGACGAAGGCCGTCGTCGGCGAGGACGCCTACGAGCTGTTCGCCAACCTCGTGCCCGATGGCATCACCGCGCACCGCGAAGGGGTGTTGTCGTACGGGGTCTTCACCGCTCGCACGTCGTAGATGGCTGCGCACCACGGCTGAGAACCCCGTACCGCGGGGAGGATCAAGGAGACAGACCATGTTGGAAACGACCGTCGCCATCACCCACGCAACGCACGCGGACGTACCCGCGGTGGCCAGCGTGCTCGCCCGGGCCTTCCAGGACGATCCGGTCTTCGCCTGGAGCATCCCCGACCCCGACCGCCGACGAGCGTGCCTGCCGGCGGTGTTCGCCGCCTTCGCCGACCTCTACGTGCCCCACGACGAGACCTACATCGCCGACGATGGGGCGGGTGCTGCGCTGTGGGCACCGACGCGCGTCGATCCCTTCCACGGCGAGGCTGGAGAGGCCTTCAACCAGCGGATGGTCGAGCGGTTGGACGAGGCCGATGCCGAGCGCTGCCTCACCGTCGGGAAGGTGTTCGCCGAGCACCACCCTGCTCAGCCCTGGATGTACCTGCAGCTGATCGGCGTCGCGCCCGACCATCAGCGACGCGGGCTGGGCAGCCGGCTGATGGCGCCCGTGCTGGCGCGCTGCGACGCGACCGGGACGCCCGCGTACCTCGAGGCGACGACCGCGGACAACCGCCGCCTGTACGAGCGGCACGGCTTCGAGACGATCGGCGACGTCACCCTCCCCGACGACGGCCCACTGGTGTGGCTGATGTGGCGCGAGCCAGTGGCGCGTGCCTAGCGACGGTTCCCACAGGCGGGGCGTCGCGTCCGGGGGCGAGGCGAGGTTGAGTGGCTCCATCCCAAGGATGCACAGTCATGCCAACTTCTCACGGATGGTGACCACCGAGCCCGACGATCCTCCCCGCTCGTCGCCCTTGCCGGTCAGCCGGCAGCCCGGCACACCTACCGGTCGCAATCTGGGCCGGCTGCCCCTGTGTCGGCTCGCTGCCAGGCGTCCTCAACCGCTCCGGCCGCAAGGCCGTCCTCGCATGGGCTCCGTTGCACGCATCGCACCTACGGAAGC
>CAYVJT010000047.1:7449-20177 GCA_964451855.1 uncultured Actinomycetota bacterium
GCACCTACGGAAGCGGTGCATCGTTCAGCAGTCCTCACCGCTCCGCGAGGTAGACCACGTCGGGCCCACCGCGTGGTACCTGCAGCTCACGGTGGCGGACGTCGCGGAGGTGGCGCTGGAGGCGGTGCTCGAACGCTGCATCGTGTTGAGCGGACCAGACCGTCAGCACGCCCCCCTCGGCCAGCCGATCGCGCAGGGCCCTGAGCCCCTGGTCTGCGTAGAGCCAACCGTTGGTGGGGCTGACGGTCCAGCCGGGCCCGTTGTCCACGTCGAGGCAGATCACGTCGAACCTCTCGACCGAAGGTCGCTGCAACCATGCGACGAGGTCCGTGATCTCACACCGGACGCGGGGGTCGGTCACACAGCCACCCGTCCGCGCGCCGGTGGTCGTACGGTTCCAGGTCACCACGGCCTCTTCCCACTCGATGACGAGGACGTCGACGACGTCTGGTGAGGCGAGCGCTTCAGCCAGCGACCACCCCACGCCGAGCCCGGCGATGAGGACGCGCCCTTCGGAGCTCGGCAGCATCGCCTCGAGGGCCCAGCGCACGAGCAGGCGCTCGGAACGGCCGTCGCGGGTGTCCATGAGGAACACCCCGTTGCTGACGATCTCGTAGTCACCGCCACGCTCTCGCAGGGCCAGCTCGCCGGCTCGGCCCCATCGCCGGGACGTCGTCGTCGACACCGATCGGCTGCCGGAGAGGTCGTCATGTGCCGGATCCACGCGGATCCCTTCCCACTGGCCCGCCGTCGGTCGCACACCACTCATCCCGTGGTACCACGGAGGCGACCGGGAGGCACCACCGCTGTCAGCTCCTGTGGGTCATCTCGAAGGTGGGGGCGTAGTGCAACCGGTAGAGCTGGCTGACCAGTTCAGCGCGAGAGCGGACGCCGACCTTCTCGTGGAGCGATTTCACGTGGTCGCGAACGGTGTGCGCCGAGATGTGCAGGGCGCGGGCTGCCTCGGACGTCGTCGCCCCCTTCACCAGTTCGGCGAGCACGGCCTCCTCTCGCGGACTGAGCCCGTGAGCGGCGACGAACATCGGCAGCATCTCGCTGGTCCGGGATGGCTCGATGACGATGGCGGTCGTGTCGACCTCACCGGAGGCGTTCCGTGAGCAGTCGGCGCGCAGCGTGAGCCACTGGCCGTTGCCCGCGCGCGTTCGAACGACCGGTTCCGGACCCGGAAGACCCGCGGTGCGTGCCCTGGCTCGCGCTCCCACGATGTAGGCCTCGCCCGGCAGGGTCGTTCCCTCGTGTTCCACCTCGGGGTGCGACAGCTCGGTGAGGTAGGCCATGGCATGCTCGGTCATCGAGACGACAGCACCCTCGCTGTCGAGCAGGATCACGCCCGGGCCGGTGTAGGGCTCGCCGTCGACCTCGGCGGAGAGCACGAACCTGCGAAGTCCCTTCGCGACCAGCTCCCTCATCGATCCCACGAGCTCCAGGTCATCAGCGTCGAAGTCGGCCGCCGTGGCGTCGCGGAGCAGGTTGATCGCGCCCCAGCACTCGCCGTCCACGCTGAACGTGGCCCGGAGTTCGGGCCCGAACCCGTGGGCGGTGTTGAGCTCACGGTGACGCACGCTGCGCTCGGGTCGGTCGAACGTCGAGCGGTGCAGCGTCGTCGGTCCCGTGCGCGCACGGTGCAGGTCCGCGAACCTGTTGACGTCCTCGGCGGTGAACTCGTTGTCGAGCCACGGCGCGCACATCGTGAGGGGGAGGTTCTCCACGACACCAGCTTGGGCGAACAGGGTCGTCGTCGGGTCGGTCGCCGAGACGAAGGCTGCTTCGAAGCCCACGTGGGCACGCAAGCGATCGAGGACGCCACCGAGCAGGTCGGCAGGTTGCGTACCGCTACGGCACAGCTCGTTGATCTCGTTGCGGCAACGGTCCCGGGCAGCGAACGTTGCGGAGCGTCCCCTCATCGTTGCCGCCTCTCGCTCCGGACAGGCCGACGACGGTAGACGAACCGGCTGTCGGTGGCACCCCCTCGATGTGGGGGGTGGGTGCCTCGATCGCCGTCATGACTGGGGAGTGACACCTCCGGGGCGACATGGCTTGCTTGTCGTGCCTGGTGAACCACCGGGTCGAGACCCCGCCGGGATCGTGCAGAGCGAACAGGAGCAGGAGATGACCGACCTCACCGACCTCGTCACCGACACCGCTGCATCGTTGCGACTGGTGGAGCCGGGTGGTGGTGACCACTGGTGGATGCTCGGCACGCTCACGTCCATCAAGGCGGGCCGGGAAGCCACCGGCGGTCGCATGACGATCGCCGAGTTCGAACTACCTCCCGGCTTCACGCTGCCCCCGCACAGCCACCGCGACGAGGACGAGCTGTTCTACGTCCTTGACGGCGAGGTGACCTTCTGGTGCGACGGCGTCGAGCGGACCTTCACCCGTGGCGGCATGGCGTGGCTGCCGCGCCGCAAGCCCCACACGTTCTCGGTCGCCGCCGACGCGCCCGCCCGGATGTTCAACATCCACACCGGTCCGATGTTCGAGGCCATGGTCGAGACGCTGGGCGAGCGCACCACCGAACTGCGCCTGCCCGACCCCCCGGACGAGGAACCCGACCTCGATGGCATCGCCCAGGTGTTCGCCCAGCACGGCATCGACCTGGCTCCACCCGGTGAGGCGCGCACCGAGGAGCCTGCCCGGGTCGCCGCGAACGGCTAGGCCGCTCGACCCCTCCGGGCAGGCGGCGTCAGGCCGCAGCCCGTCGGAGCCGGTCCATCACGGCGCGTCCCACACCGACCTCCGGCACCGACTCCACGACGAGGATCTCGACGTCGGCGGCCTCGGCATCGCGCAGCGCGGAGTAGAGCCGCTGCGCCAGCTCTGAGGCATCCCGGAACCGTGCGATGCCGACCACCCCCTCGGGCGCGGTGTCGGCGGCGACCAGACCGACCCGCGCCCCGCGTCTGGCCAGTTCGGACGCGTGATCCGGCCCGTCGCCGGGGGCGACGAGCTCGACCGTGCACGACGGCGTGTAGTGGCGGTAGCGGGTGCCCGGGGACGCCGCCGCGGCAGCCGCGTCCCCGCCCGAGGTGGTCGCTGCCGGTGTCCCCGCGGAGAGCGCCACCTCGAGGTCCTCCCGGGTGATCGAGCCCTCGCGGAGGACGACGGGTTCGGAACCACGTGCGTCGACGACCGTCGACTCGAGTCCGACCGGGCACCGTCCGCCGTCGAGCACCACCTCGAGGTCGTCGCCGAGGTCGGCCACGACGTGCTGGGCCGTCGTCGGGGAGGGGCGACCGGAGCGGTTCGCCGACGGCGCCGCGAGCGGACCGCCGAAGGCAGACAGCAGCGCCGCTGCCACGGGATGGTCCGGGACGCGGACCGCGACGGTGCGCAGTCCACCGGTGGTGATCGCGGGCACCGCGTCGCCGACGTCGAGCACCACCGTCAGCGGCCCGGGCCAGAAGCGCTCCGCGAGGGCTTCAGCCAACGGTGTTGTGGTCGCGACGACCTGATCGAGCTGGGAGGCCGTCCCCAGGTGCACGATCAGGGGGTTGTCGGCCGGACGCCCCTTGACGGCGAAGATCCGCTCGATCGCGGCGGGGTCGAGCGCGTCGGCCGCCAACCCGTACACCGTCTCCGTCGGCATGCCGACGACCCCGCCGCTGCGCAGGATCCGCACAGCGGCACGGATCCCGTCGGCATCGGGACGGACGACGTCGGCCACGACCAGATCCCTCCCTGCGCCGACGACGGACGCGCTCGTTCGCGGACCGGCAGCCTACGAGACGTGGGCTCCCCCTCCGTGCTGAGCAGCAGCCCCTGGAGGCCGCACCGTAGGCTGCTCGGCCCGCAGCGAGCCGCCGGGAGGGCATGTCATGTCGCGCAGGTTCCAGCAGGTCGACGTGTTCGGCACCCGCCCGTGCACGGGCAACCCCCTGGCGGTCGTCCTGGACGCCGACGGCCTGACGACCGAGCAGATGCTGCGGTTCACCCGGTGGATGAACCTGTCCGAGACCACCTTCGTACTACCTCCCACCTCGCCGGACGCCGACTACCAGGTGCGGATCTTCACGCTCGCCCACGAGCTCGACTTCGCCGGCCACCCCACCCTGGGCACCTGCCACGCGTGGCTCGCCGCCGGGGGCAGCCCGCGCGAACGCGACCGGATCGTCCAGGAGTGCGGTGCCGGCCTCGTGCCCATCCGCCGTGCCGACGCGGGCCTCGCCTTCGCCGCCCCACCGTTGGTGCGGTCCGGGCCGCTCGACGAGCCCGAGCTCGAGCGGGCTCTCGGCGCGCTCGGCATCGACCGCTCGGAGGTGGTCGATGCCGCATGGGTCGACAACGGGCCCGGCTGGGCCGGGATCCTGCTGGCCGATGCCGACCGTGTGCTCGCGGTCGAACCGATGACGGGCCGGCCGGAAGGGGAGGGCAGCCTGGATCTCGGGGTCATCGGTCCGCACCCGCCCGGGTCGGAGCACGCCTTCGAGGTCCGGGGGCTGTTCTCCGACGACCAGGGCGTGTTGCGGGAGGACCCCGTCACCGGCAGCCTCAACGCCTCGCTCGCACAGTGGCTGCTCGCTTCCGGTCGTGCCCGGGCGCCGTACGCGGCCCGACAGGGCACGCGGCTCGGCCGCGCGGGGCACGTCCGGATCGATCAGGACGGCGACGGGAGCGTGTGGGTCGGCGGCGAGACCGCCACGCTCGTCTCCGGTGAACTCGACCTGTAGCCGTGCCCGGCACCGTCCTGGGCCCGGGGGTCGCGGTCGACGGGGTCCGCAGGGGGTCCGAGCCGGCACGGTCCGCAGTGACGGGTCAGCGTCGCAGGCGTCTGATGGCCAGGCGCCGGGCGGGTCCCGGCGCGATGCGTGCCACGGCGTCGGCGAGGAGGGCGGTGCGGCCGATCATCACGCGGTCCGGCACCCGCCGTCCGGAAGATCGACGGGCGACCAGGCGCACGATCGCCCGCGCGACGTCGCCGGCATCCATCGCCGTGCCGGTCGTCGAGCGTGGTGCCGACACCCCCACCTCGGTGACCGAGGTCCGCAGGAACGCCGGGTGCACGACGGTGACCGCGACCCCATCGCGGGCCAGTTCGCCGGCCAACGACAGGAACACCCCGGTGAGCGCATGCTTGGCACCGACGTAGGCTGGCCGTCCCGGGACCGGCACCAGCCCCGCGACCGACGAGATGACGACGAGGTGGCCGCGCGCCCGACGCAGCGCGGGCAACGCCGCCCGGGTGGTGCGCAACGCGCCGTGGTAGTTGACGTCCATGACCTGCCGGAACGTGGCATCGGTCGTCGTGTCGAGGTCGCCGAGCGCGGTCACCCCAGCTCCCGCCACCACCAGGTCCAACCGCGCCACGTCGGTCAAGGCGTCGGTGAGCACGTCCTCGGCGGACGGGTCCGCGAGGTCCGCCTCGATCCACCGGGCAGCCACCACGCCGGTGGACGCCTCGGGCCGGGTGCCCGGCCGGTCCACACCGATCGTCCGATACCCGGCTGCGGTCAGCAGGTGCAGCAGCGCCCCGCCGACGTGCCCGCTCGCCCCCGTGACCATCGCCGCCGGGGAGGCAGCCACCTCGGCGTCGCTGGGCAGGTCAGTCACGACGCGACCTCCGGAAGCGGGCGTAGGCCTGCGCGGTCGTCAGCCGAGGCAGGCCGGGGAAGGTGGCACGGAGCCGGTCGTTGGCGAGCACGGGCCGGTAACGCAGGAAGTCGACCTGCTCCGGGCCGTAGGGCAGCAGGCGCAGCGGGCGCAGGATCCGCAGTGCACCCGCGATCAGCCAGGGTGGGAGTCGCACGAAGCGCCGGCCCTCGATCGCGGCGATGTCGCGCAGGGTCAGCACCCCGTCACCGGCGAGGTTGACCACGCCGGTGATCCGCTCGGTGACGCCGCGCGCGATCACCTCGGCGACGTCGTGGTCGTGGATGAACACGAAGGGCACGTCGGTGTCGGTCAGCCCGAGGACGACGCGCCCGGTGAACAGTCGCGTGAGCTGGTTGTCGGTGTGGTCGCCGAGCACCGTGCCGGGCCGCAGCACCAGCTGGCCGAGCTGCGGGTGCGCCTCGCGGGCCGCGGCCAGCAGCGTCTCCACCTCGGCCTTGTGGCGGCTGTAGGCGAACCGCGGGTGCCCGGCGACGGGATCGGACTCCCGGAGGGGCCGCTCGCGGTTGCGTGGCGAGTAGCCGTACGCGGCGCCGGAGGAGGCGACCGTGAGGTGGGCGACACCCGCGTCGAGGCAGGCGTCGAGCACCCGCTGCGTCCCGCCGACCTCGATGTCGTGCAGCGTGGCCGCATCCATGCCCGGGGGAGGCTCGACGATCGCGGCGAGGTGGACGACCGCGTCGATGGCGTGCTCGCGGAGCAGTGCGGGCAGGTCGGCCTCGCGCAGATCGAGGGTGACGTAGGTGACCCCGTCGATCGGCACGGCTGGCGGCCGTCGGTCGAGGGACACGAGCGTGGGCGCACCGCCCTGGGGGGCCCGGCGATCGGTGGCGGCGAGGGTCCGCAACGCGAGGTCGCCGAGGTAGCCGGCGCCGCCGGTGACGAGCACGCCGCTCACGCGTCGGCCACCGGCTCCGGGGTGAGCACCGGCGGTGGGCGCCGCGACCACACGGCCGCGACCGCGAGCCCCGCGATCAGGTGCCAGATGCCCCACCAGGCCGCCACCAGCGCCATGCCGCCCAGTCCGCCGAAGAACCCGAAGATCACGACCAGCGCCAGGGCCGAGTTCTGGATGCCGACCTCGATGCTCACCGACCGCCGGTCACGCTCCGGCAGGCGCAGCGCCGCCGCTGCGCCGTAGCCGAGGATCAGCGCGAGCGCGTTGTGCAGGAACACCGCGACCGCGATGACCCCGAGCAGGGCCGCGAAGTGCTCGACGTTGCTGGCGAACGCGATCGCGATGAACGCGATGAAGAACACCACCGAGATGATCCGCATGGGGCGGTGCAGCTTGGCGGCGAGGGCGGGTCGTCGCAGCCGCAGCAGCACCCCGGCGGTCACCGGGATGACCAGCAGCAGCGCGATGGTGATCGCGAGCTGCGCCGGGTCGAGCACGATCGACCGCAGGACCTCGCGGGTGCCCGGGTGCAGCGAGCCCCAGAACGCGAAGTTGGCCGGGGTGGCGACCGCCGCGACCAGCGTCGCCACGCCGGTCATCCCGATCGACAGTCCGGTGTTGCCCTTCGCCAGGTGGGTGACGATGTTGGAGACGTTGCCACCGGGGCAGCAACCGACGAGGATCATCCCGAGCGCGATCGACGGGGCCGGATCGAGCACCCGCGTCAGTGCGAACGTCGCCGCTGGCAGCAGCAGGAACTGCGAGATCAGACCGACCAGCGGTGCCCGCGGCTGCACGAACACCGACCGCAGGTCGGCCACCCGCACGTCCAGCGCGATGCCGAACATGATCAGCCCGATCACGACGTTCAGCACCAGCAGGCTGGCCGGATCGAAGTTGAGCTGGATGTCGTCGATGGCCTCGGCTGCCAGTGCCGGCGTGTCGGCGGCCAAGGTCAACAGCAGTGCCGGTGCCCCGGTCACCCGGCCGGCTCCTCGTGCATCGCCTTGAAGGTCCGCAGCGCCGGTGCCCACAGGTGCGCGCCGGCGTCGACGTCGACGTGGACCACCGACGGGCCGTCCGCTTCGAGGCAGCGCTGCAGGGCCGGGCGGAGCTCGTCGGGTCGCGTGACGTGTTCGCCGTGCGCCCCCATCGACCGGGCCAGCTCGTCGAAGCGGATCTCGCCGAGGTCGGCGTACCGGGTGTCACCTGGAGGCAGGGGCTTGTCCAACAGCAGCCGTCGCGCCACCGTCTTCAGGGGCTTGGCCGCGATCGACTGGCTCATCTTCACCATGCCCCAGGCACGGTCCGCGAAGACCACCCAGGTGACCTTCAGCCCGTGCCGGACCGCGGTCTCGACCTCCTGGGGATGCATCCCGAACGCGCCGTCGCCGATCAGGCAGCACACCTCACGGTCGGGTGCGGCGACCTTCGCGCCGAGCGGTTGGGCCATCCCGGCGCCGAGCATCCCGAACTTGAACGTGGAGAGCACCGATCGCGTTGCCCGCACCTGGAGGAAGAACTGGCTCCACACCGCGGTGTTCCCGCCGTCGACGACCCAGATCGTGTCGTCGGGGAAGACCTCCTGGGCGGTCGTCGGGATGCGTGCGGGGTGGACGGGCCCGTCCCGGTCCTTGGCGTCCAGCGCCTCGTCGAGCTTCCTGCGGTCGGCTGCCCGTGCCGTGCCGATGTCGTCGACCCACGCCCGTCGCGTCTCCGCCTGCGGTGACGGTGGCGCCCCCTCGAGCGCATCGATCAGCCCCCGCACCGTCGCCCCGACGTCCGCACGCAGGGCCTGCTTCAGGGGCCGGTTCGCGCCGAGCACGGCGTCGTCGATGTCGACCTGGACGGTGGCCGCCGCGTCGGGACGTGCCCAGTTCGGGGCCTTGCCCCACCAGTCGGTCTCGCCCAGCCGGGAGCCCAGCACCAGGATCAGGTCGGTCTCGTTGCGCACCCGGTCGACGAGGTCCACGTGCACCATCGGCACCGCCTGCCGGCGCCGCTCGTCGAGCACGCTGCGGGCCGCCCAGCTGGTGGTCACCGGCGCATCCAACAGCTCCGCCAACCGTGCGAGCTCGTCCTCGGCCCGCGCGTGGACAACGCCGGAGCCGGCATGCAGGAGCGGCCGCTCCGCGTCGTTCAGCAGCTCCAGGAGCGCGGCCAGTTGGACCCGGTCGGGTGGCAGCGGTTCGAGCGAGCGGTAGGTCGAGGGTGCCCACAGGTTGCCATCCACCTCGTGGGTGCCGTTGATCAGGTCCTCGGGGACGTCGAGGTGGACGACCCCCGGCCGCCCCGACCACACGGCGCGGAGCGCGTGGCGGAAGAGCTCCGGGATGCGCTCGGGCGAAGGGACGTGCACCGACCACTTGGTCATCGGGGCGGTCACGGCGGTCTGGTCGAAGTACTGGTAGGTGCCACCGCGATCGGGGAACCCGATGCCGGTGCGACGCGACGAGGTGACCAGCAGCACGCGGTTGCCCTCGCCCTGCTCGACGGCGACGCCGGGCAGCACGTTGGCGACGCCGGGGCCGTTGCTGGCCATCACGACACCCAGCTGTCCGGTGGTCCTCGCGTAGGCCCCGGCCATGTGCGCGGCCGAGGTCTCGTGGCGGGGAGAGACGAGCCCGATCCCCACATCGGCGAGGCTGGAGTACAGCCCGTAGTACGTGCCGTCGATGATCCCGAAGATCCGGTCGACGCCCTCAGCCGCGAGCATCCGCGCGATGATCGCGCCACCCGTGAGGTGTGCCATGCGCTCTCCCTCGACTCCGGTCCTGCCGCAGCGACCGCGGGCGGCCGCGACCACGCCCGCGTGTCGTACGACGCAACCCTACGGGCTCGCCGGGCACGAGGGGCGAGCCCGTAGGGTCGCGTGACAGGTCGAGGGGAGGACGGGTGGTCAGGCGTCCCCGTGGCGGATCGCCGAGACATCGAACTCGAGCGTGACCTTCTCGCTGACCAGGACCCCGCCGGTGTCGAGGGTGGCGTTCCAGTTCAGACCCCAGTCCTTGCGGTTGATGGTCGTGCTGCCCTCGAAGCCGATGCGCTGGTTGCCGAAGGGGTCGATGGCGGCACCGGTGAACTCGAAGTCGACCGTGACGGGCTGGGTGACCCCTCGGATCGTCAGGTCGCCGGTGACGCGGTAGATGTCTTCGTCCACCCGATCGATCGTGGTCGAGGTGAAGGTGATCTGCGGGTGGTTGTCCATGTCGAGGAAGTCGTTGCTGCGCAGGTGCCCGTCACGGTCAGCGCTGTTCGTGTCGATGCTGGCGGCGTCGATGGTCAGCTCGATCCGTGAGTTGGTGGGGTGTTCGGCATCGAAGTAGCCGGACCCCTCGTAGTCGGTGAACTGGCCGCGGACCTTGGTGACCATGGCGTGACGGGCGACGAACCCGATGCGGCTGTGGCTGGGGTCCAGGGTGTAGCGGGCGGTGAGGGTGTCGAGTGCGGTGGTCATGCACGCCTCCAGGCTTCGTTGCTTCGCTCGGGTCGATTGCGTATGCAACTAAAGTACATGACACGGCAACTATCTCAACAACGGGCAGAGACAACCGTGTGAACCACCGTCTCCTGGACGGACGTCGGGACAGATCGCGCTCACGGTCGACGCGCGCGTGGCAGGATGCTGAGGTGAGCGACGGGTGGCCCGTCCGCCGAGCCCGACGCACGAGCGCAGGAGGGCGTTGCCGATGTCCGAACCGCCGATCGAGGTCCCCGACCCGGGCACCGAGTCGCCCATGGCCGGTGATGCGGATCGCTTCTTCCCCACAGAGGAGTACGAGGCGCGGCTCGCCTCGATCCGAGCCCGCATGGAGGAACGGGGGCTGGACTCGTTGGTGCTCGTCAGCCCGGAGAGCATCTACTACTACACCGGGTTGAGCCACCAGGGCTACTTCGCCTTCACGCTGCTGCTCATCCCGCTGGAGGGCCAGCTCGTCTGCGTCACGCGCAGCATGGAACGGCTGACGATCGCCGCGCAGGCGCCCCAGGTCGAGCACGTGGGCTTCGCCGACGACGAGTCGCCGGGGGAGGCGTCGGCCCGGGTGCTCAAGGAGCGGGGCATCCGTACCGGTCGGGCCGGCGTGGAACGCTCCAGCATGTACCTCCCCGTCCTGATCTGGGACGAGGTGACCGGCCTCGTCGACGCGGACTGGGAGGACGCCTCCGACCTGGTGCGCGAACAGCGGGCGGTGAAGTCGCCACGGGAGCTGCAGTGCACCCGGGAGGCCGCGGCCCTGTCCGACCGCGCTCTCCGTGCCGGCATGCGCACCGCCGGGGTCGGGGTCAACGAACGTGAGGTCGCCGCTGACCTCTACCACTCCCTCGTGCTCGGTGGGAGTGAGTACCCGGGCTTCGCGCCGCTGGTGCGCTCGGCCGAGATGCTCTTCCACGAGCACGCCACCTGGCGTGATCGCGTCCTCGTCCCCGGCGACTGCCTGTTCATGGAGCTGTCGGCGTCGGTGCGCCGCTACCACGCGCCCCTGACACGCTTCGTCTACCTCGGCTCCCTGCCGGACCGGATCGACGACTCCGCCGACGTGGTCCTCGAGGGGCTCGAGGAGGTCCGTAAGGGCCTGGTCCCGGGCAACACCGCCGGCCAGGTCTACGCCGGGTGGCAGGCGGTCATCGACCGGGCGCTCGGTCCCGGCGTCTACCGCCGTCACCACTGTGGCTACATGGTGGGCATCGGCTTCCCGCCGAGCTGGATCGGCGGCCCCAACGTGATCGGGCTCCGCGGTGGCAGCGACGTCGAGCTCCAGGAGGGCATGGTGTTCCACGTCCTGTCGTGGATCCTGGGGCAGGAGCTCCCCGATTTCGGCGTATCAGACACGATCGTGGTCACCCCGGAGGGCGGCGAGATCCTCACCTCGACCGGGCGGCGGCCGACGCTCCTGGCGTGATGGGTGTGCGACGATGATGAGGCGGGCGAGGCATCGGACCTACTCGGCGGCATCGCTCGTGCGTCATGCCGTCTCCGGTCACCGGGGCTGGCCCCGCGTCATCCCCGACGACCGTCCCCGTCCCGGGTACGAGGTGGTCATCATCGGGGCCGGCGGGCACGGCCTGGCGGCCGCCTACTACCTCGCCCGCGATCACGGGATCCGCGACGTCGCCGTGGTCGACAAGGGCTACCTCGGCGGCGGCAACGTGACCCGCAACACCGCGATCGTGCGCTCGAACTACTTCCTGCCGGCGCGTGGTGACATCGCCGACTGGTCGTTGGACCTGTGGGAGGGGCTCAGCGAGGAGCTGAACTTCAACGTCATGTTCAGCCAGGGCGGGGTCCTGAACCTCGCGCACAGCACCTCGCAGTTGGACGACTTCGCGCGCCGGGCCAACGCGATGGCGATCCGGGGCGTGCCTGCGGAGCTGCTCGACGTCGAGGAGGTGGCGGCACGGGTCCCTCGAATCGACGTCTCGGACACGCCCCGCTACCCGGTCAAGGGTGGGCTCCTGCAGCGCCGCGGCGGGACGATCCGCCACGACGCCGTCGCCTGGGGCTACGCCAGGGCTGCCGCCGCGCTCGGCGTCGACATCATCCAGAACCGCGAGGTGACCGGCGTCGCCAGCGCTGGCGGTCGGGTCACCGGCGTCGAGACGCCTCGGGGTGCGATCGGTGCCGACCGGGTGGTCTCGGCGGTCTCGGCCGGTTCGACCCAGATCGCGCAGGCCGCTGGGCTCACGCTGCCGGTCGAGAGCCACCTGCTGCAGGCGGCCGTCACCGAGCCGCTGGCGCCCGTCCTCGACCTCGTCGTCACCCACGGGCTGGTCAACTTCTACGTCAGCCAGACCGACAAGGGCGAACTCCTGCTCGGCGGCAACATCGATGGGTACAACACCCGTTCCTCGCGTGGCGACCTGGCACCACTCGAGGAGGCTGCGCGCACCCTGGTCTCCCTGTTCCCCTCCTTCAGCCGCGTCCGGCTGCTCCGGACCTGGGGCGGTGTCGTCGACATGTCGATGGACGGTGCACCGATCCTGTCCGAGACGCCGCTCGACGGCTTCTACCTGAACACCGGCTGGTGCTACGGGGGGTTCAAGACCACCCCGGCCGTCGGCAAGCTACTCGCGGAGATGGTCGCCAGCGGGGCGACGCCAGCGATGGCGGCGCCCTTCGCCCTCGACCGATTCACATCGGGACGGATCGTCCCCGAGGAAGGTCACGGTCCCAAGCCATGGATGTACCACTGAGCGGCGG
>CAYVJT010000048.1:0-20102 GCA_964451855.1 uncultured Actinomycetota bacterium
GTGCGGCGGCGAGCTGGGTGTTGAGCTCCTCCTCGAGGCCGGCCTTGTCCTCCGGGTCCCAGTCAGGCAGCTCGAAGTCGAGGCGACCGACGCCCGGCTCCATGTTGCCGCCCGTGACCGGCGACGCGTAGCGCTCCCACACCACGCCGCACAGGGCGTGCATGGCGGTGTGGACGCGCATCAGGCGGTAGCGACGCTCCCAGTCGACCACCCCGTGCACGGAGGTCCCGACCTTCGGCAGGCCACCCTCGAGCCAGTGCCACACGCCGCGCTGATCGTCAGCGACACGGACCACCTCGAGGCGGTCGTCGCCGATCGTCAGCTCGCCGACGTCGTGGGGCTGCCCGCCGCCACCGGGGTAGAAGACGGTGCGATCCAGCAACACGCGGCCGTCGTCGGGGTCGACATCGACGATGGTCGCGGCCACGTCCCTGGCGTACTGGTCGGTCGAGTAGATGCGCTCGGTCACCGGAGACCTCCTGGCTGCGGCTCTCCCTGAAGCTACCGGCGCGCGACGGACGATGTGACCACTACCCTGGTGAGGATGCGATGCCCCAACTGCGGTGACGAGTACGAGCACGGCATGGTGCGCTGTGCCGACTGCGACGTGCCCCTGGTCGGTCTGGACGAGGAGGCCGAGCCGGTGATGCCGCCCGTCGAGGTCGACACCCGGCTCGGGCGGTTCCACCCTGCGGTCGGCGAGCTGATCTCGGGCGTGCTGGACCGCCGCTCCATCCCGCACCGCCTGCGGCGTCACGACGATGAGATGGAGGTCCTCGTCGAGCGGACGTGGCGCGACGACCTCCGGACCGAGTTCGCGGTGTCCTGGAACGAGATGCTGCGCGGGCTCGACGACTCGCTCACCGAGGAGGTGCGCACCCTCGGCGGCAACGCGCCCGGCTGGTTCGACGCACCTCGTGGCGGCTACGTCGACCGGACGGGCCGCATGGTCGTCGAGGCCGATGACGACGATCGACAGGCCGACGCCGCCCGGGTGATCGGTCCAGGGTTGATCACCGTCGGCGCCATCACGATCGCCACCGGTTGGTTGCTCTTGTCCTCACCGGCGCTGGTCGTCCTCGGGATCGGCCTCGCGATCGCCGGGCTGTTCACCCCCCGCTGAGCCGGCGAGGAACCGGGCCTCACCCGGCACGTCGCTCCGGTGGGCAGAGCGCCGCACGGTCACTCGTGCTGCCGCCGCGCCAGCCGGGCTCGCCCACGGGCGCGCGCGTAGCGGCGCAGGTCGGGGCGCCGGTCGGTCTCATCGACGATGGGACCGGTGAGCACCTCGACGACGTCCTCGAGCGTGACGACACCCATCATCCCGCCGTACTCGTCGATCACCAGCGCGAGATGCTCGTGCTGTCTGCGGAACAGTTGCAGGAGGTCGTCAGCACGGGCCAGCCACGGTACGGCCTCGACCGACCGGAGGTGATCGCCGACCGTCGCTGCACCGTCGTCGAGCAGCCCGGCCAGCAGGTCGTGTTTGAGCGCGATACCGACCACCTGGTCGAGGTCACCGTCGGCGATCACGATGCGCGAGTGTTCCGAGGCGAGGATGTCCTCGCGGGCCTCGTCGAGCCCGCGGTTCGCGTCCAGCCAGGTCACCGCCACCCGAGGGGTCATCAGATCGCGAGCCGAACGATCGTTGAGCTGGAAGACCCGCTGGATCATCTCCACCTCGTCATCCTCGAGGATCCCCTCGGTCCGTCCCATGTCGGCGAGGATGCGGATCTCTGCCTCGTTGGTCGAGGGGGACCGCTCGCCCTTCGTGAGCGGACGCATCAGCACCTCGAAGAGCACCACCAGCGGGGTGAGGATCGTCGTGAGCGCACGCACCGGGATCGCGACCCACAGGGCCACCGACTCGGCGTAGCGCTCACCGAGGGTCTTCGGCAGGATCTCGGCGAACAGGATCACCAGGAACGTCAGGACGCCGGACACGACCCCCACCCAGCGTTCACCGAAGGTCGCCGCGGCCACGGCGCCGACGGCGATACTCCCGCCGATGTTGAAGACGTTGTTCAGGACCACGATCGCGGAGATCGGCCGCGCGATGTGCTCCTTGATCACCAGCAGAGCGTGGGCCCGCCGCCCCCCTTCCGCGGCCAGGGTCCGCACCCGAACGGGCGGGACCGACAACAGCGCGGTCTCTGTGCCAGAGCTCAGGCCGGACCCGAGGAGCACGACCAGGACCGTGACGATGAGAGCACCCATGTCCGCAGTCTCGCACACCCGTCGACGAGCTCCAGGGTGACCTCCCCCAGCGCTCCCGGAGCGACGCGCGCGAACCTAGCCGTGGCTGGCGTCGGTGTCCTGCGCGAGGAGCAGGTAGGACTCGATGAGGTGGTGCCAGTGGCAGCCGAGGCAGACCTCGACCACGTAGACCGAGAGCTCACCGAACCGCTCCGCCTGCGCCGCGAGCGCATCGCGGGGCACGGCGCGACCACCGGGGGTGCGGGCGCCCTTGCCCTCGAACACGTAGCTGACGTGGGTCAGCTCCTCGTCCTCGCACATCGGGCAGCTCTGGTCGGTCGGTGTCCCGATGTGCCGTGCGGCACGGACCAGGTCCGGGTGCGCGTCGCAGACGTCGTCCGAGGACGTGACGCCGCTGCGGACGTCGCGGAGCGCCGCGATCCGCCGCATGCGGTAGTCGATCCGTCCCTTGCGCACCACGTCCCTGCCGATCCACTCACTCGATCCGCTGACTCGATCCGCTCACGCACTGCACTCACGCGATCCGCTCACGCCTCGGGCCGGTCCTGACCGAGGGCCATCCGGTGGACGACCGCGTGGCCGACGTGCTCCGGACGACCCGGTGAGGGTACGGCCGATCACGCCACGCCGCTCGACCTCTGCCTCGACCGGCCATCCGGATGGGGTGCACACGCACCGCCCGAGGATGCCAGTACGTTCGCCGCGGCAGGCCACATCCGGGGACCCGCGATCCGCAGCGGCCGTGGCCCGCTCCTGCAACGTCCCGCGTCGAGAGGTAGCCCGCCGTGTCATCCGCCCCGTCGAGCCCGTCCGAGGACCGAGCGACCACACCCGGTGACGGGCCGTGTCCGCCACCGACGCGGCGCGAGGACCTGGTCGAGCAGCTCCACGGTCAGGCGGTGGCGGATCCCTACCGGTGGCTGGAGGCACCCGCCAGCGACCCGGAGCTCAGGGCGTGGGTGGAGGCCCAGGCCGCCTGCACGCAGGCTCGGCTCGCCGAGCTCCCCGCCCGTCGTGCGTTCCGCGACCACCTGGGGCAGCTGTGGGACCACGCTCGGCGCAGCGCTCCCTGGCGTGAGGGCGACCACTGGTTCCAGTTGGCCAACGACGGTCGCCAGGACCAGGACGTGCTGTGGACGGCGCCCGCGCTCCAGGGCGCTCCACGGGCCACCCTGCCCGAGGCCGGGGACTGGACGGTCCTGATCGATCCCAACGCCTGGACCGATGACGGCACGGCGTCGCTGACCGGGTTGTCGATCACCGACGACGGGACGCGCGCCGCCTTCGCCCGGTCCGATGCCGGCTCGGACTGGCTGGTCTGGCGGGTCGTCGACGTCCTCACCGGGACCGTGCTGGACGACGAGGTCACGTGGTCGAAGTTCTCCACCGCCGCATGGCTGCCGGACGGCCGGGGGTTCCTCTACGGCGCCTACGACCCGCCCGACCCCGACCAGGAGTTCGCCGCCGCGAACCGCGATCAGCAGCTCCGCTACCACCTCGTCGGCACCGAGCCGTCCGAGGACCTGCTGGTCTACTCACGTCCCGACGAGCCAGAGTGGATCTTCCTCCCGATGGTCAGCCACGACGGACGCTGGCTCGTCATCGTCGTCTCGCACGGGACCGATCCCAACAACCGCGTCCACGTCGCCCCGATCGATGCCGGCTCGATCGGTGAGGTGCGACCGCTCCTGGACGACAACGACGCCTCCTACACCCCGCTCGGCGTGGTGGACGACGAGGTGGTGCTGCTCACCGACCGTGCCGCGCCGCTCGGCAGGATCGTGACCGTCGACCTGCTCAGCGGTGAGCTGCGTCGTGAGCTGGTCCCGGCGGGCGAGGATCGGCTCCAGGCCGCGACGCTCGTCGGTGCCGCGTCCGCACAACAGCCGGGATGGCTCGTGAGCACGCGGCTGCACCACGCGACGGCCCAGCTGTCGGTCCACGACGTCCACGACGGGACCCACCTCGGCGACGTCGATCTGCCCGGCCTGGGCACGATCCCCGTGGTCAGCGGCGGCCGCCGCGACACCGCGGTCCACCTCACCTTCGAGACCTTCACGGGTCCGGCCGCCGTGCTCAGGGTCGATCTGGCCGACCCTGTGGTCGATGCCGGCGACGCGAGCCGCGCCGGTCAGCCGGCCGCGGTCGAGGTGACCCCGCCCTCCGCACCTCCCGCGGACGACCTCGTGGTCGAGCAGGTCCGTGTGCAGCACGACGGGATCGCGGTGCCGCTGTTCCTGATCCACCGCCGTGACGTCACCCCCGACGGCCAGGTCCCGACGGTGCTGTGGGGCTACGGCGGGTTCAACATCCCGGTCACCCCGATGTACCGGCCTGGGTTCCGCGCGTGGGTCGACGGCGGCGGGCTCCTCGCCGTCGCGTGCCTGCGCGGTGGGGGCGAGTACGGCCGCACCTGGCACGACGGCGGGCGGCTCGCCAACAAGGAGCAGGTGTTCGACGATGCGCTGGCCTGTGCCGCATGGTTGACCGGACGCCGCCGCGGCGAGGTCACCGCGACCGCGCTGACGGACGGCACCTCGGCCGACGTCGTGTGGTCGGCCCCGGACCACCTCGGCATCGAGGGCCGATCGAACGGCGGCCTGCTCGTGGGCGCGTGCATGACCCGCGAGCCCGACAGCTTCGGCACCGCCGTACCCGAGGTCGGTGTGCTCGACCTGGCCCGCTTCCACCGCTTCACGATCGGCTGGGCGTGGACCTCGGACTTCGGCTCCCCGGATGATCCCGACGACCTCGAGGTGCTGCTGCGCTACTCGCCCTACCACCGGGTCGAGGAGGGGTGCGCCTACCCGGCGACGCTGATCACGACCGGTGACACCGACGACCGGGTGGTGCCCGCGCACTCCTACAAGTTCGCGGCCGCGTTGCAGCGCGCCCAGGGCGGCGACGCGCCGGTGCTGCTGCGGGTGGACATCGCCGCAGGGCACGGGATGGGCAAGCCGGTCAGCAAGCTGCTCGACGAGCGAGCCGACGTGCTGGCCTTCCACGCCCACCACCTCGGCCTGGCGGTCGCGCTGCCGGAACCGTCAGCCAGTGACTAAGGGACCAGGGTCCCGGTGTGTAGCCCTTCAGCCACGGCGTACGATGTCGATGGTAGGAAGGGGGTTGCGGGGTGGTCACACCACCGCAACGCAGGTGGAACCGAGATACCGAGAGATCCCGAGACTGGGGCACAACATGCACGGGACGGCGCACGTCGAGGCAGATCGACGACCGGACCGAACGACCGTCGCCGAGCGTGGTGACGTAGCCGACACCGAGCGAGCCGACATGCCGGGCACCGATACCTGGGTCCGATTCCGTTGCAACTGCGGACGCAGCGTGGCGACCCCGGAGGGCTCCGACGCGGCGGATCGACAGCTCTGCTCCCGTTGCCGGGAGCGAGCCGCCTACCGCGCCGAGACCTACCGCCGGGAGGTCTGAACGACCTCACGGGGAGCGCCGCGACCGGGGCGGTCGCGGCGGGGCGACGTGCACTACGTGGTCAGCCAGTCGGGCTTGCCGCCCTTGGTCGCCCAGAAGATCTCCGCGATCTCGTCGATCTTGGCGAGCAGGTCCTCGCCGACAGCGGGATCCATCGACTTCTTGGCATCACCCGCGGCCTTGATCGCGTACCAGAACCTCTCGTGCAGGTCCGGGTACTCCTCGAGGTGGGGCGGCTTGAAGTAGTCGGTCCACAGCACCGACAGGTGGTGCTTGACCAGTTCAGCACGCTCCTCCTTGATCATGATGCAGCGGTCGCGGAAGACCTCGTCGTCGGAGTCCTGGTACTTCACGGCGCACTGGTGGACCGACTCGGCCTCGATGCGGGCCTGCTCCGGGTAGTAGACCCCGCACATCAGGTCGCAGTGCGCATCGACGACGGGGATGTCGACGAGCGAACGGAAAAGGGACGTCAAGCGCATCTCTGCTCCTCGTGTTGACGGGCGGTCGCCGTGAGGTTAGCCATCAACCTGCGCAGCGCGACCCGGCCGAACGCACCTGCGAACCATCCGCAACGACGCCCCCGGCAGCGACCGCCCGGCGAGACGGACGACCCCGTGACCGCCCCGTCCAGGACGAACCGATGACACGATCGGTCAGACTGCTCACGCTGCTCGGTGTCGCCGCAGCGACGGCGCTGCTGGTACGGCGCAACCTCGTCGAGATCCGGGGACCGTCGATGGAGCCGACGCTGTGGCCCGGGGATCGGTTGGTGACGGTCCCCGCTCATCCGCGGTGGCTGCGGGCCGGTCAGATCGTGGTGCTCGACGACCCCGACGACCCCTCCCACCGGATCATCAAGCGGGTCGTCGAGGTCGCGGGTGGCCACGTCGAGGTCCGCGGTGACGACCCTCGCCGGTCCACCGACGGCCGGCGTTGGGGCCCGGTGCCGAGCAGGGCGGTCCGCCGCATCGCGGTCACGCGCTGGCCGGCGGTGCGCAGCCCCCTCACGCGGTGCTCCCGTGCAACCTCGGAGGGCAGCCGTGCGTCGGGAGGGGTGACGACGCCATGAGGGCGTCCCGCCCAGGAGCACCCCGATGCGAGCCCCACGCAGCACCATCGTCCCTCCCACGTCGACGCGCCCCCTGATCCTGCGCAGCATCGCGCTGCTGCTCGTCGGGGCGGTCCTCGCCGCATGTGGGCAGGCCACGGACCCGGCCAGCGACGCGGTGGACCCGGCGCCGGTCGAGGAACCAGCCACCGAGGAACCGGCCACCGAGGAACCGGTCGCCGAGGCACCAGCGTCCGAGGACGAGGCCGTCGCCGAGGAACCCACCGAGCCGGAACCCGTGCCGGTGGAGCGCTCCGGAGCGCTCGAGGTCGTGATCGACGGACGTGAGCTGACCATCTCCCGCGCCGACGGGTCGATCCTCCACGTCGAGACGCTGCCCGCCGACGCCGAGGTGGAGTTCCAGACCGTCTTCGAGGACATCGCCGTGCGACCCGGCGCGACCGCCACCCACCTCGACGCGATCGTGGCGACCACCCGCGGCGAGTCCCCGCGGCTGCACCACCTGGCGGTCCGTGGCGACGAGGTCCGCCTCGAGCTGGTGCCCGAGCACCTGCAACCACAGAACGTGCTGGAGGCCTGGATCGTGCTGGCCTTCACGCCCGACGGCGACAGCGTCCTGTGGACCGAGCCCTCGTCGGAGCAGCCCGTCCTGCGCAGCTTCGGCTGGGACGACGGACCGGGGACCGGTCGTCGGGCCGACGACAACGCGGCGTTCTCGCTCGACCTGCCCATGGACGTGTTCATCGACGGGTTCGTCGTCCACGACGAGACCACGTGGACGCTGCTGCTGATCGACGGCATCGGCGAGCCGCACGAGGTGGCGATGGAACGCCAGGCCGACGGTGCGCTGGCACTGCCGCCCCGATGATCCGCTGACCACGCCCCACCGGCACCGAGGCGGCCCGTCCGAGCGAGAGCTCAGGCGGGCCGCCTCGCCACGAGCAGGACCTCGGGATCGTCGAGCGCCACCTCCCCGTCGCCGCGTCGCGCGTACGCCCCGGGCTCGACGCCCCGCACGCTCTGGACGGCCAGCCCGGCGTCCTCCACGAGGTGGACCGCCTCGCGGGCCGTGTAGCTCGCGGTCCACAGGTCGAACCGCTCGCGGGCGTGGTCCGGGCCGCGGACCTCAGCCCGCTGGTGGTGCACCAGATCGATCGGATCGAAGGCATCACCAGGGGCGAGGTGGCGTGCGGCGAACAGGGCGTGGAAGAAGGTCGCGAGCAGCGTGCCGCCGGGACGCAGTGCCGCCGCCATCCCGCTCAGCACGAGCGGGTCGCTGACCGGCGAGGTCCCGAGCGCCCCCTGACACAGCGACCACACGACGTCGAAGCCACCGGCCTGGTCGCCGAGCACCGTCGACAGCTCACGAGCGTCACCGTGGAGCAACGCCACCTCGACGCCCTCGTCGCTCGCCGCCCGCCGTCCGGCGTCGATCAGCCCGGCGGAGACGTCCACGCCGACGGCCCGCACGCCCGGTACCTCGGCGGCCAGTGCGCGCAGGTGTCGTCCATCGCCGCACCCGACGTCGAGCACGTGGGTGCCCGCCTCGATCGGGACCAGGCCGCGCAGCGCCGTGAGCTCCTCCGCCGTGCCCGCCGCGAACGCGTTGCGCCGGTAGTCGGGACCCTGGAGGTCGCCGATCGGGACGTAGAAGGCCGGTGCCTCGGGCCCCGGGACCTCGGGGACCTCGACCGGTCGGTCCCGGTGATCTCGCCACGGGCGGGGCCGGTTCACCCCTCGTCGGCCTGCTGTGCGGGCCCCCGCTCCTCCCACCACGCATCCAACGCGGCGAGGGCCTCCTCCTCGGACATCTCGCCGTGCTCCAGGCGCAGGTCGAGCAGGTGGTTCCAGGCCTCACCGACCAACGGCCCGGGACGGATGCCGAGGTGGGACATGATGCGGTTGCCGTCGATCGCCGGGCGCATCGACTCGAGCTCCTCCTGCTCGCGCAGCTCGTCGACGCGGTCCTCCAGCTCGTCGACCCGGCGTTGGATCCGCGCCGCCTTCTTGGGGTTGCCCGTGGTGACGTCCGCCCGGGTCAGCGCGTTGAGCCGCGCGTACAGGTGGCCGGCGTCCCGCACGTACCGCCGCACCGCCGCGTCGGTCCAGCCCTGCTCGTAGGTGTGGAAGCGCAGGTGCATCCGCACGAGCTCGCTGACGTCCTTCATCGTCGCCTTGTCGAAGCGCAGCTCACGCATCCGGTGGCGGGTCATGCGTGCACCGACCACGTCGTGGTGGTGGAAGGTCACCGTCCCGTCGTCGTGCACCTGCTTGGTCTCGGGCTTGCCGATGTCGTGCAGCAACGCGGCGAACCGGAGCACGAGGTCGGGTCGGTCGCCCTCGAGCTCCATCGCGTTCTCGAGGACCGCCAGGGTGTGTTGGTAGACGTCCTTGTGGCGGTGGATCGGATCGACGCACTCGCGCAGGTCGACCAGCTCCGGGACGACGTGGGCCATCAGCCCGGCCCGCAGCAGCAGCTCGATGCCGCGGCGCGGCTGCTGGCCCTCCACCAGCTTCACGAGCTCGTCGCGGATCCGCTCCGCCGAGACCGTCGTGAGCTCGTCGGACATCGCGGTCGCGGCCGCCTCGGCGGCCGGATCGACGTCCGCATCGAGCACCGAGGCGAAGCGAGCCAGCCGCACCATCCGCAACGGGTCGTCGGCGAAGGAGGTGGTCGGGTCGATCGGTGTACGCAGCACCCTACGGTGCAGGTCACGGAGTCCGCCGAAGGGGTCGACGAAGGCGAACTCCGGAACGCGGACCGCCATCGCGTTGACCGTGAGGTCGCGGCGTGACAGGTCCTCCTCGATCGTGGAGCCGTAGGTGACGTCCGGGTGACGCGACCCGGGCTGGTAGGCGTCCGAGCGGTAGGTCGTGATCTCGATGTGGCGAGGGGGCTGTCCCGCGAGCTCACGCTGGCACGACACGGTGCCGAACTCCACCCCCGTCAGCCAGACCGCCGTCGCCCACGGCGCCACGATGCGCTCCGTCTCCTCGGGAGGTGCCGAGGTGGCGAAGTCGAGGTCGACGGTCTCGAGCAGCCGTGGGTCATCCTGGGCGAGCAACGTGTCCCGGACCGTGCCCCCGACCAGGTGCAGCTCGTGACCCACCGCAGCGAAGCGCTCCCCGAGCTCACGAGCCTCGGGGTGCACGTCCACCAGCCGCCCGAGTTGCGCGGCCTGGTCGGGTTGCAGGGTCTCGCTCACAGCTGGCTCCGGCGATGCCGCTCGGTGGGACTTCGGACGTTGGTCGATGGTCACCTCGATGGCCGACCGCCCGCCCCACAGGCCCCTGCGTGGTGCGCTCGTTCCCTCGGTGATGTGCACCTCCGAGCCTAGCGGAGCAGGTCGGTGACGCCGGTCGGGCCGCGACACGCGAGCCGCCGAACGCGAGGACCCCCGGACCTGCCATGGGCCGCCCCTGAGCATCACCAGGGTGAGGTCTGGGTACCGTCGGTCCCACGGGGCGTCCGCAGCCCCGACCCGACCGCACGACCCCGCCAGCACAGGAACCTCGGTGTCCGAGCTCCCCCCTCCGCCTCCCGGCTCGCCATCGCCTGGGTCCGCCGAACGCCCCACCCCGCCACCACCACCCCCACCACCCGCGCCGGCGGCGGCGCCGCAGACCACCACGCCACCACCGAGCCCGACGGCGGAGCCGGAGCTCCGGGAGCCGGAGCCCACCGAGCGGTTGGACGACCGCGAGCGGCGTCTCCATCCCAAGGTGGTGCTCACCTGGCGCATCTTCGGCGGGATCGGCCTGTTCTTCCCCCTGGCCGGCGTCAGCGTCATGGGTGCGGTCTTCCTCGACGTCGTCCGGTGGCTCCCGGCGCTGATCGCCGCCGTGATCTGGATCCTCGGGGTGACCTGGTACCCGAGGGCGAGGTACCAGCGGTGGCGCTGGCGCCTGACCAACCGGGCCCTCGAGATGCGGTACGGGGTCGTGGTCCACCGCCACGAGGCCGTGCCCTACTTCCGCGTCCAGCAGATCGACATCGAGCGTGGGCCGGTGGACCGGCTCCTCGGGCTGGCCACGCTGGTGGTCACCACCGCGTCGGCCTCGGGCAGCGGCTCGCTGCCGGGGATCGCCGAGCACGAGGCGCCGCTGGTCCGTCAGGAGCTGCTCCTGCGGGCGGCGGAGGCGATCGGTGAGCGCGGCGGGGACGTCAATGACGCCGTCTGATCCGCCCCCACCGCCGCCACCGCCGGGTGGCCAGGACCCGCCACCCTCGGGCGACCACGGTGCCGGCCGCTCCGCCGACGATCCGACCACCGGCTCAGCCGCGGACGCCGACCCCACCATCGCGCCCGAGGAGGCGTTGCCCTTCGTCGAGCCGCGCCGCCTGCATCCCTCCAGCGTCGTGCTCGGCATCCCGCTCATGCAGCTCGTCCAGGCCCTGATCTTCCCCCTGTTCGCCGGTCTGGCCGCAGGGGGACGCGCCACCCTCGTGATCCTCGCGTTCATCGGGGTCATCGGGCTCTTCACGCGCACCCTCGCCTGGGAGCGGATGCGCTTCTCCTTCGACGGGTCGGTGCTGCGCGTCGACAGCGGCGTGCTCAGCCGCAACCACCGCAGCCTCGACGTGGCACGGATCCAGCAGGTCGAGATCCACCGCGGCCCGATCCAGCGGATGCTCGGCCTCGCGGCCATCCGGGTCGAGACCGCGGGCAGCGCCACCGAGCCGGAGGTCGACCTCCGGGTCCTCCCCGAGGCCGACGCCGTCGCGCTGCGCACCGCCGTCCGGGTCAGCAAGGCCCAACTCGCCGCCGGGTCCAGCGACGACATCGACCTCGACGCGGCCGCGGAGCCGGCCGAACGCGAGATCCTGCGGGTGCCGATGCGCCACGTGGTGCTCGCGTCGGTGACCGGGGCACGCCTGCTGGTCCTGCCCGCCGTGCTCGGTGCCGCGTTCCAGTTCGTCAGCCAGCAGATCGGCGCGTTCATGGACGACTGGGTCGAGCGGGCGATCGAGGCCGGGTTCACCGGCCTGGAGGGCGGGCTGTTCACGGGACCCGACTGGCGACTGATCGCGGGAGCCGCGCTGGTCACCCTGGTGCTCGCCGTGCTGCTCGCGGCGGCCGTGGGGGTCGTGCGGGACGGCAACTTCAGCATCGCCCGGGTGGACGACGACCTCACGATCCGCCGGGGGGTGATCTCCACCCGCGAGTCCGTCGTGCCGCTCCGGCGGGTCCAGCTCGTCGAGGTGCAACGCAACTGGCTGCGACGCCTGCTCGGGTTCTCGACCGTGCGGATCCGCTCGGCGGGGGGCTCCACCGGCGGCGAGGGTCGCGTGAGCGTCCCGCTGCTGCGCGACGAGCAGGTCGACGCCCTGCTCAGCGAGGTCCTCGTCGGGGTGCCCGGCGTGCCCGACCTGACCTCGCATCCGCCGCCGGCGCTGCGCCGCGCGCTCTGGCGCTGGCTGCGCCCGGCGCTGATCCTGTTCGCGCTGGCGTGGTTCCTCCCCCAGTACGTGGGGTTCCTCGACAACGCGGCCACCCCCTGGGTGCGCTACGCCACAGCGGCGCTCATCCCGATCAACGCCGTGCTCGCCTTCGTCGAGTACCGCCAACTCGCCCACGGGCTCACCCACCTGATCGTGGCCTCGCGCCACGGGGCCCTGTCGGTGACCACCACCCTCGCGCCGGTGGTCAAGACCCAGGCCGTCACCTCACGGCAGAACCTGTTCCAGCGTCGGCTCGGGCTGACCACCCTGCACGCCCACGTCGCGGGTCCCGGGGCCCTGCTGGAGGTGCTGGACGCCGGGGCTGACGACGCGGAGGTGCTCCACGCGAAGCTGACCGAGCATGCGGCCGCGCCCGTCGTGGCACCCGACCCGGACGAGCTGCCGACCCGGACGCAACTAGGAAGCGGCGAGCCCCAACCCACGTAGGGCGACGCGGAAGTCCTGGGGGCTGGTCGCGGCGGAGAGCGCGTCACGTAGCGACACGTCGCCGTCGCGGTAGAGCTCCAGCAGGTGCTGGTCGAAGGTCTGCATCCCGTAGTAGGAGCCCTCGGCGATCGCGTCCTCGATCATCGACAGCTGCGCCGGGTCCGCGACGAACTCGTACAGCCGGGCGGTCATCACCAGCACCTCGACGACGGCGACCCGCCCCTCACCCGCGGCACGCGGCACCAGTCGCTGACACACGATCCCCTTCAGCGAGTTCGCGAGGGACAACCGGGCCTGGTTCTGCTGCTCCTTGGGGAACATGTCGACGACACGGTTGACCGTCTCACGGGCGTCGGTGGTGTGCAGCGTGGAGATGACGAGGTGGCCCGTCTCCGCGGCCTGCAGGGCGGCGGTGACGGTCTCGACGTCGCGCATCTCCCCGATGAAGATCACGTCGGGGTCCTGCCGGGAGACCGCCTTCATGCCGGTCACGAAGTCCCCGGTGTCGACCCCGATCTCACGTTGGTCGATGATCGCGTTGTCATCACGGTGCATGACCTCGATCGGATCCTCGAGGGTGACGATGTGACACCGACGGTTGGCGTTGATGTGGCTGAGCATCGCC
This sequence comes from uncultured Actinomycetota bacterium, assembly GCA_964451855.1. Classification (GTDB taxonomy): domain Bacteria; phylum Actinomycetota; class Nitriliruptoria; order Nitriliruptorales; family Nitriliruptoraceae; genus CSSed11-175R1. Next base: position 13,246 of record CAYVJT010000048.1, read on the forward strand.
GCGGTGGTCGTGGTCTTGCCTGATCCGGTCGGCCCCGTGACCAGGATCAGCCCGCGGTGCTCCTCGGAGAGCTTGCGTACCGATGCCGGCAGGCCGAGCGCCTCGAAGCTCTGTGAGCCCGGCAGCACCCGGCGGGCGACGATGCCGACCGAGCCGCGCTGCAGGAAGGTGTTCATGCGGAACCGGCCGACGCCCGGGATCGAGTAGGCGTAGTCGGCCTCGTTGACCTCCTCGAAGGCCTTCTGGACCCGCTCGTCCATCATCTCGTAGGCCATGCGGCGCGTGTCGTTCTGCGACAGCGGCGGCAGCTCGATCACGGGCTTGAGATCACCATCGATGCGCACGTAGGCAGGCCCGCCAGCCTTCAGGTGGATGTCGGAGCCTCCGACCTCGACCAGATGCTGCAGGTACTGGTTGACGTTCTCCACGAGAAGTCTCCCACATGACTCGACGACATCATCGGCATCGGCCAGAAGCCGCGTCTACTTGAGCGCCGGGCCCGCGCGCGAGGTGACGGACGAACCCGTTGCGCGCGCACGTGGCGACACTGCGTTCCCACCCGTGAGCGATCGGCCGAGCGTCACGATAGCGGGTCCGTCGGAGCTAGGCCTCGATCTGGATCGTCACGGGCCCGTCCCCGACGAGGTGGAGGTCCATGTGGGCGCGGAAGCGCCCGGTCGCCACGGTCGCTCCGTGGCTGCGCAGGCGTGCCACCACCTCGTCGACCAGCGGCTCCGCGGTCTCGGGCCGAGCCGCGGCCACGAACGAGGGGCGGCGGCCCTTCCGTGCATCGCCGTAGAGGGTGAACTGGCTGACGATCAGCAGCTCTCCGCCGGTGTCGGCGCAGCTGCGGTTCATGTTCCCCTCTCCGTCGTCGAGGATGCGCAGGTTGATCAGCTTGTCCGCGAGCTTGTGGGCCGCGGCGACGTCGTCGTCGTGGGTCACCCCGACCAGCACCGCGAGCCCGGGGCCGATCCGACCGACCTCCTCGTGCGGTTGGTCGCGCTCGTCCGCTGCCGTCACCCACGCCTGGCGTACCCGTTGGACCAGTCCTCGCACCGTGCGACCTCCTCGCCGCTACGCGACGGTAGGGCGCCGAGGTGGCCGGGACCACCGGGCGGCGTCGCGGCCGCCCCGGCCCGTCGCGTGGGGACCCGTGCTCGCTACCCTCGGTGATATGCCCAAGTACCCGACGCACCGAGCCACCTCGGCAGGTGGCATCGTGTGCGACGACCGGCCTGACGGGCGACGGTGGGTGTTGCTGATCGCCCGGCGCAACGCTGCCGGCCGGCCCCAGTGGACGCTGCCCAAGGGCGGGCTCGAGGAGGGCGAGTCCGACGAGGAGGCGGCGCTGCGCGAGGTGCGCGAGGAGACGGGCTACGGCGCCGTGGTCAGCCACCTGCTCGGGACGATCGACTACTGGTTCGTCTGGCGTCCCGATCGGATCCGCTACCACAAGTTCGTCCACTACTTCTTCATGTGGTGGGACGGGCACGCACCCGGGCCCCGCGACGACGAGGCGGAGCACGTCGAGTGGGTCCCCCTCGACATCGCACTCGTGCGTCTAGCGCACCGTAACGAGCGCAAGCTCGTCGAGAAGGCCCGCCACATCGCTGCGACGCGACCCCAGCCCCCGCGTCGAGCGGACGTGAGCGTCGACCGGTGAACCGGCGCTTCTCCCGTCGCTTCTCCCGGGGCCGACCAGGGGCGAGACACCTTCGGCGGACGCTGACGCTGGTGCTCGTCGCGGGCATGGTCGGCCTGGCCGCGGCGGTCGGGACGAGCGCCCAGGAGCCCGGGTCGCCTCGGGTCCGGCTGCAGGTCTCGGCGATGTCGGGCGTGCTCGGCCCCGGCACCGTCCCTCCTCCCGAGGACGACATCCTCGACCCCGAGGATGAGCCCGAACCGACCACGACGCTGGACCTGCGGGTCCTGGTCGAGAACCGCGGCGACACGCCACTCGATGCCGCCCGGCTGGTGGTGGAGGTCTACCCGGCAGCCACGTCGCGGACCGCGCTCCAGGCGGCCATGGAGGGGGAGTTGCCGACCGGGCCGGTGCTCGTCGACGACCCAGCTCTCCGCGGAGGGACCCTGGAACCCGGCGACATCGCCGGGGTCAGCCGCAGCTACGACGAGGAGCTGATCCCGTGGGCCGGGTCCGGCGGGGTCCACCCCATCCGCATCGCGGTGATCCGAGGGACCGAGGTGCTCGACGAGGCCATGACCGCGGTGGTCTGGCTCGCCGAACATCCGGTCGCACCGATCGACACCGTGCTGATCTGGCCCCTGGACGAGACCCCGTGGCGTTCCGTCGGCGGGACCTATCCCGCTGGGGTCGATCGCTCGGCGTTCACCGGCGCGCGGCTCGACGAGCTGGTCCGGATCCTGGAGCGCAGCCCGTCGGCTCCGGTGGTGCTGGCCCCCGCGCCGCACCTGCTGGAGGACCTCCGCGACCGCGCCGACGGCTTCGTCGTCGTCGATCAGGTCGACCCCAACACCGAGGAGGAGCGCCAGGTCGTGCCGGAGGCGTTGGATGCACGGCGCGCCAACGACCTGCTGCGTCGCCTCCGTGAGGTCGCCGGGGAGCTGCCCTACCCGCCGGTCGCGGGGACCTACGCGGGAGCGGACCTCTCCGCCTTGCACGCGACGGGCGATCGTGCTGCGCGGGACCTGGCCAGCGACGCGGCCGCGAGCGGCCGGCAACGTCTGCAGATCGAGCTCGGCCGGGCACCCGAGGGGGCCGCCCATCTCATCACCGGCGGCGTGCTGCCCCCCGTCCTCGACCTGCTCCCCGGCGACCAGCTCCTGATCCCGCAGCACGCGTCGGCGGAGACCGCCGGCGAGATCGGGCCGACCGCCGAGGAGCCGCTCCGCCCCTTGCGCTCGCCCGCGGGACGCTCCCTGCTGGCCTTCGTCGCCGATCCGCATCTCAGTGGGCTGGTCACCGACCCGTCGCACCGCGCGGGACCGGAGATCGGCGTGCAGCGGCTCATCGCCGACACCGCGATGCTCTACCTCGACCGCCCGGGAGCGAGCGGGCGCAGCCTGCTGCTGCTGCCGGAGGCCGACTGGGAGCCCGGGCTGGAGTCCGGATCGCTGCTGCTCGACCGGCTGACGGATGTCCCCTGGCTGGAGCTCGGCGACGTGAGCTCCACGTTCGCGTCCAGCCGCCGGGGCGCTACCCCCATCGAGCTCGCCGAGCCCCCGTTGGGCGACTTCCCCGCCACCTTCGGCGTCGAGATCCAGGAGGCGATCGCCGAGCTGGAGGCGGCTCGGGGGATGCTGCCGGACGAGGCAACCACCATCGGCGAGCGCACCCCCACCGAACTGCAGGACGCGCTGATCCGCAGCACCTCGACGTGGCTGCGCTCCGAGACGCAGCACGACGCCCATCGACTCGTCGAGGACGTCCGCGGGTCGTTGGCCACCTTCTTCGGCGAGGTGACGTTGTCCGAGTCGTCGATCACCCTGACGTCGGACACCGGCCAGGTCCCCGTGACCCTGCAGCGGGTAGCGGGCGACCCGATCCTCGTCCAGGTCGAGGTGGCGTCCAGGGGGCAGTTGGTGTGGCCGGAAGGTCGCCGTTCGCAGACCCTGCTGCTCACCGAGGACTCCAGCGTCACCGTCGCCTTCCCCACCGAGGCCCAGGCCACCGGTACCTTCCCGGTCACGGTGGAGGTGACCGATCCGGACGGCAGCCACGTGCTGCACAGCACCACCGTGACGGTGCGATCCACCGCGATCTCGGGTCCCGCGTTGGCGGGGATCAGCGCGGTCGTGGTGGTCCTCCTGCTGATCGGGGCGCTGCGGCGACGCCGTCCGACGCCGGAGCTCTCGGTCGTGAGCGGCACCGGTGGTCGTCCTGAGCCCTCCGACACGCGATACTGACGCAGACGTTCGACCTGGGAGGGATGCGTGCGAGTGAGCGACGAGCATGGCGGGATCATCAGCAGCTGGCTGGTGCAGCTGCTCGCCATCATGGCGGTGCTCGCCTTCATCGGGTACGAGGGGGTCTCCATCGCGGTGGCCCACCTCACCCTGGACGAGGACGCCCGCGAGGTCGCCGCCGCCGCACGCAGCGCGTACGGTGGAGCCCGCGACGTCGATGACGCCATCGAGGCAGGGCAGGCGACCGCGGAGGAGCAGGGCATCGAGGTTCTGGGGGTGATCGAGGTCGAGGAGCCACTCGAGGTCGTGTTCGACCTGGAGAAGCAGGCCGGCACCCTGGTGGTGCACCGCATCGGGTTCCTGGAGGGCATGACCTATGCCCGCACCAGCCGTCGCGTCCAGCTCCACCTGTAGCCGCCGATGGCCGACGCACGCACCGGGCGCCCCGGAGACGACGACCACACGGACGGTGATGCGCTGACCGTGACCGACGAGCCGTCCTTCGGGCCGACCGACGGCACCGCGTCCGGCAGCAGGAACGGTCAGGTGGAGGAGGGCAGGTCGACCACCGGTGAGGTGGTGGATGACGGCGCGACCGGAGATGCCGACGGCAGCGACACCGAGACCGCACCCTGGCCCGGGCGCTCGCACCTGGCGGACCGCTACGAGCTCCAGGAGCCGATCGCGTCCGGCGGTGCGGCGATCGTCTGGCGCGCGTACGACCGCAACCTCGCTCGTCCGGTGGCGATCAAGCTGCTCCACCCCCACCACGCCAACGACGCCACCGTCGTCGAACGCTTCGAGCGTGAGTCCCGTAGCGCAGCCCAGCTCAGTCACCCCAACGCCGTGCGCATCTACGACACCGGGCGCGAGGACGACCTCGTCTTCCTCGTCATGGAGCACGTGGACGGGCCGAGCCTGCGCGAGGTGATGCGCCAGCACCACCGCATGGACCCGGCGGTGGTCGCCGCCCTCGGGGAGCAGGTCGCCTCCGCGCTCGGTGCCGCACACAGCCACGGCCTGGTGCATCGCGACGTGAAGCCAGCCAACATCCTGATCGCGCACGACGGCACGGTGAAGGTCACCGACTTCGGGATCGCCAAGGCACTGTCGGGCACGGACGCGACGCTGACCACCCCCGGCACCGTGGTCGGGACCGCCGCGTACGTCGCTCCCGAGCAGCTCGAGGACCGTGTCGTCGACGCACGTGCCGACATCTACGCGCTTGGCGTGGTGCTCCACGAGTGCCTCACCGGCAAGCCGGCCTTCAGCGGGGACACGCCCACCGCCACCGCGGCGATGCGGCTCAGCCACGATCTGCTGCCACCTCGCCAGCTGCGCGCCGACGTGCCCCGCGGTCTGGACGACGTCGTCAGCCGCGCCACCCAGCGCGAACCCGTGGAGCGGTTCGACGACGGCAGCGTCATGGCGTCAGCGCTGACCCCGCTGGTCACCTCGAAGCCGAGCGAGCTGACCGCCACACTGCTGGGAGGGACGGAGGCGCCGTCGACCGACCTCGCCTCGATCGACCAGCGTCCCTTCTCGGGCCCGATCCCCACCAGCCGGCGCGAGTACCTGCGTCGGGTCGTCGCCGCGGTGGTCGGGGGGCTCGTGATCGCCCTCGTGGCCTACTTCGCCCCCCAGGCGCTCCGCGACGAGGACCCTGGCGACACCCCGGAAGCGGTGCAGTGGGAGGTCGTCGAGGCGACCGTGTTCGACCCGGCCAACCCCGTCGGTGGGGACAACGTCGACGACGCGCCCCTCGCCAGCGACGGAGACCCGCAGACCACCTGGTCGACCGAGATCTACGAGGACCGCAACTTCGGCGGGGAGAAGGAGGGCGTCGGCCTCGTGTTCGACCTGGGCGAGGAGCGCGAGGTCCGGTCGGTGGTGATCGAGCTGGCGCGGGGTGGCATCGACGTCGAGCTCTACGCGAGCGAGTCCCTGCCCTCCGAGGCGGTCGGCATCGCCGGGTGGGGCGACTTCCGCGCCGCAGCGACCAACGTCCGCCAGCAGCAACCCTTCCCCCTCAGCCCGACGACCCAGCGGTTCTGGATGGTCTGGGTCACCGGCCTGTCGCCGGACAGCTCCGGTGACTACCTCGCGGAGATCTCCGAGGTGCGCTTCCGTGGTCCGTCCTGAGCCCGTGACCGACGCCGCGGGTGACGACCCCACCGACGAGGCGCTCATCGCGCGGTTCGTCGACGACGAGGTGTCCCGCAGCCTGCGTGAGGACGCGTTCCGCCAGCTCGCCCAGCGCCACCGCCGGCGGCTGTTCGCGGTGTGCTTCCGCGTCCTCGGCGACGCCGAGGACGCGGAGGACGCCGTCCAGGAGACCCTGGTGCGACTCGCCCGGAACGCGGCGAGCTTCCGCGGCGACGCCAAGCTCTCCACCTGGCTCTACCGCGTCGCCCGCAACGTGTGCACCGACCGCGTCCGCTACGACGCGCGCCGGCCCTCCACCCCTGTCGCCGACGTCGGCGAGGTCCAGGACGATCCGGACGAGCACGATCCGATCGCGGGGCACGCCACCGCCGCCACCGTCGGCGCCGCGCTACGGCGACTCGACGAGCGTTCCCGGCAACTGCTCCTGCTGGTGGCCGTCGACGGGCTCAGCTACGCCGAGGCCGCCGAGGTGGCCGGGCTCGCGGTCGGCACGGTCAAGAGCCGCGTCTCACGAGCACGGGTCCAGCTGGGCGAGCTGCTCGCGGAGGACGACGGCGCCTCGACGGTCGAGCACGCACCCGCGACCCGCCCGCCGACCGCACCCTCGGGCGACGGCAACGACGCTCGGGGGCCGCCGACGGACCGACGCTGAACGTGACCGACGACGAGGCTGCGATCCTCGAGGGCGTCGCCCGATGGTCGCAACCTCACGGTGACCGACGACGTCCCACCGGTACCGCCGTTCTTCCCCTAGCCCACCGACCCGTTCCGATCCCTAGCCCACCGACCCGTTCCGATCCCTA
>CAYVJT010000049.1:0-20072 GCA_964451855.1 uncultured Actinomycetota bacterium
TGTCGAGGCCGAGCTCGACCGCAGCGTCGAGGTCGGCCTGCTGGCCCGCCGAGATCAAGGCGTCCGCCTCCTCGCCGAGGTGGGCCCGCATCGTGTCTCGTGCCTCCTCGAGTCGCTGCTGCTCGGCACCGAACGTCGGTCGGGTGGCCGTGCCGACCGCGCCGAGGAGACGTGCTGCCGGCGCATGGGCGCCCAGGCGGGTCAGCAGCTCGACGAGGTTGCGCAGGGTGGTCCACTGGTGGGTCTCGTCGCCCACGCGGTCCCAGTGGCGGATCAACCGCTCGAAGCCTGGCACGGCGTCGGCCGGGTCCGCCGTCCGGGCCCGCAGCGAGCTGGCGGTCAGCCGCCCGACCCCCGCGCCCATCCGCCAGCCGGCCCGGTCGGCCTCGGCCACGACGCGGTCGACCAGCTCCAGCGCCCGTTCCGGGTGCGAGTCCGCCAGCAGTTCGCCCTCGGTGAAGTCACACCAGACGGCGACCATCGGCAGCCGCGTCTCTGACGCCTCGCGCCGCACGGCGTCGATGAGCTTCAAGCCGTCATCGATCCGGCCGAGGTACCCGGTGACCATGCCCTGACTCATACGGCTGTGCAGGACCGTGAAGCGATCGTCGACCTGGCGCGCCAGCCGTTCGGCGGCCTCGAAGTGCGCCAGGGCAGCGTCGAGTTCGCCCCGGTAGAGGTGGAGGTCGCCGAGCACCTCGTGTGCGTGACGTGCCACCGGCTCCTCGGGCACATCGTCGAGCAGCTCCGCCGCGCCGTCGAGGTCGCCCCGGTGGAGGCGGTTGAGGGCGACGAGGGCGGCTACGGCCGGCGTGAGGGCGTGGTCGGCGGCTTGGGCCAACGGCAGGGCGGACTCGGCCCATGCACCGACGTCGGCGCGCAACCGGTGGTAGACGAACACGTACGGTGCGACGGCGATGCGCACGACGGCGTCGACGTCGTCCAGCTGCAAGGCGTGGGCGTAGGCTGCCTCGAGGTTGGGCAGCTGCTGTTCGAGCAGGTCGGCCCAGGCGCCCTCGTCGGGTCCGCGCAGGCCGTCATCGATGCGCTCCGCGAGCTCGACGTGGTAGCGCACGAACCGCGCGACGGTCCCGCGCTGCGCGTCGGAGGCTGCGAGTCGCTCGGCGGCGAAGGTTCGGACGGTCTCGAGGAGGTGGAAGCGGGCCTGCCCGCTGTCTTCGACGCGGTGCACGAGCGAGCGATCGACGAGGTCGCTGACCCCCCCGGGAACGTCCGGCACGTCGCACACCCCCTCGGCTGCCTCGAGGTCGAAGGTGCCGGCGAACACCGACAGCTGGTCGAGCAGCGATCGTCCGGCAGCGTCCAGCAGGTCGTAGGACCAGGCCACGACCTCGGCGAGCGTCTCGTGTCGCCCCTGATGGCCCGAGTGGAGCAGCCGCAGGCGCTCATCGAGTCGGGCTGCGAGGTCCACGAGCCCCAAGCCACGCAGCCGTGCGGCGGCCATCTCGATCGCCAGCGGCAGCCGGTCGAGCCGCTCGCAGACGACGGTCGCCAGGTCCTGGTGCTCATGCGGGATCGGGGCGCCGGCGTCGCGGGCCCGCTGCCGGAACAGCTCCAGGGCCGCCTCCCGCTCCAGCGGTTCGACGGGCACGACGACCTCGCCGGGGACGGCCAGCGGCTGTCGGCTGGTCACCAGCACCCGCAGCCCGTCCGCCACCGAGAGCAGCCGCCGGATGATCGATCGCACGGCCTCGCGGACGTGTTCGGCGCTGTCGACCACCAGCAGGGCCTGCTGGCCGGCGAGGTAGTGCTCCAGCGAGGTGTCCAAGGGCTCGGTCGCGGGAGCCTCGACCGCCCGGCTGATGGCCGGCACGACCGAGGCGTCGTCGTCGATGTCGGCGAGCATGACGATCCGGGCGCCGTCGTCGAGGTCGCCCGAGACCTCCCGCGCAGCCTGCACGGCCAGGGTCGTCTTGCCGACCCCGCCGGGACCGACCAGGGTGACGAGCCGGCGACGGCGCAGCAGCCCACCGATCTCCTCGAGCTCACGGTGCCGACCGACGATGCTGGACAGGCGGCCGGGCACCGGCGATCCGATGCGTCTCGGTGATGCCGCCGCCGGCGGCACGTCCGTGAACACCTCGCGCTCGACCTCGACGAAGCGCGGTGACGGCTCGAGGCCGACCTCCGCGGTGAGCTCGCGGTAGCTGCGAGCTTCGGTCGTGGCCTCGGCCTGGCGTCCCATCGTGTGCAGGGCACGTAGGACGCCGATCCACGCCGCTTCTCGCAGGGGATCCTCGGTGGTCAGCTCCTTGTAGGCCGCAGCCGCCTGTTCACTTCGGCCCGCGGCGAGCAGCAGCTCGGCGCGACGCAACCGTGCCTGGGCGTGGAGCTCGACCAGCCTCGCAACCTCGCCGGCGACGTGCTCGTGGTCCGCGAGCTCTCCGTACGGGCGTCCCCGCCACAGCGCGAGGGCCGCCTCGATCTCCCCGACGGAGCTGGCCGCCTGCACGTCGCGTTCGAACCGGTGCACGTCGAGCCGGTCCAGCGGCAGGGTGAGCGCGTAGCCGGGCGGCTGCGAGACGACCACGTCCTCGCGGAGCGTTCGGCGCAGCCGCGACACGTGGCTCTTCAGCGTCTTGTGGGCACTGGCCGGCTGGGCGTCGCCCCACAGCAGGGTGATGAGCTCCTGGATCGGGACCGCGCGTCCCCGGGCGTGGGCGAGCGCAGCCAGCAGTGCACGTTGGGCGCGGCTGCCGAGGGCGATGGGGCCGTCGGCGTCCCGCGCTCCGATCGGTCCCAGAACCAGCACGTCCACCATGCGGACAGGGTAGTGACGGCAGGTAGGGGGAAGGGTGGACGCCTCCCGACCCGCCGGAGACCTGGTTGCAACCGAGGTGGAACCCGTCTGCAACCCCTCGTGGGACGGTCGACGTCGATGCACCAGCGAGCTAGGGAGCCTGCCATGACGACCGAGACCCTGCCGGCCCTCGAGACGGGATGGGAGCCGGACACTCCTGCCGACGACACCGTCCTCCGGCACGGCGTGCTGGCGATGGCCGCCACGTGGGAGGCGATCGGGCGGGTCGGCGACGGCCGTCTCCACCGAGATGACGGGTGCAGCGCCGTGGATCTCGGGAGGCCGACGGGGCTCTTCAACAGCGCCACCCTGCTGCGGCCGGTCTCCGACGACGCCTTCGGTACGACCGTGGGAGGCATCGAGCGGTTCTACGACGCCCACGGCACCGGCGCGATGCTGCTGTGGTCTCCGTGGCCGACGCCCGACCTGACGGGACGCGGCTGGGTGCTGCAGGGCCACCCGCCGCTGCTGTACCGGCCGGCCGGGCTCCCCGTCGAGCGACGCGAGCCCGAGGGCCTCGCGGTGACGGAGGTCACGACGGAGCGCGACCTGGCCGAGTGGTGCACGGTCGCGGTGGACGCGTTCCCCCTCACCGAGGTCGACGCGCCGAGCACGCTGTTCGATCCGGCGATCCTCCACGATCAGCGGTTCCGCTTCGTCATCGGGCGCGTCGGGAGCCGGGCGGTCGCCGTCGGCTGCCAGGCCGTCATCGACGGTGCGAACGTGCTGCTGCTGTCGACCGTCCGATCCGGCCACCGTGGTCGCGGCTACTACGCCGCACTGGTCGCCGACCGTCTCGCCCAGGCACCGGACCTGCCCTCGGTGACGATCGTGAGCGACGACAGCCGCCCGGCACTGGTCGGCCGCTTCGGCTTCCTGCCCGTGGCCCGGTTCACGTTGTGGGAGCGACCACGCCCCTGACCTCCCGCTGCGCGCCTTCGCGCCCGTCCACCGCGCGACCCCAGGCCACCCAGATGTCGATACCGACGACCTCGAGAAGGAGGAGATCCATGACCGCCATGACCACCGTGACCGGCGAGACGGTCCGCCTCGACGGCGAACTCGACGCGCTCGCCCACGAGCTCGCGGGCACGTTGATCCGCGAGGGTGACCACGACTACGACCAGGCACGCGCCCTGTGGAACGGCATGACCCCCCGCCGCCCGGCGGCGATCGTGCGCTGCGCCAGTACCCACGATGTCCGCGACGTCGTGCGGTTCGCGGCTGAGCGCGACCTGCTGCTGGCCGTCCGCGGCGGCGGGCACAACGTCGCGGGGACGGCAGGGGTCGACGGCGGGATCGTCATCGACCTGTCGGACATGCACGCCGTCGAGGTGGACCCCGGTACCCGGCGTGCGCGTGCCGGCGGCGGGGCGACCTTCGCGGACCTCGACGCCGCCACCCAGGAGCACGGACTGGCGACACCGGGCGGCGTCGTGTCCAAGACCGGTATCGGCGGGCTGACCCTGAGCGGAGGGATCGGCTGGCTGCGCCGCAAGCACGGCCTGACGTGCGACAACCTCGTCGCCGCCACGCTGGTCGCGGCGGACGGCACGATCCACCAGGTCGACGAGGAGCGTGACCCCGAGCTGCTGTGGGGCCTGCGGGGAGGCGGCGGCAACTTCGGCGTCGTCACCGAGCTGACCTACCAGCTGCACCCCGTCGGCCCGGAGGTCTTCGCCGCCATCGTCGTCTGTCACGCCGATCGTGCCGAGGAGGCCCTACGCGCGTACCGGGACTGGACCGCCGACCTGCCCGACGAGGTGTCGTCGATCGTCGAGTGCGGCACCGTCGCCGAGGAGGAGGACTTCCCCGAGGAGCACTGGGGCGAGCCCTGTGTGACGCTGGTGGCCTGTGCGGCCACCGACCTCGCGCGTGGCGAGGAGCTCGTCCAGCCGCTCCGGGAGCTCGACGGGGTGATCGTCGACCTGAGCGGCCCGGTGCCCTACGTCGAGCTGCAGCAGCTGTTCGACGCCGACTACCCCGACGGGATGCGCTACTACTGGCGTTCGCTGCACCTGCCCGGGCTGTCCGACGAGGTGATCGAGCGCACGATCCACTGGTTGCACCGCCGTCCCTCGCCGCTGACCACCGTCGACCTGTGGCACTTCGGCGGCGCCATGTCCCGCCTTGCCCCGGACGCGACCGCCTACGGTGACCGCAGTGCGCCCTTCCTGCTGGGGATCGAGGCCAACTGGACCGACCCGGCCGACGACGACGCCAACCTGCGTTGGACACGAGGATGCGTGGACGCGTTCCAGGAGCTGTCCACCGGCCGCGAGTACCTCAACTTCCCCGGTTTCCTCGAGGACGGTGACCAGACCCTGCGCGCCGCCCACGGCGAGGCGAACCACGCGCGACTCCGCGAGCTCAAGCGACGCCTCGACCCAGGGAACCTGTTCAGACTCCACCAGAACATCACGCCAGATCCCGACTGAACCCGTCGCGGCGCGCAAGGCCGGGTCATGCTGGTTCCCGGATCGACGTGAGGAAGGTGATCGGTTCCCTGGCGACGGGCGCGGGTGCGACCAGCGGGGCGACGTGCCCGACGTCAGGGAGGTCGCGGAGCCGTCCGTCGGCAGCCGCCTCACTCCACCGCTCGACCGTGGCGCCGGAACCGGCGAGGTCGTCCTCTCGCATCAGGGACCACACCGCGGGCTCATGGGCGGCCACGGCGGTCACCGTGTCACTGTGGGCGGCCGCACCGAGCGCCAGCGCACCGCCGTCCGACCAGCCCACCAGGGAGACCGGCTCGCCGATGCTGTCGACGAACGCGTTGACGTCGTCCTGGCAACGGAGAGGCGAGTGGTCCGGGTCGTCGCCCGACGGTCCTCGACCACGCAGGCTCGGCAGGTAGCAGGTGAACCGGTCGGTGAGGTGGGCACCAGCGCCTCCCAGGCGATGTCGCCGTCGAGGACCGGGCCGTGGACCAGGACCAGCGGTGGCCCACACCAACGGCACAGCTGGGGCCCAGCGGCCCTAGCGGATCCGCCGCGTGCCGGACACGCTCACTGCGGGGCCGTGCCGCCGGCACGCGCGGCCACCGACGGTCCCGGCGTGCGTTCGATCGCAGCCCGCGATCGCTGCTGACCCAGGAGCCTGCGCACCGTGGACGTCCTCGAGTTGGCCCGGATCCAGTTCGGCACGACGACGATCTACCACTTCCTGTTCGTGCCGGCGACGATCGGCCTCGCGCCGCTGGTCGCCATCTTCCACACCCAGTACCTGCGCACCGGCCACGAGCGCTACCGCCGCCTCGCGAAGTTCTGGGGCAAGATCCTGCTCATCATCTTCGCGATGGGGATCGTCACCGGCATCGTGCAGGAGTTCCAGTTCGGGATGAACTGGTCGGCGTACTCCTGGTTCGTCGGTGACGTCTTCGGCGCCCCCCTCGCGCTCGAAGCACTGCTCGCCTTCTTCCTCGAGTCCACCTTCCTCGGGTTGTGGATCTTCGGGTGGGACCGTCTGCCGCCGAAGCTGCACGTGGCGACGATCTGGTTGGTGGTGCTCGGTACGCACGTGTCCGCCTACTTCATCCTCGCCGCGAACTCGTGGATGCAGTGGCCGGTCGGCTTCGAGATCGACCCGGTCACCGGGCAGGCACGCCTGACCGACTTCGTCGCGGTCCTCACGAACCCGTACCTGATGCACCAGTTCCCCCACGTCATCCTCTCCGCGTGGACCACCGGTGCCTTCATCGTGCTCGGCATCTCCGCCTACTTCCTGCTGCGCCACAAGGACGTCGAGGTGTTCGCATCCTCGGCTCGTACCGCGATCACGCTCGCCCTGATCGGTTCGGTCGGGGTGGCGTTCGTCGGGCACGGGCAGGCGCAGATGCTCCAGGACACCCAGCCGATGAAGCTCGCTGCGGCCGAGGCGCTCTGGGACACGCAGCAGGAGGCGCCGATGTCGCTGTTCGCCGTCGGCAGCGTCGAACAGGAGCGCAACGTCGTCGACATCCAGCTGCCGTACGGCCTGTCGGTCCTCGCGACCAACACCCTCGACGGCGAGGTGCAGGGGATCACCGACCTGCAGGCCGCCTACGAGGAGGAGTTCGGTCCCGGGGACTACCGGCCCATCATCGGGGTGAGCTACTGGACCTTCCGGATCATGGTGGGCGCGGGGATGGTGATGATCCTGCTCGCGCTCGTCGGACTCGTCTCGTCCCTCCGGGGCCGCATCGCCGACACCGATCGCCGTACCAACCGGCTGTGGCTGAGTGTCCTCCCCTGGGCGATCGCCCTGCCGTTCATCGCGAACACGACCGGGTGGATCCTGACCGAGATGGGCCGCCAGCCCTGGGTCGTGTTCGGGCTGATGCGGACCGCCGACGGTGTCTCCGGCTCGGTGGGGACCGGGTACGTGCTGACCTCGCTCATCGGTTTCACGCTCGTCTACGGGATCCTGCTGGTGATCACGATCGGACTGATCCTCCGCTCCATCCGCAAGGGTCCACCCGAAGCCGTCGACGAGGAGGTCGACGAGGAGCACCGCACCTTCGCTCCCCTCGGCTCCTACTGACCTTCCGCTCCCCACCGTGCGCGGCGGGTGACCCCGCTCTCACCGCTCGAGGAGGCTCAGGAACATGGACTGGTGGAACCTCGAGACCCTCTGGTTCGCGCTGATCGCCGTGCTGTTCATCGGCTACTTCGTGCTCGAAGGGTTCGACTTCGGTGTCGGCATCCTGAGCCGGTGGCTCGCCGAGGACGACACCGACCGGCGCGTGATCATCAACACGATCGGACCGATCTGGGACGCCAACGAGGTGTGGGTCATCACCGCTGGTGGGGCGATGTTCGCGGCCTTCCCGCTGTGGTACGCGACGGTGTTCTCGTCGTTCTACCTGCCGCTGTTCCTGATCCTCATCGCCCTGATCGTCCGGGGGGTCGCCTTCGAGTTCCGCGGCAAGCGGGATGAGGGCTGGTGGAAGCAGCGGTGGGACCACGCCATCTTCTTCGGCAGCCTCGTCCCCGCGATCCTGTGGGGGGTCGCCTTCGCGAACTTCGTCCGAGGCATCCCGATCGAGGCCGACGGGGCGTACGTCGGCACGCTGTTCGACCTGCTCTCGCCCTACGCCCTGCTCGGCGGGATCACGTCGCTGGCCATGTTCACCCTGCATGGCGCGGTCTACCTCGCACTCAAGACCGACCGTGCCGTGGCTCAGCAGGCCCACACGCTCGCCGTGCGGCTCGGGTTCGTCGTCGCCGTGGTGGTCGTCGCCTTCCTCCTGTGGACCTACCTCAACGCCGTCGCGCTGGGTGACACGGGCATCGTGCCGGGTGTCGTCCCCGTCGCGGCGATGGGCGCCGCCATCGCCGCACCCATCCTCGCCCACGAGCGCCTGCACGGCTGGGCGTTCGCCGCGACCACCGCGATGATCGCGCTGGTGGTCCTCACCCTGTTCCTCAACCTCTACCCGCGGCTGCTCGTGTCCTCGATCGACCCCGCGTTCGACATCACGATCAGCAACGCGAAGGCATCCGACCTGACCCTGACGATCATGTCGTTCGCGACGCTCGTGTTCCTCCCGATCGTGCTGGCCTACCAGGGCTGGTCTCTGTGGGTGTTCCGTCACCGCGTGACCCGCGAGCAGATCGAGGCGCCGTCCGACACCCCACTCCAGGTGCTCGAGCGACGGCGCGCGCGGGCAGAGGCCAAGCGAGGCCGGAAGTCGCCGTGAGATCGCGCGCCGGTCAGCCGTCGGATCAGGGGGACCCGGCCACGACCTCGGGTCGTACCACGGCCCCCGATGCCGAGGAGCTCGGTGCTCCGCTGCCGGGACAGCGGATCCGCACACGTGCGGCGCGCCCCCCGGTGGACCCGCGCCTGCTGCGGTTCGATCCGGCGGTCGGCCGCCTTCTGGTGGGTAGCGGCCTGCTCGCGGCCGTGACCGCGGCCGCGCTGATCGCCCAGGCCACGGCCCTCGCGGCGATCGTCGCTCGCACCTTCCTCGGCGACGCCCACCTGGCCGACCATCGCGCCTGGCTGTGGCTGCTGCTCGCCGCGGTCGCGGTGCGTGCCGGTGCCACCTGGGCCACCGACGTCGTCGCGCAGCGCACGTCCGCGCGGGTCAAGTCGCGCCTGCGCACGGCGGTGATCGACCGGGTGACGCGCCGCGCGCCGGGCGAGGGCGACGACGCGACGGGCGAGCTCACCAGCGCCTTGACCGACGGGATCGACGCCCTCGACGGGACGTTCGGCGGCTACCTGCCCGCGCTGGTGTCCGGCGTGATCGTGCCCGTCATGATCGTGGGCTGGCTCGTCGGGGTCGACGTGACCTCCGCGGCCGTGCTCGCGGTCACCCTCCCGCTGATCCCGGTGTTCATGGTCCTGATCGGGCTCGCGGCCCGCTCGGCGACGCGGCGACGCTTCCGGGCGTTGACCGCCCTCTCGGGCCAGTTGCTCGCGGTGCTCCAGGGGCTGACCACGATCCGCGTGGCGCGTGCCACCGGACGGATCGGCGCGGTCGTCCGTGAGGCCGGTGAGCGGCTGCGCCGCACCACCCTCGAGACCCTGCGCATCGCCTTCCTGTCCGCCCTCGCGCTGGAGCTGCTCGCCGCCCTCGCCGTCGCGACCGTGGCGGTGATCGCCGGCGTCCGGCTCGCCCAGGGCACCGGGGTCGCGTTCGAGGCCGTGCTGGTGGCCCTGCTGCTGGCGCCCGAGGCCTTCCTGCCCCTGCGACGCGTGGGACAGCAGTTCCACGCCAACGAGGACGGTGCCGCGGCCGCCGAGCGCCTGCTCGACCTGCTCGAGACGCCGACACGGGAGCCGGAGGGTCGCCGCCGCCCCGCCCCCGACCCAGCGCACACGCGGCTGCGGTTCGAGCGGGTGTCCGTCACCCACCCCGGCCGGCCCCTCCCCGCACTCGACCGGATCGACCTCGCCCTCGCGCCGGGTGCCTACACCGCCGTGCTCGGTGCGTCCGGTGCCGGCAAGACCACCCTCGCCGCGGTGCTGCTCGGCCTGCGCCAACCCGACGGGGGGCGGCTCCTGGTCGGCAACGTCGAGGTGGCCGAGCTCGCCCCGGAGGCGTGGCAGGAGCGGATCGCCTGGGTCCCGCAGGCTCCTGCCGACCTCGCGGGGAGCGTGCGAGAGCTGGTGACCCTCGGGCATCCGGGGCGCAACGGCACGGCCGGAGACGGTGATCCGTCCGCCAGCGACGCTGCAGACCTCGGCGTGTCCGACGACGAGGTCTGGGACGCGCTGGTGGCGGTCGGCATGGACGCCGAGGTGGCGGCGCTCCCTGCGGGTCTGGACACGCCGATCGGGCCGGGCGGCCGGGGCCTGTCGGCGGGACAGCGCCGGCGGCTCGCGATCGCCCGTGCCCTGGTCCGCCCGGCCGGGCTGCTCGTGCTCGACGAGCCGACCGGTGACCTGGACGTGGAGGCCGAGCAGGCCGTGCGTACGACCCTGGCGTCGCTGCGCGGGGACCGGACCGTCGTGGTGCTCACCCACCGGGTGGCCCTGGCCGCCGAGGCCGATCAGGTGGTCGTGCTCGATGATGGCCGTGTCGCCGAGCACGGACCTCCCCCCGAACTGCGCGATCGGGGCGGCGCCTACGCTGCCCTGGTCGCCGCGGCACGACCGATCGCCCCGGCTGAGCTCTCGTCTCACCTCCCGGCGACGCTCGGGTCAGCCGTGGCCACCAGTGCGCCCGTTGCCGCCGCGACTCCCGCCCCTGATCCCGTCCCCGATCCCGTCCCCGATCCCGGCCCCGATCCCGGCCTTGGTCCGAGCCCCGATCCCGGCCCCGATCTCGCTTGCGACCCGGTGCGCGATCACCGCTGCGGGCCTCCTCGCCGGCTGGTGTCGCTGCGCACGCTGTTCGGCCCCTCCCGCCGCTCGTTGGTCATCGCCGTGACCGCCGGCGCCCTCACCCCGCTGGCCGGTGTCGTGCTGGTGTCGGTCTCCACCTACCTGATCTCGCGGGCGGCGTTGCAACCCAACCTGCTCGACCTCACCGTCGTGATCGTCGCCGTCCGGGCCCTGTCCCTGGTGAAGGGCACCTCCCGCTACGTGGAGCGACTCAGCGGTCACGATGTCGCGCTGCGCACGGTCGTCGACCTCCGGGTCGAGGCCTACGAGCGGCTCGTGCCCCTGGTCCCGGCCGGGTTGGGCCGCCACCGGGAGGGTGATGTGCTCGCGCGCATCGTCGCCGACGTGGACCGGTTGCAGCTCGCGCTGGTCCGGGGCGTGGTACCGCTCATCGGTGGGTTGCTCGCGAGCGTGACGGTGGTGCTGATCGTCGGACTCCTGCTGCCGGCTGCGTCGGTCGTCGCGGCTGTGGGGTTGGCGGCGACCGCCATCGGGGTGCCGCTGCTGGCGGCACGGCTGGCCCATCGCCCAGAGCAGGCGTTGGCCCGTGCGCGGGGACGACTGTCGGCTGAGCTGATCGAGGCCCTGCAGGCAGCACCGGAGCTGCGCCTGCTCGGGCAGCTGGGCCCGGCCCGTCGTCGCATCGACGACCTCGACGCCGAGGTGGTCCGCCGGGACCGCTCGTCGGTGGCGCGGGGTGGAGGTGCGGACGCGCTCGTGCAGTTCGGGCTCGGCCTGACGGGCGTCGGGCTGATCCTGGTCGGCGTCCCCGCCGTGGCCCGCGGTGCGATGGACGGGGTGCTACTCGGTGCCCTTGTCGTGCTCGCGTTCGCTGCGGTCGAGGCGGTCGGCCCGCTGCCCGCGTCCGCCAAGGCGCTGGTGACCGCGAGGATCGCGGCGCGCCGGCTCCGCCAGGTGCTGGACACATCGCCACCGGCGCCGGACCCGGTGGTGAGCGCGACCGCGGCCCCTCCGCTGGCCGTGGATCGTGTGACGGCCCGCTACCCGCGGGGGTCGGTGCCGGCTCTGCGGGAGCTGGAGCTGCAGCTGTCGCACGGCCACCGCGTCGCCGTCGTCGGTCGCTCCGGGTCGGGCAAGTCGACCCTCGCCAACCTGGCGGTGCGCTTCCTCGACCCCGAGCGGGGGGAGCTCCGGCTCGGCGGTCACGCCCTCACCGGGCTCGCCGGCGACGAGGTCCGCCGTCACGTGACGTTGGCGCCGCAGGATGCGCACGTGTTCGAGGGGACGATCGCGTCGAACCTCCGCCTGGTCGCGCCGGACGCGAGCGACGAGGCGCTCCACGCGGTCCTCGCCGCGGCCCACCTCGATGCGTGGGTCGTCGAGCTCCCGGACGGGCTCGAGACCACCGTCGGGGAGCGCGGTGCCCGACTGTCCGGAGGGCAGCGCCACCGGGTCGCGCTCGCCCGGACGCTGCTGGCCGGTGCGCCGTTGCTCGTCCTCGACGAGCCGACCGCCGACCTCGATCCCGTCACCGGACGCGCGTTCCTCCTCGACACCCTGGTCGCCGCCGAGGAGCGGGGCGTGCTCCTGCTCACCCACGACCTGCGTGCCCTGCCCGTCGTCGACGAGGTGGTCGTCCTCGAGGCGGGCCGCGTCGTCGCCCGTGGCCGGCACGCGGACCTGCTCGCCAGCGACCCGATCTACGCAGCCAGATGGCGGCTGTCCGCCGCGAGCGATACCGGGTCAGGCGCCAGGCCCTGAGTCGACGCCCGATGGCGACGCTGCTGGCGCTCAGGTCCTTGGAACGCGCGGGGCCGCGAGGCGGAGCGCCGCGGGCGCGCCGTCGGGCACGACCGGCGAGTCCGGGAGGACGGGGTCGAGCCGGCGGTAGGAGGCACCGGGGGCCGGCCGGGGATCGTCCCCTCCACGGTTGGGCCAGAGCGCCATGGCGCGTTCGGTCATGGCGGTGATCGTCAGTGCCGGGTTGGCGCCGAGGTTGGCGGTGATGGCCGAGCCGTCGCAGACGTGCAGGTCCGGGTGGCCGTGTACGCGGTGGTAGGGGTCGATCACCCCGGACTCCGGCGTCGCACCGAGCGGACAACCGCCGATGAGGTGGGCCGTGGTCGGCACGTCGATCGTGGCCTCGAAGATCGACCCCAGCGGCTCACCGTCGATGCGTTCTGCGGTGGCCCGAGCAGCCTCGTTGGCGACCGGGATCCACCTCGGGTTCTGCTCACCGTGGCCGGGCCGCGTGGTGAGTCGGCGGCCGAACAGCCCGCGCTTGCGGATGACCCGCATCGAGTTGTCCAGCGACTGCATGACCAGCAGGATCACCGACCGCTCCGACCACCGGCGCACCGACAGGCTGCGCAGGAACGGGATGGGTCGCCGCAGTGCCGTGAGCACGAACCGCAGCGCCCGTGGGATCCGGCCGCCGCCATCGACCATCAGGGTGGCCAAGAGCCCCATCGCGTTGGAGCCCTCGCCGTAGCGGACCACCTCGATGTGGGTGTGCTCGTCGGGATGGATCGACGAGGTGATCGCCACCCCGTTGGCGTACCCCCTGGCTGGGGACGCTGCCTCGTCCCGGCGATGGGTGTCGACGGACCCGCCGGTGGGGCGACCGGTGGCGTGAGGGATCCGCCGGGTCGTCGCCCCGACGATCGCCTCGGAGTTCGTCCGGGTCAGCGAGCCGAGCGTCGGGGAGAGCCGAGGCAGCCGCCCGCGGTCGCGCAGCGCGAACAGCAACCGTTGCGTGCCGAGCGCGCCGGCGGCGAACACCACCTGCTCGGTGGTCGTCTCCCGTCGGTCGCGGCGGAGCCAGGCCCCGGGCCGGTCGTGGACCACCCGCCATCCGCCACCGTCGAGCGGCAGCAGGTCGACGACCTTGCGTTCGGCCAGCACCTCGGCGCCAGCCTGCTCGGCGAGGTAGAGGTAGTTGTGGTCCAGCGTGTTCTTGGCCTCGTACCTGCAGCCGACCATGCAGTCGCCACAGCGGATGCAGCCGACCCGGTCGGGTCCGCGGCCGCCGAAGTAGGGATCGGGGACGCGCACACCTGGCTGCCCGAACCACACGCCGACCTGCGTCGGGTGGAAGGTCTCGGCGACGTCGAGATCGTCGGCGACGCCCTGGAGCACCCGGTCGGACGGGGTCGTGAACGGCACCGTGGCGACGCCGAGCATGCGCTTGGCCTGGTCGTAGAAGGGGGCGTACTCGGCCCGCCAGTCGGACAGGTGTGCCCAGTGCGGATCGGACCAGTAGGCGTCCAGGGGTTCGTACAGCGTGTTGGCGTACGCGACCGAGCCGCCACCGACCGCCGCGCCGGACAGGACGAACACGTCCTTGAGCAGCGTCAGGCGCTGGAAGCCGCGGAGGCCGATCCCGGGTGCCCAGAGGTAGCGACGGAGGTTCCAGTTGGACTTCGGCAGGGACTCCGGGGTCCACCGTCGCCCGGCTTCGAGCACGGTGACCCGGTAGCCCTTCTCGGTCAGCCGCAGCGCGGACACGCTGCCGCCGAAGCCGCTGCCGATCACCGCGACGTCGGTGTCGAGGTCCGTGTCGGCTCCCTCACCTGCCACCTCGTGCCTCTCGCCGCAGCGGCACCCGCTGTCCGACAGCGTAGAGCCTCGGCCGAAGGCTCGTCCTCACGGTGGCGGGCGAGGGTGCGGTCGTCGAGGCGCCGGCGGCTCCGGGGCCAACGTCGGCGGTGCGCCCAGGGCCCCCAGCCACCGTCCAGCCCGGCAGCCACCGTCCGACCGGCCCCGTACGTCGGTCGCCGATGCGTATCCTTGGCGCATGCATCTCCTCCGCCGCCTCCGCGAACGCTTGGTCCTCGGCCACGTGCGACGCGACCTGGAGGACGGCGAGCAGATCCAGGCCTGGACCCACGCCAACGTGCCGGACGTTCGTGCCCCGGGACTGCTCGTGGTCACCACCAAGCGGTGCCTGCTCCACGTCGCCAGCTCCTCGATCCCGGACGTGTCGACCCCGCTGACCAGGCTGTCCGGGTTCAAGCTCGACCGCCGCAACCCTGAGCGGGTGCGCGTGCGCCTGTGCGGGGAGGGCGACGCGGAAGAGGTCGCCGTCGAGCTCTCGCTCACCGACCGGGTCCGCTCGCGCTCGGTTGGCCGCGTGCTGTCGGCGCTGACCCGCGCCCAGGTGGCTGCACCGGACACCTTCAACGCCGAGCTCACCTCGCCGCTGCCGCCGATGCAGCGCAAGGCCCGTCATCACGCCCGGCGGGTCTGGATCACCCTGCTCGGGGTCGTGGTCCTGCTGGTCAGCGGACTCTTCGCCTCGCCGTTCTTCCCCGGGCCCGGCGCACTCACGGCGGTCGCTGGCATCGCGATCCTCGCACGTGAGTACGAGTGGGCCCGTGACCTGCACGTCTGGGCGGCCCGTCAGGCCGACCGTTTCGTCACCTGGATGAAGGGGCTGCGCGCGCGCCGCAGGGCCGCCCGCAACCTCCGTCGAGCAGCCAGGATCGCGGCCCGGACCAGGCAGCGGGCGCAGGCCCCGAGCGGGGGCGTGCTCGAGGCGACGGTGCCTGCCTCAGGGGCGGAGCCGGACGAGGGCGAGCCCGGACGCAGTGCCCTCGCCTCCTGAGCTGACGCAGCAGAGCGGGCTCACGCCCGCGTGCGGCCGTCGGTGTGCAGGCGGTAGGCCGCCGCCTCGGTGCGGTTGCGGAGGCCGAGCTTCGAGAGGATCTTGCTGACGTGGTCCTCGGCGGTCCGGACGCTGATGTGCAGGCGGCCGGCGATGTCCGCGTTCGAACGTCCCTCGGCGAGCAGGGCGAGCACCTCGGACTCGCGCGGTGTGAGGGCGCCAGGACCGGTGGTCGGGAGGGCGGTCGACCCACCGAGCTCGCGCAGCAGTCCCGCGGCGGCCTGCGCTTCGGGTGCCGCGGGGAGCTGCTCGAAGCAGGTCAGCGCGGCGCGTGCCTCGGCGCGGGCGATCTCGGGGCGCTCGTCCGCGAGCTGCTCGGCCAGCACCAGACGTGTGCGGGCCAGCTCGTAGGGCAGCTCCGCCTCATCGAAGGCGGCGAGCGCCCGTTCCAGGAGCTCGACCGCCTCGAGGGTGGAGCGGGTGGCCGCGATCCTGGCCTGGGCGAGCGCGGCCAGGCCGTCGACGGCGGGTTGTCCGGTGGCACGGGCGAGCAGATCGAGTTCGCGAGCGACCTCGGCTGCCTCGTCGCTGCGCTGCCCGGCGAGCTTCGCTTCGACGAGCAGCCCGAGCAGCGGTGCCGACGCCAGGCCGCGGCCACGCCGGGTCAGGCAGCGTTCGATCGTCGTCTCCGCGAGGGCGGGCTCACCGGCAGCGAGGTGGAGCCGCGCCAGCGGTGAGGCGGCCTCGGGAGCCTCCTCGTGGCCCTCCAGGAGCTGGCGGCACTCCTGCAGTCGCCCCTGTCGGACGCGCAGGTCGGCGAGCCGGATCGCCGGCTCGAAGCGGCTCCCTCGCCAGGTGCGGTCGTAGAGGTCGATCGCCGCGGTGAGCTCGAGCTCGGCATCGGTCCAGCGTCCGGCGGAGGTGAGCACGCCGCCGTAGTGCATCCGGCAGATGGCAGAGACGGGGAGCTCCCCCGTGCGTTCGACGTAGCCATCGATCGCACTCAGCCAGCCCTCCGCACGGCGGACGTCGATCGCGACCTCGCAGGCGCCGAACAGCGAGCAGTAGATCTCGCCTGCCGGCCACGGGTCCGCCACGATCCCGCTGCTGACCGCGGCGACGGCCTCGTCGATCAGCGACATGCCCTCGGCGATCTCGCCGCGGCGCACGAGGCTCATGCCGACGTGCGCGATCGCGTCGTACTCGAGGCCGGGGTCCTGGAACCGTCGTCCCAACTCGACCGCGACCCTGGCGTGGCGCTCCTGCTCGTCCGGATCCTCCCGGGTCGATGCCAGCAGCACCTCCAGCCAGCCGCGCTCCACGCAGTCACCGTCCCGTTCGAGCAGGCGACGTGCATGGGCCAGCCAGCCACTGCTCGCGGCCTGGTTGCCGTGGACCCACAGGTGGAGGGCGGCGAGCTCGACGGCCACCGCTCCACCCGCGCGATCGTCGCCATCCCGGCGGTACGCCGCGTAGGCCCGCTCGCGGTACCCGAACGCGGGCTCGTACTCCCCCAGCCAGTACAGCGCCCGACCGAGCCCGTCGAGCGCGTCGGCGGACGGGTCGTCCTCGACCGCCTGCGCGAAACAAGCGCGCGCCTCGCCCCAGTCGCAGGCGGCCAACGCGGCGTGGCCGCGTTCGATCAGCGCATCGGTCCCTGACGTCATGGATCGAGGATGCCACGACACGCCAGCGTTCGCGGAGGAACCCGTGGTGCAACCCGTGGTTCCACGGATGTCACGCGGCGCCGACAGGGCCATGCTGGCTGGACCTGGCGCGAACCGGGCCGCACCTGGTGCGACCCGCGCCACGGACCGCCAACGAGCCACAGGAGGTCGGCCATGACCCAGACCGCAACGACCCACGGTTGGCAGCTGCAGGAGGACAGTGCGAGCGCCTACGAGCGCTACCTCGTGCCGCTGCTGTTCGACGCGTCGGCCCGGGACCTGCTGGATCGGATCGAGCCGAGGCCGGGGGAGCGCTTCCTCGACGTCGCCTGCGGCACCGGGATCGTCGCGCGGCATGCCGCGCAACGGGTCGGTCCGGACGGTGAGGTGATCGGCGTGGACCTCAACCCGGGGATGCTGACGGTCGCCCGTGAGGTGTCGGGATCGCCGTCGATCCGCTGGGAGGAGGCCAGCGCCGACGCGCTGCCGCTGCCCGACGCCAGCATCGATGTGGCCTGCTGCCAGCAGGGCGTGCAGTTCCTCGCGGATCGCGAGGCAGCGCTGGCGGAGCTGCACCGGGTGGTCGTGCCCGGGGGGCGGCTCGCCCTCAGTGCCTGCCGGCCGCTGGATCACCAGCCCGGGTACGTCCCGCTGGTCTCCGCGTTGCGGCGACACGTCGGTCAGCCTGCGGCCGAAGGGATGGCCTCGCCCTTCGCCTTCGGTGACCGTGAGCAGGTCCGTGACCTGGTGCGTGGGGCCGGCTTCGGCGATGTCGAGGTCCGCATCGTGGTCCTGCCCGTCCGGGTCGCCACCCCTGAGGCGTTCCTCTGGGGCGAGACCGCCAGCTCACCGCTCGGCGAGGTGATGGCGGGGCTCGACGCCGACGTGATCGAGGAGGTGGTCGCCGACCTCGCGGACGGTCTCGCGCCCCACACCGACGACGTCGGCATCAGCTTCCCGTTCGAGACGCTGGTGGTGACGGCGACGCGATGATGCCGTCGCGACCGGCTACGACGTCGAGGGACGTCGCCTGATCACCGCGGCCCCGATGACCGCAAGGGCCACGACGGCGGCTGCTCCGGCGATGATCCACGGCCACGTCGTCGCGTCCGCGACGCCCCGCTCCCCCGCGAGCGGGGCGTCGCCCTCGCCGAGCGCTGCGAGGTCCTCCTCCGCGCTGTCCAGCGGGGTTGTGCGGCTGCACAGGCTGGTCGTGAAGCCGCCCTCGTCGTCCACGCCGGCGTACACGAGCTCACGACCGCCCTCCGAGAAGTGGTAGCCGCACGTGGCGGTGTGGGGTGCGGTGCGGACCTCGACGGTCTCGGTCACCTCGCCCTTCCAGACGTCCTCGACGGCGATCCGCGCGAACAGGTCCCCGTCGTGCTCGCCTCCGACCAGGCGCGTCTCGACCACCTCGCCGGCGAACACCGCATCGGCATCGGCGATCGCCTCCTCCGGTGGGGGCGGCTCGGGGCAGTCGCAGGCGTGAGCAGGTGACGGGAACGTCACGAGGGCTGCCACGGCGATGAGCAGGACGAGGGCGGACGCAGCGGTGAGGCGTGCCGGGCCCTCATCGCGGGAGGCGGACATGGGCGACCTCCTCTCTTACGGGGTCACGGGTGGGACGTCTCAGGGCACGGCACGGTTCCGTGGCCTGCTCCCGCGCGGATAGCGTGCCGGCGCCATCCACCCCTGGGAGCGCCGGTGCCACCAAGTGACGACGACCTCGCGTTCCTCCCCGCCGTCGAGCTGGCCCGGCTGGTCCGGGACCGCCACGTGTCCTCCCGCGACCTCGTCGCGCTCTACCTCGATCGCATCGACCGGTGCGACCCCGCGATCGGCAGCTACGTCGAGGTGGTGGCCGAGCGTGCCCGGTCCGAGGCCGCCTCGGCCGATGGACGGACCACCTCGGGGCAGCCGTTCGGGCCGTTGCATGGTGTGCCGATCTCGGTCAAGGACCTGAACTTCCTCGAGGGGGTGCGCACCACCCTCGGGACGCGGGGCTTCGCGGACCACGTCGCGGGTTTCACCGACGCGAACGTCGCCCGGTTGGTCGAGGCCGGTGCGATCGCGCTCGGCAAGACCAACGTGCCCGAGTTCGGTTCGATCGGCCATACCGAGACCGAGCTGTTGGGGCGGTGTGCGACGCCGTGGGATCTCGAGCGCAACGCCGGCGGATCGTCCGGCGGGGCCGGCGCGGCGCTGGCCGCCGGCCTGTGTGCTCTGGCGCACGGCTCGGACGGCGCCGGCTCGATCCGGATCCCGGCGGCGGTCAACGGCGTGGTCGGGCTCAAGCCGGCACGCGACCGGATCTCGAGCGCGCCGATGTTCGGCGAGTCGGCGTTCGGTCTCTCGACGGCAGGAGCGCTCACCCGAAGTGTCGCCGACGCCGCGCTCGCGTTGGACGTCATGGCGGGCTACGAGCTCGGCGATCCCGGGATGGCACCGCCACCGCAGCGTCCCTGGAGCGAGGAGGTGGGCGCCGACCCCGGCGGCCTACGGATCGGGGTGAGCGGCCAGGCGCCCTTCAGCCCGGCGGGGATGCACCCCAGCAGCGCAGCGGGCCTCGCGGCCGCGGTCGACCTCCTCGAGGGCCTCGGCCACCACGTCGAGGAGGTCGAGCTGCCGATCCCGAGCGCCCTCCCGGACCTGTTGCTGACCATCTGGGCGGCCGGGGTCGCGGGTCAGCCCTTCGATCCGGCCACCTACGAGCCGGTCAACCGCTGGCTGGTCGACGTCGGGAACACGCGCAGCGTGGGCCAGTACGCCGCCGCGCAGTACCAGCTGCAGCTCATGGCGCGCCGGATCGTCGCTGGGACGAGCCACCTCGACGTCCTGCTGTTGCCGACGCTGACCGGACCGTCGCGCCCCAACGGCCACTTCGCGGGGTGGGCCGGCGAGGACATCTTCGCGGACCAGACCGCCTTCGTCGGCCTGACGCCGCTGGCCAACCTCACCGGGCAACCGGCCATCAGCCTGCCCCTGCACCACGACGACGAGGTGGGGCCGGTCGGGGTCCAGCTCGTCGGCCGCCCCTGGGACGAGGCCACCCTGCTGCGGCTGGCCAGCCAGGTCGAGGCAGCGGCACCGTGGCGAGATCGCCGACCGGTGCTCACCCCGAGGTAGCGCGCCTGCACGCGCTTGGACGCGACCGCGGGGATGGGTGCGGTTGCGACAGCATCTCGTCGGAACCGCACCCATC
>CAYVJT010000050.1:0-5283 GCA_964451855.1 uncultured Actinomycetota bacterium
ACCCTCTGCCGATCTCACCGTAGGATGAAGCCGAGGCCGAGCTCGTCGTCGGGGTCCAACACGAAGGTGTGCTGGCCGGTCCGCGATGCCTTGCCCTGCACCTCGGTCTCCCAGCGGCGGGTGCTACCTCGAGGTGGCGCCTCGCCGATCAGCCGCCCGAGGAACCGGGTCCCGACGATGCTGTCGTGGACGAGGGTGTCACCGGGTACGAGCTCGCCCCGTTCGCCCAGCACCGCTAGCCGTGCCGAGGTGCCGCTGCCGCAGGGGGAGCGATCCGCCTGGCCATCGGCGAACACGGCGATGTTGCGCTGGTGCGCGTCGCCGAGCCGGTCGTACAGGATCGCGCCGTAGAGGCCGACATCCCCGGAGTCGTCGGGTAGCCGCAGGTCGAGCTGGGCGTTGGCGGCCCGCTTGATCGCCCGGCCCACCGCGATGAGTTCCGGGGCGCGCTCGGGGACGACCTCCAGCCCGACCTGGCTCGCCTCGAGGCTGGCGTAGAACGCGCCGCCGTAGGCGACGTCGACCGTGACGGTGTCGCCGCCGATCGGGAGCTCGACGTCGAGGCTGTGCACCAGCGCCGGGACGTTGCGGAACCGTGCGGAGGTGACCCGCCCGTCCGTGAGCGTCGCGATCGCACGGACGCGTCCAGAGGGGACATCGATGACGACCTCCACCTCGGTGTCGCCGGGGTCGGGGGTGATCAGGCCGGTGTCGATCGCCCAGGTCGCCAGCGCGATCGTGCCGTGGCCACACGCGGTGGAGAACCCGTCGTTGTGGAAGAAGACCGTGCCGAGGTGGCCTTGGGCATCGTCTGGCGGGGTGAGGAAGCAGCCGTACATGTCGGCGTGGCCGCGGGGTTCGCGGCACAGCATCGCCCGCTCGTCGTCGAGGTGCTCGACCGCCCACCGTCGCCGCTGTGCGACGGTCTCGCCCTCGGGGACGGGGGCGCCGGCGGTGACGATACGGAAGGGCTCGCCTCCGGTGTGGTAGTCCGTGCTGCTCAGGACCCGGGTCATCCCAGCTCCGACCGGTCCAACGGGTGGCAGATCGCGAGGAACAGGGTGTAGCGGCGTCCCTCCTTCTCGGTCTCGCCGCACGGCTCGAACCGTGGTGGCGCGAATCCGGCCTCGGTCAGCCGGTCACCGAGCCACCCATGCTCGAACCCGTTGTGCCCGTCGAACCCGTCGGTGTGGAAGCTGCCGTCCTCCGCGTCCAGGTCGATCACGCACAGCGACCCGTGGTCGGTGAGCAGCTCCGCGAACCCGCTGAGGACCGGTGCCAGGTCGATGATGTGGTGGAGCACCATCAGCGTCACGATGAGGTCGAACCGCTCGTCGGGGGCCGGGTCGCGGACGAGGTCGAGGTCGAGGACCCGGGCGTCGGCGAGTACCCCTTCGCGCACCTTGTGGTGGAGCACATCGCGCATCCCGGTGGAGGGTTCGGCGAGGGTGAGCTCGCCCACGTGAGGTGTGAGTTGTTCGGCCAGCAGCCCCGTGCCGGCGCCGTACTCCAACATCCGGGTCGTGGAGCGCAGGTCGAGGCTGGTCCGGAGCCGCTCGGCGGCGAACCGTGCTCGCGCACGACGGTTCGGGTCGTCGTCCCAGGTGGCGGCGCGTTCGTCGAAGGTGCTCGTGGATCCAACTCCGCTCGATGCCCAGGGGAGCCTAGGTCAGCGGACGCTCCTGGTGGCTCCACCGGACGTCGGACCGCCGCTGTGGTTGCTCCTGCGAGCCTGGCGATGGACGCCTGCAGGGCAGGTGACGATGTCGGCCGAGCTGTAGCGGCTGGGCGTGAACCGGGCCGCGGCGCACCTCCCCGACGATCAGATGGCGACGACGCCGCTGCACCGCCGCTGCACCCCACGTCATCCCCCTGCGGAGCGCTTCCGTCGAAGCGCTACCGTCCGCCGTGGACACCGGCCGCCATCCCCGCCCGGGGGCCGCGCCGTGCCTTCAGCGCGACGTGATGGCGTCCTCCTGATGCCTGCAGCCCCACGCGGCGACCTGGAGCGAGCATGACCGACGAGAACGCGTGGGTGCGGATCACCCGGAACGATCCCGGCCACTCCGCGTGGTACGTCGAGCGGTTCCGGTCGATGGCTGCCGCCGGTGATGACCTCGCCGGAGAGGCGCGTCTCATCGACGCGATGGTCCCGCGCGGCGCACGTATCCTGGACGCTGGCTGCGGACCCGGCAGGGTCGGTGCCTTCCTGGCCGACGCGGGTCACCAGGTGGTCGGCGTGGACATCGACCCTGAGCTCATCGCCGCCGCGGAGCAGGACCACCCTGGAGCGCTGTGGCTCGTCGATGACCTGGCGACGCTCGACCTGCCGTCGCGGGGGATCGGCGAGGGGTTCGACGCGATCGTGTGCGCCGGCAACGTCATGACGTTCCTCGCACCGAGCACCCGCGGCGACGTGCTGTCCCGGATGTGCGCCCACCTGCGCGAGGGCGGCCGAGCCGTCGTGGGCTTCGGTACCCACCGGGGCTACCCGTTCGACGAGTTCCTGGCCGACGTCGACGGTGCCGGGCTCGAGCCGGACGTGCTGTTGTCGACGTGGAGCGTGCACCCCTACACCGAGGACGCGGACTTCGTCGTCGCGATCCTGCGCCCCCGCTCGGTGGCAACCGACGCGTCCGGGTGAGCGTCCCGGGCGCGGTCAACCCGTCTGGGCTCTGACCATCACCAGCGACATCAGGGACGGCTCGAGCGCCTCGAGCGAGTGTGGCTCCCTGGCGGCGAGGTAGACGCAGTCTCCGGGGGCGAGGTGATGCGCCTCACCATCCACCTCGAAGCGCATGGCACCGCTGATCAGCTGCACAACGACCGGCATGGCGGCCGTGTGCTCGGTCAGCTCCTCTCCGGTGTCGAAGGCGAAGGCGACGACCCGGACCTGGTCGTTGTCCACCAGGCTCCGTGAGGTCGTCGCCGACGCGGTGATCGGGAGTGCCTCGGCGAGGCCGTTGACGACCTGCGACCGATCGCTGGGGGTCCGTGCCATGAGGGATGCTCCTCTCGGGGTCACTGGCGCCGCCGGAGTGGATGGGATGTCGGGGTCTCGATGATGACGAGCTCGAGCCCATCGGGGTCGTGCACGCTCATCTCGATCAGTCCCCAGGGCTTCTGCTCGGGCTCGACGGCGATCGCGACCGACCGCTCGGCGAGTTCGTCGCGGGCTCCGTGCACATCGGCGACCTGCAGCCAGAGGCGCACCGGTGCAACCTCGTGGTCCTGTTCGTCGAGTCGTGCGGCGCCGTCAGGGTCGGGGTGCCCGCCCTCCGTGAGCTCGAGGAAGCCGCCACCGAGGAAGTACACCACGCCGCGGTGGGGTGGCGAACCCCAGTCCCGGTACCGCACCAGCCCGAGGCCCGTCTCGTAGAAGGCGACCGAGCGTTCGAAGTCGCGGGGGCGGAGCAGCACGCGGGATTGGAGGACCTGCAAGCTGGTGCTCCCTGACGGGGTGGACCGACCAGCTCCACGCTATCGCCTGCGTGTCGCTGTCCGTCACAGCTCTCCGAGCGGGACCGCCTCGGCGATCGAGCGGTGGCCGAGGCCGGCTGCGTCGTCGGGGAGCCGGCCCGTGCGCGTGCGGACCAGGTCGACCACCGTCGGCCCGCACACCGCGGCTTGGCACAGGCCCATGCCGCAGCGGGTGGTCATCTTGACCGACCTGACGTCGCCGGCCCCAAGCTCTGCGATGGCGTCGCGGACCCGGCCGAAGGGCACCTCCTCGCAACGGCAGATGATCGTGTCGTCGCCGAGCCAGGTCGTCCAGCCGTCGCGGATCGGGGTCGCGCGGGCGAGGGCATCGGCTGCTCGGTGCTCGCGGTCGCGGCGTCGGACGTCGCGGCGGACCGCGCTGCGATCGACCGTGTGGCCCGTGGCGTCCGCGGCGACGGCTCCGGCGACCCTTCCCTCGTACGCTGCGGCCGAGGCGCCGGCGACACCGGTGAGCTCTCCGGCTGCGAGCACCCGTTCGGTGCTCGTGCGTTGCCCCGCATCGACCCACACGGCCCGTTCGCTGGTGAGCTCACACCCGAGCGCGGCTGCGATCCCGACGTCGGGGGTGAAGCCGTAGGACACACAGGCCGTGTCGACCTCGTAGATCGCCTCGGTCCCGGGCACGATCCGCCAGGCATCGTCGATCGTGGCGACGGTCGCGCGTTCGACCTGCCCGTCTCCATCGACAGCGACCACCGCTCGGTTCGCGCGGTAGGGGACGCGATGGCGCGCCAGGTCGGCGAGGTAGCCCGCGGCCTCCAGTGTCCTCCCGGGGGTGCGGAGACCCGCCCCGGCCGCCGCCATCCAGGTCGCGGGACCGTTCGCGTCGAGCACGGCGGCCACCTCGGTCCCAGCCGCCAGCAGCGTGCTCGCGGACGCGAGGAGCAGCGGTCCGGTGCCCGCCAGCAGCACACGCCGGCCGGGGCGGACACCCTGCCCCTTGATCAGCGCCTGGGCCGCGCCGACCGTCATCACGCCAGGCAGGTCCCACCCGGGGAAGGGAAGCGCTCGCTCCGTCGCACCGGTCGCGAGGACGAGCGCTCGACCGCTGAAGGTCGCCCGGCGGGCACCGGTCGTGTGGACGAGGACGCGGTCGTCGACGGGCTCGACCAGCCAGGCCCGCGTCCCGGAGACGTGCTCGATCCGCGGGTGGGCGGCGAACGCGGCGAGGTCGGCAGCCGCCTCGTGCCACCCGTGGTGGAGCGCGCCGGGTCGCGACACCGCGAAGTCATCGGGGAGCTGACGGTGGTACTGCCCGCCGGGCCGGACGTTCGCGTCGATCACGGTGACGCTCGCTCCGGCGTCCGCCGCGGTCAGTGCGGCGGGGACCCCGGCCGGGCCGGCGCCGAGCACCACGACGTCGCTCGCGGCTGCGCTGGCAGCGCCGGGCGCGCCGTCAGTGGTCATCGTCGGCCTCCTGGTCGGATGCGTCCGTGCTGGCCGGCTGGTCGGGGCTCGTCGAGGAGCCGGAGGCGACCGAGAGGTTCGGGGCCGCAGGGGTCAGACACGCCCGGACCGGGCGGCCACCATCGACGTGGACGAGGCAGTCGAAGCACGTCCCGACCGCGCAGAACAAGCCGCGGGGGCGCTGCTCGAAGCGGGTCGAGCGCAGCTGCCGAAGTCCGGCTGCCAGCAGTGCTCCCGCGATCGTCTCGCCGGGATGCGCGGGGACCTGCTGTCCGTCGAAGCGGAAGGTGAAGGCGGGGTCGCGGAGGATGCCGACCGGGTCGTCGGCACCTCGGACGCGCAGGTCGTCGGTGCTGTCGCCGCGCAGGTCGTCGG
>CAYVJT010000050.1:5383-8736 GCA_964451855.1 uncultured Actinomycetota bacterium
CGCGCAGGTCGTCGGTGCTGTCGCCGCGCAGGTCGTCGGGGCGGTCGTGGCGGGGCTCCCGGTCAGCCACGGGCCACCTCGGCGTCGCGGCGCAGGGTCGGACGGTCTGGACGGAAGGGCGTCGGGTCGATGGCCGGCGCACGCCCGGTGACGAGGTCGCGGACCAGCACGCCGGTGGCGGGGGAGAGGCCGATGCCCGCTCCCTCGTGGCCGCTGGCCTGGACGAACCCGGGGACGGCGGGGTCCTCGCCGATGGCGGGGAGGTGGTCGGGCAGCCACGGCCGGAAGCCGACGTAGGCCCGCATCAGCCGCACCCCCGCCAGTACCGGGAACAGCCGCGTGGCGCGGGCCGCGATCGCGCGGACCACCTCGCCGTTCACCCGCCGGTGGTAGCCGACGAACTCTCGGCTGGCGCCGAGCAGGATCGTCCCGGCCCGCGTCGCCTCCACCACCGAGGAGAGCTCGACGGCGGAGGGGTCGCCGTCGGCGGTGAGGGTGCCGACGTAGCCGGCGTCGTAGACCTTGTGGTGGACCAGCGGCTCACACGGCTCGGTGACCAGGATGTGGCCGCGGCGTGGCGCGATCGGGTAGTCGATGCCGACCAGGGCGCTGATCTCGCCGCTCCACGGACCGGCGGCGTTGATCACCCAACGGCAGGCGAGGCTGCCGCGGGTGGTCGTCACCGACGCGACCCGGCCGCTGACGTCGAGGCCGATCGCGGTGACCTCGGCCTGCGCCAGGACCTCGGCACCCAGCTCCCGAGCGCGGCGCAGCAGTGCGGCGGCCGCCAACACCGGCTGGACCTGTGCGTCCTGCGGGTAGTGCACCCCCAGCGCCAGCTCCGGGGCGAGGTGGGGCTCGAGCTCCAGCAGGTCGTCGCCGGACACCTCGACGGCCGTGAGCCCGGCGTCGCGTTGCTGCGCCGCGAGCTCGCGCAACCCGGCGGTCTCCGTCTCGTCTACGGCGACGACCACCCCACCCTTGGCGTCGAACTCGACGTCGTCGTCGAGCTCCTCGTCGAGCTGCGCCCACCGTCGCACGCTGGCCTTGGCGAGCTCCAGCTCGGCGCCCGGCACCTTGTCGGAGACCAGGATGTTGCCCTCGCCCGACGCGGTCGTCCCCGAGGTGAGGTGGCCCCGGTCGACGACCGTGACGTCCAGGCCGGCCGCTGCGAGCTCGTGGGCGCAGCAGGCGCCGACGAGCCCGCTGCCGATCACGACCACGTCGGTGACGGACCCGTTCGCCACGCTCACGTCTTCCCGATGAGGAAGCCGGCGGGGAAGGGGTCGTCGGGATCGAGCAGGTACGTCGAGGTGCCGGTGATCCACGCACGGCCGGTGATGGTCGGCACCACCGCGGGGGTGCCGCCGACGGTGGTCTCCTCGACCAGCCGTCCGGTGAAGCGGCTGCCGATCAGCGACTCGTGCACGAAGGGGGTGTCGAGGTCCAGTTCGCCTTTGGCGTGGAGCTGGGCCATCCGCGCCGAGGTGCCCGTCCCGCACGGCGAGCGGTCGATCCAGCCGGGTTGGATCACCGTCGCGCCACGGGCATCGGCGCCGTCGCGGCCCGGGGCGGTGAGGATGACGTGCTCCACGCCCCGGATCCGCGCGTCGTCGGGATGGATGGGTGCGATCTGCTCATCGATCGCCTGGACCACCTCGAGGCCGCGGTCGATCAGCTTGGGTGCATGAGTCGGGTCGAGCCCCATGCCGAGGCTGGTCACCGGCACGATCCCGTAGAAGTTCCCGCCGAAGGCCACGTCGAGGGTCACCTGGCCGATCTCCCCGCCGACGTCGACCGTCAGCTCCGAGCCGTAGAGGAACGACGCGACGTTGCGCAGGGTGACGCGCTCCGCGACGCCGTCGGCCACCTCGACGTCGACGCGGACCAGCCCCGCAGGGGTGTCGAGGTGGATCGTGGTGGTCGGCTCGGTGACCTCGACCATGCCGGTCTCCACCAGGACGGTGGCGACGCCGATCGTGCCGTGGCCACACATCGCGAGGCAACCGGTGACCTCGATGAACAGCACGCCGACGTCGGCGTCGCCTCGGGTCGCCGGCTGCAGGATCGCGCCGGACATCGCGCTGTGCCCGCGGGGCTCGAACATCAGCAGGGTGCGGAGGTCGTCGCGGTCGCGTTCGAAGTTCGCGCGGCGCTCCAGCATCGTGGCGCCGGGCAGGGTGCCGACCCCACCGGTCACGACACGGGTCGGCATCCCCTCGGTGTGCGAGTCGACGGCGCTGATGGCGAGTCTCGACCTCATCGCACCGATCCCATCGCAGCGACGTCACGTGGGTGGCTCGCTCGTACGGGCTCCATCGTCGGGACCTCTCGCCGGCTACCGCCGTTCAGGCGATCGTGCCTGGATCGCGCCCTGGATCGTGGCCACGGAGCGCTCGACCTGGTCGGCATCGGTCTCGTGCAGGGGTAGCCGAGGAGGACGGGACGGTCCACCGCCGGTGCCGCCGACAAGATCGATGGAGAGCTTGATCGCCTGCACGAAGCTCGGTCCGGAGTCCCAACGCAGCGCGGGCAGCATCGTGCGGTACAGGTCGCGCACCTCGTCGATGGCGCCGCGACGGCCTGCCTCGAAGACCTCGACCGTCGCGGCAGGGAAGGTGCCGGTGAACCCACCGATCCACCCGGTCGCTCCCATGAGGGCCGACTCCAGCGCCAGGTCGTCCGCGCCGCAGATGACCTCGAGTCCGGGGGCGAGCTCGATGATCTCCGAGACCCGACGGACGTCCCCGGAGAACTCCTTGACCCCGACCACCCCGTCGATCCGGGCCAGCCGGGCGAGGATGTCGGGGGTGAGGTCGGTCCGCGTCGAGAAGGGGTTGTTGTAGACGATCACGGGGAGCCCGACCTCCGCGATCGCGGTGTAGTGGGCGACGAGTTCGTCGACGGTCGATGGGTGGTTCGTCGGCGGCAGGACCATCGCGCCGTCGACACCGTCGGCCTTCGCCTGATCGGCCAGCTCACAGATCGCGCGGGCCGACGGGCCCGACAGGCCGGAGACGACCAGTCCGCGGTCCGCGGCCACCTCGACGGCGACCTGCCACACGCGGCGGCGCTCCCCGGGGGACAGGGCTTCGTACTCACCGAGCGAGCCGTTGGGGAACAGACCGGTGATGCCCTCGTCGAGTAGCCAGCCGCAGTGGTCGCGGTAGCCGTCGAGATCGACCTCGAGGGTCTCGCGGTCGAAGGGGGTCGTGGTCGCGACGTGGATGCCGTCGAACAGCCGCATGGTCACCTCCGGGGTCGCCCCCGAACCCTACGCGCCCGGCGACACCGTGCGTCCCCTACGAACGCTGCACATCGTGCGTGCAGGACACAACGAGTGATGCCTGGGG
>CAYVJT010000050.1:8836-13363 GCA_964451855.1 uncultured Actinomycetota bacterium
CGCGATGCAGGCTCGCTCGCTGGTGACGCTGGAGATCGACGGGGCGGTCGCGAGGCTCACGCTCGCTCGGCCGGGCAAGCTCAACGCGCTGTCGGCGGAGCTCCTCGAGGAGCTCGCGGCGGCCTGCGCCCCACTCGCCGACCGCGACGACGTGCGGGTCGTGGTGCTGTCGGGTGGGGGACGCGCCTTCTCGGCGGGCGCCGACCTGTCGATGTTCGGCGCGCTGACCGACGGTGGGCCGGTGGCCCGCGCCGCGGCGACGTCCGGTGACCGGGCCGCCAGCGCGCTCGAGGCGCTCCCGCAGGTCACGATCGCCGCGATCCACGGGCACTGCGTCGGGGGCGCGGTCGTGCTCGCCGCTGCCTGCGACCTGCGCGTGGCCGCGACGGACGCCCT
Source organism: uncultured Actinomycetota bacterium (assembly GCA_964451855.1). GTDB lineage: Bacteria > Actinomycetota > Nitriliruptoria > Nitriliruptorales > Nitriliruptoraceae > CSSed11-175R1. Next base: position 9,233 of record CAYVJT010000050.1, read on the forward strand.
CTTCTCGATCCCGGAGGTCGACCTCGGCATCCCCCTGGCCTGGGGCGGCATCCCACGCCTGCTGCGTGAGGTCCCACCAGCGGTGGTCCGCGACCTGGTCCTGACCTGTCGTGAGTTCGGCGCCGACGAAGCGTTGGCCTTCGGGTTGGTCTCGCGGGTGGTCCCGCCCGACGATCTCGATACCGAGGTAGCCGCGCTCGCCGGCTCCCTCGCGCGCAAGGCCCGGCTGCCGGTCCGCGCGACGCTCGATGCGGTCGCGTCCCACCTCGGCATCGGTGCACCCCGCGGATGGTCGGACGCGGACACCCTGCTCTCGGCGATCCGTGACCCGGAGTCCCGCGCCGCCGGACAGGCCTACGTCGCCAGGGTCTTCAGGTCCGAACTGTCGCCGGAGGCAGCCCCCGGTGGGCCCGCCTCGCAGGACTCGCAGGAAGCCTGACCGTGACCGCCCCCGCACGCAGGTGATGAGCCTGACGGGCAGGACGTCGCTGCCGAGGGTCAGCGACCCGCCGGCCCCGCCGGTCGGTTCGTCGGGAAGTGACGAGGCACCGTAGGCTTCACGGCGGAGGGCGTGAGCCGTCGACGACCGTGGAGGACGCCAGATGGCGGAGCAGACCGTCACAGAGATCCGGACCGTCGGGATCGTCGGGTGCGGGACGATGGGTGCGGGGATCTCGGAGATCGTGTCCCGCAACGGCTACCCCGTGCACTTCGTCGAGATGAACGACGAGCTCGTCGAGTACGGGTTCTCCCGGATCCGCGCCTCGCTCGACCGGCAGGTCGCCCGCGAGCGCCTGACGCAGGAGCAGCGCGACGAGATCCTCGCGCGGATCTCGGGCTCCACCGACTTCTCCGAACTGAGCGACTGCGACCTCATCGTCGAGGCGGTCCCCGAGGTCCTCGCCTACAAGCAGCAGACCTTCCGCAAGGTCGATGCGGTCGCCCGCCCGGACGCGCTCATCGCGACCAACACCTCGTCGCTGCCGGTGATGGACATCGCCGTGCACACCCGTCGCCCGAACCGTGTCCTCGGCTTCCACTTCTTCAACCCGGCTCCGGTCATGAAGCTGATCGAGCTGGTCCGCACCGTGGTCACCGACGAGTCGGTCGTCGAGGTGGCACGTGCCTTCGCGGGATCGATCGGCAAGGTCCCGGTGGTGGTGGGCGATCGTCGCGGGTTCATCGCCAACCAGCTGCTGTTCCCCTACCTCAACCAGGCCGTGTGGATGGTCGAGGGTGGCTACGCCACCAAGGAGGACGTGGACGCGGCGATGCGGTACGGCGCCGGTCTGCCGATGGGGCCGATCGCGCTGACCGACCTCGTCGGCATCGACACGTTCGTCGGGATCATGGACGCGATCCACTCGCAGTTCCAGGACACCCGGTTCGCGCCCCGTCCGATCCTCGCGCAGCTCGCGAACGCGGGGTTCACCGGCCGCAAGGTGGGTCGCGGCTTCTACACCTACGAGGAGCCCGGTTCGTCCCGCGTCGTCCCGGACGAGGACACCCGGTCCGGGCCGGACGCCGACCTGGTCACCGGCTGGCAGGCCGTCGGCGTGGTGGGCACCGGAACGATGGCCCGCGGCATCGTCGAGGTGTGCGCCCGCGCCGGCCTTGACGTGATCGTCCGCGGACGCACCCGCGAGAAGGCCGAGGCGGTGGCCGCGGCTGCCTCGCGGTCGATGCAGAAGATGGTCGACAAGGGTCGCCTCGACGGGGAGGCGATGGTCGCCGCGTTGCAGCGCATCCGGCCGACGATCGACCTGGACGAGCTGGCGACCTGCGACCTGGTCATCGAGACGGTCGCCGAGGACCTCGAGATCAAGCAGGAGCTGTTCGGAGCGCTCTCGGGGATCGTCAAGCCCGACGCGGTCCTGGCGACGACCACCTCGTCGTTGCCCGTGGTGTCGTGCGCCATGGCCACCGACCGCCCCGAACGGGTCGTCGGTCTGCACTTCTTCAACCCTGCGGCGATCATGGAGCTGGTCGAGATCGTGCCGACGGTACGCACCGACCGTGAGGTGACCGAGCTGGCCCGGGCCTTCGTCGCGCGTGTCGACAAGGTCGGGGTCCTGTGCGGGGACCGAGCCGGGTTCATCGTGAACACGCTGCTGTTCCCCTACCTCAACGACGCCGTCAAGATGCTCGAGTCGCACTACGCGACCGCCGAGGAGATCGACACGGCGATGAAGCTCGGCTGTGGCTACCCGATGGGACCCTTCGAGCTGATGGACGTGGTCGGCCTGGACATCACCCTCGCGATCATCGAACGCCTCAAGGACGAGTACCGTCAGCCGTCCTACGAGCCAGCGCCCCTGCTACGGCACCTCGTCGATGCGGGGTTCCTCGGCCGCAAGGCCGGACGCGGGTTCTACGTGTACGACTGATGCCTGCGCGTCGGATGGGGCCGGACCGAGGACGGCACCCGTCGAGCGCCACCGGGGAGCTCACCACGATGACCGTGCCCGAGATCCCGGAGTACCTCCCCGGTGCTGCGGAGGCTCAGCCCGAGGCGACCGGAACGCTGCTGCGTGACGTGGCCCACCTCCTGCGCGACCTGGTCGGTGACGACCGCGTGCCGTGGCGGGCCAAGGCGGTCGCCGGCGCCGCCATGCTGTACGTCGCTCCTGGGGTGCGTCGGCTGGTCCCGCGCCCGCCGCTGGCGGCCATCGTCGACCCGCTGGTGCTCGCCGTCGCGTTGCGCCACCTCGTCGCCGCCGCTGGCTACGAGGTGGTCCGCGAGACGTGGCGGGGCGACGATGCTGGCTTCGTGTGGCTGCTGGTGCTCACCGGCATCGATGCGTGATGCGACCGCCGTTCCCGCACGATCCCTTCCTGCCACAGCTCGATGGCTACGAGGTCGTGCGTGTCCCTGGGGCGCGGGCGGACAAGCCCTACGCCTGTCCCGGCTGCCATCAGCCCATCGAACCCGGCGTCGGGCACGTCGTGGCCTGGCCGGAGGAGCTGGTGGAGGACCGTCGCCACTGGCACCTGCACTGCTGGCGGATCGCCGCACGGCGAGGGCGGACGACGTAGCGTCCGCGCCGACAGGAGGCCCGAACCCCCGTCAGTGGAGGTCGCGCGGCCCGCGCCCGTAGGGCCGCTGGTCGTGCCCGGGACGGGGCGGGGCGTCCGGTGTGTCGGATGGCGTGGCTGGGCGACGGCGTCATGCTCCAGCATGGGGCTCGATACCCTGCCGGCACGTCCGTCGCAGAGGGTGCCGTGAGCAAGAAGAGCCATCGCAAGCAGGTCCAACGTGGTCGCGCCAAGCGTGAGCAGGATCGGTTCCAGCGGCGCAGTGCCCGCAACCGCACGATCATCCTGATCATGGCGGTGCTGATGGTGCTGTCGCTGTTCGCGATCCCGGTGACCCAGTGGCTCGCGGGCCGTGGCGAGGCGTCGGTGCCCGAACCCGAGGACGTCGAACCGGCACCGGCGCAGGCCGAGCTGGAGCTGCCGGACACCGCCGACCGCGCCGACGCCTACGACGAACCTTTCGAGATGACGATCGACCCGGACCGGTCCTACACGGCGACGTTCTTGACCGCGGAGGGTGACATCGTCGTCGAGTTGTACGCGGACGGCGCACCGCTGGCGACCAACAACCTGGTCAACCTGGCTCGTGACGGCTTCTACGACGGCGTGATCTTCCACAGGGTGATCGACGGCTTCATGATCCAGGGGGGCGACCCGACGGCTACCGGCGCGGGTGGTCCCGGGTACCGGTTCGAGGACGAGCTGGACGTCGCCGAGGAGCTGGTCGACGCGCAGGGTGGCTACCCGCGGGGCACCGTCGCGATGGCCAACGCGGGTCCGGACACCAACGGCTCGCAGTTCTTCATCGTGCAGGCCGACTACCCGTTGCCACCGCAGTACACGGTGTTCGGTGAGGTCACCGACGGCATGGACGTCGTCGATGCCATCGCCGCCGCGCCGGTCGACGGCGACCGGCCGATCGACCCCGTCCTGATCGACACGATCGAGATCGACGAAGGCTGATGACGCCTCCGTGACAGCGCCCGAACAGGGTGGCCGTCGCCGGCCATCATGGGCACGGCCGCGCGGGCCTGCTGTGGCCCCGTAGGCTTGGGGCAGACGCGCCGGCACGACCTGAGCACCCCTCACCCTGAG
>CAYVJT010000050.1:13463-19841 GCA_964451855.1 uncultured Actinomycetota bacterium
CCTGAGCACCCCTCACCCTGAGAACCCTTCCACCCAGGAGTCCCCTGTGGCACAGCAGTACAGCAGCCCGCCGGAGATGGTGATCGACCCGTCGACCACCTACACCGCGACGATCCGCACCAACAAGGGCACCATCACCGCCAAGCTCTTCGCGGACGAGGCGCCGAACACGGTGAACAACTTCGTCTTCCTCGCCCGCGAGGGCTTCTACGACGGGGTGATCTTCCACCGGGTCATCGAGGGCTTCATGCTCCAGGGTGGGGACCCAACGGGGACCGGCACCGGCGGGCCCGGCTACCGGTTCGCCGACGAGCTCGAAGCGTCACGCAACCGCGGCTACAAGCTCGGGACCCTGGCGATGGCCAACGCGGGACCGAACACCAACGGCTCGCAGTTCTTCATCATGCACGCCGACTACGGGCTGCCGCCGCAGTACTCGGTGTTCGGCAAGACGATCGACGGGCTCGACGTCGTCGACGCCATCGGGCGCACGGAGACCAACGCCGCGGACAAGCCGCTCGAGGACGTCGTCATCGAGACGATCGACATCTCCGAAGGCTAGGTTCGGCAGCGTCCACCGGCCGCCTGCTGCGCCTACCGGACGTGCCGTTCGAGCCAGGCGATGTCGGCCGCCTGCTCGTCGGCTCCGCCCGGGGTCTCGACGACCGCATCGCCCCAGCCGCGTTGGCGCGCGACGTCGATCATCGCAAGCAGCACCTCCGCCGGCATGCATCCCTGGCCGATGTTGGCGTGATGGTCGTGGCCGGCGCCGGCGGGATCCTGGCTGTCGTTGACGTGTAGCAGGCCGACGTCGGCTGGTGCGGCGAACCGTGCGGCGAGCTCGGCCACCTGGTCGACGGTGGGGTCCGTCCAGTCGGCGCCGCACCACAGGTGGCAGGTGTCGAGGCAGGCGCCGATCGGCACGTCCAGGTCGGTGTCGTGGAGCCGGGCGAACAGCTGCTCCCACACGTCGATGTCGCGTCCGAGCGAGCAGAGGCCGGTCGCGGTGTTCTCGATCAGCAGCGGCACCGGCGAGGACAGCTGCCGGGCCTCGTCGAGGAACCGGGCGAGCGCGGCCCCGAAGGTGCCGTCGGCGCCGCCCTGTCCGGCGTGCACGACCACACCGGCTGCGCCGATCCGCGCCGCTTCGTCCAGTGTCGCCTGCAGCAGCGTGGTCGAACGGGACCGCACCTGTTCGGTTGCCGAAGCGAGGTTGACCAGGTACGGCGCATGGACGTACAGGGGGAGGTTGGCGACCTCGGAGATCCACCGGTCCGACCTGGGCACCGGTGGCTTCCACATCCGGGGCGAGGAGAGGAACACCTGGAGGACCTCTGCGCTGCGGACATCGGCCGCAGCGGCAGGGGATGAGGCGGGAACGTGGGCTCCGAAGCGCATGGTGATCCTGCCGATCGGCGGGCTGCCCACATCCGGGAGGGCGAGGCAGCCGGCGTGGGCGGGGCGCTGGCCACATCGCAGCGGTCGGACACCTCAGCTCAGGTCGGTGACCACCGTGCGGATCGGATGTCCCTCGCGGGTCTCCAGGGCATGCAGCGCGTCCGGGACCTCCTTCAATCCGATCGTCGAGGTGACCGACCGGGACAGGTCGAGCCGACCTTCCTCGAGCAGGTCGAACAGTTCGCCGAGGTCCTGCGGGGTCGACCCGAAGGAGCCGACGAGCTCCGTCTCCTGCGACACGAACAGTGAGATCGGCACGGTCTGGAGCCGCTCGTTGGTGAGGCCGACGATGGTGGCACGGCCACCCGGCGCCAACGACTTGATGGACTGGTCCACGGTCCCGGGCGAGCCGACGAACTCGACGGCCCGATCGGCGCCGCCGCCGGTGAGCTCGCGGACGCGGCGCGCGGGCTGCCCGTCCGAGGCGTCCACCACCTCGTCGGCGCCCCAGTCCAGGGCGCGCTCGAGGTTCACCGGATCGAGGTCGACGCCGATCACCGTGGCTCCCGCCAGCTTGGCGAGCAGGATGGCGTGCATGCCGAGGCCGCCGAGCCCCATGATCACCAGGCTGACGCCCTCGCCGACACCGGCGCGCTTGAGGGCGTGGTACGGGGTCGCGACGGCGTCCGTGGTGATCGCGGCCTGATCGAAGGGCACGCCTTCGGGGATCGGGACGAGGGAGTTCGCGTCGGCCAGGGTGAACCCGGCCATGGCACCGTTGCCGTCGATGCCGGGGATCGATCGCGCGGGACACAGGTTGTGTCGGCCCGCCATGCAGACCGTGCACACGTGGCAGGGATGGGACATCAGGACCGCGACGCTGTCCCCTGGCTGCCAGTCGGTGACCTCGTCACCGACTGCGGCGATCACACCGGCAGCCTCGTGGCCCAGGGTCTGGGGCAGCGACGGCCCGTGCGGCGTCACCCCGTCCACGACGTGCAGATCGCTCGCGCAGACCCCGCAGGCCTTGACCTCGACGAGGACCTGGCCCGGAGCCGGCTGCGGCCGGGGTACCTCGTCGAGTCGGAGGAGCTCCGGTTCGTCCGCGGTCCGCACCCGGTGGAGGCGCAACGCCGGCATCGTGGTCACGATCGGGTTCCCCCATCAGGGTCGTCATCGTCGTCGCGGGGCAGCGACGACCCGTCGGGGCCGTCCTCGTGTGGGGGCTCGTCGTCGGTGGTCTCCGCCTGGCCGGGCTCGTCAGCGGTGTCCCGCCACTCGGGCAGGTCGGCCTGCTCGGAGGCATCGGGCCAGCCAGGGAGGTCGGGTTCGTCTGCAGCGGGGTCGGGTTCGACGTGCCGCTCGCTCGGTGGCGGCGGTGGCCCGTCGGTGGTGCTGCCGTCAGCCAGGTCGTCGCCGGGCCAGGGGGGCAGCTCGGACAGTTCGACCTTGCGGGGGCTGCGGCCCTGCTCGTAGTCACGCATCCGACGTGGGTAGCCGACCTTCGCCGCGTCGTAGAGGGGGATGTTGATCCGCCCACAGAAGTCGCCCGCCTGCTCGCGGCTCTTGATCGGGCGACGCAGGTACTCGCCGTCGTCCGCGACGAGCAGCAGCGTCGTGGAGTAGATGGCGGTCTTGGGCTCCAGGAAGCCCTCCACCCCCGTCCGCGAGTGCACGAACTCCTCCAGCTCCTTGGTGGCGGAGCGGGAGGAGGAGTCGGTGCTCTTGTTCGGGGTGCGGCGCTTGCTGTCACCCTTGAACCAAGCACGGAGGCGGTCGGCGAATCCCACGGTCATCCTCAGCTGCGGTCTTCCGCCCGCAGGCTACCGAGGCTGGTCGGTGGACGGTTCCCCAGCACCATGGTCGGGGTGATCCTCGACGAGTTCGACGAGCACGCCACCGGTGCCTCTCGGGTGGACGAAGGCGACCGTGTGCCCTCCGCCGCCGGGGCGAGGTTCCTGATCGATCAGGGCGACGTCCTGCTCGCGCAGGTGATCGAGGGCGCCCGCGACCGAGCGCACCCCGAAGCCGAGGTGGTGCAGCCCCGGGCCGTTCTTCGCCAGGTACCTCGCGATCGGCGAGTCGTCGCGGGTGGCCTGCAGCAGCTGGATGGAGACCCCACCGACGTCGAGCATCGCCTCCTCGACGCCGTCGCTCTCGACCACCTCGCGGTAGCTGGGGGTCAGGCCGAAGGCCCGCTCGTAGAAGGCGAGCGACTCGTCGAGATCCTCGACCGCGATGGCGATCTGGTCGATCCGGGTCACGTCCATGGGCGTACTCCCGTTGCGGCAGCCATGTGGGTGCATCCTGCCAGCCCGGCGGTCGTCGGAGCACCTCGAAGGCACGCGACCTTCCCCGACGACCAGACGGACACGAGGTTCGCACGGTTCGCACCGGGTGCCCTTCGCCGCGCTCGCACGACCTGTCACGCTGCGGTCATGGACACTCCCGCCACGCACGAGGGCACACCCGAGTCGGCGCCGTTGCCGCCGCTCGTCGCCGACACGATGCGGCGCGTGCACGCGGAGCTGCGCAACGGGGGTACGCCGTCGTACGAATCGCTGCTGGTGTTCGGGGCACCCGGCTCGGGGTAGCTCGCTCGACCCCTCTGGTGGTTCGCGGTGAGCCGCTGACGCTGCTCCCCGCCGCTCGTCGCAGCTGGGTGCTGGCCGCCTCCCGTCGCGCCTCTACGCTGTGGGGGTCGCCGAGCACGAGGAGCGCAGCATGCAGGAGGTCGTCGTCGCCGGGTACGCCCGGACACCCGCGGGTCGGTTCGGGGGCGGTCTGTCGTCGTTGTCGGCGATGGAGCTGGGTGGCCGGGCCATCGCGGGTGCGCTCGAACGTGCCAGGGTCGGACCCGAGGTGGTCGAGTACGTCGTCATGGGCCACGTCCTGCAGGCGGGACAGGGCCAGATCACCGCGCGGCAGGCCGCGGTCTCCGGCGGTATCGGCATGGACGTCGCCAGCGAGACGATCAACAAGGTGTGCTTGTCAGGCATGACCGCGATCGCGCGCGCCCGCGATCTGATCCGCGTCGGCGATTTCGATCTCATCGTCGCCGGCGGGATGGAGTCCATGAGCGCCGCCCCCTACGTGCTGGACAAGGCGCGGTTCGGCTACCGCATGGGTGACGGCGCGGTGATCGACGTGATGATGCACGACGGGCTGACCTGCGCCTTCGACCGGTGCGCGATGGGGCTGGCGACCGACGACTACCAGCGCACCAAGGACCTCGGCATCAGCCGCGAAGAGCAGGACGCGTGGGCGGCCCGGTCCCACGAGCGGGCCGCGGACGCGTGGAAGCGTGGCGCCTTCGGCGACGAGGTCGTCGCGGTCGACGTCCCTCAGCGCAAGGGCGACCCCGTGACCGTCGACGAGGACGAGGGCATCCGGCCCGGCACGACCACCGAGTCGCTCAGCGGACTGCGCCCCGCGTTCACCAAGGAGGGGACGATCACGGCGGGCAACGCGTCACAGATCTCCGACGGCGGGGCCGCTCTCGTGCTCGCCAGTCGCGAGAAGGCGGAGGCGCTCGGTCTGCCGATCCTCGCGACCATCACCTCGTGGGGCACGGTCGCGGGACCTGATCCGTCGCTGCACCTGCAGCCGTCCGGAGCGATCCGTGACGCGGCACGCCGCATCGACGCGGACCCGTCCGGGTTCGACCTCTACGAGATCAACGAGGCCTTCGCGTCCGTCGCCGTGGCGTCGACGCGCGACCTCGGTGTCGATGAGGACCGTGTCAACGTCAACGGCGGCGGCATCGCACTCGGGCACCCGATCGGGTGCTCCGGCGCCCGGATCGTCGTGACGCTGATCAACGAGCTCGGTCGGCGTGGCGGTGGCGACGGTGTCGCGGCGTTGTGCGGTGGCGGCGGCCAGGGCGACGCGTTGACGGTGTCGGTCCCGTCCTGAGGCCGTCCGAGGCAGCGAGGACCAGGGTCGCCGCGGCGGCCGGAGCGCACGGAGGTGTCGGTGGCCGTCGAGGTCCCTGAACTGATCGCCGGACTGCAGCGTGGCGAACGCCGCTCGTTGGCGCGCCTGCTCACCGTCGTCGAGGACGGCGACCCAGCGCGTCTGCGCGAGGTGATCGCGGCGATCTACCCCCGGACCGGGCTGGCCCGTGTCCTGGGCATCACCGGCTCGCCAGGGGTCGGCAAGTCGACGTTGACCGATCAGCTGGCGACGCAGCTGCGAGCCCAGGGGCGGTCGGTCGCGGTGCTCGCCGTCGATCCCTCCTCCCCGTTCTCCGGCGGTGCGCTCCTCGGTGACCGCGTCCGTATGCAGGGGCACCACGCCGATCCGCACGTCTTCATCCGGTCGATGGCCTCACGGGGCCACCTGGGAGGTCTGTCCTTCGCGACCCCGCAGGCGGTGCTGCTCCTGGACGCTGCCGGCTTCGACGACATCCTCGTGGAGACGGTCGGTGTCGGTCAGTCGGAGGTGGAGATCGCCGCGACCGCCGACACCACGGTGGTCACGTTGGCGCCGGGGATGGGTGACGGGGTGCAGGCCGCCAAGGCCGGCATCCTCGAGGTCGCGGACGTGTTCGTGATCAACAAGGCCGACCGGGGCGGCGCCGGGCAGCTCGAGTCGGAGCTGCGTGGGATGCTGGAGATGGGCCATGCGCTGGCCGACCCCGGACCCGACGCTGGGGACGACGAGGCAGCCGACCTCCGGGATGAGGGGTGGTGGCCGCCGATCGTGCGGACGGTCGCCGTGCGCTCCGAGGGGCTCGAGGACCTCGTGACCGCTATCGACCGCCACCTCACCCACCTGGACCGGTCCGGGCTCCGCGAGCAGCGTCGCCGTGACCGCGCCGTGCACACGGTCCGCGAGATCGCGCTCGAGGCGGTGCGCCGGCGGTTCGTGAGCCTCGACGTCGGTGACGACGTGCTGCTCGATGACCTCGCGGCCAAGGTCGCCGCCCGGGAGCTCGATCCCTACGCCGCTGCCGACACCCTCCTGGAGGCGCTCGAC
>CAYVJT010000051.1:0-19817 GCA_964451855.1 uncultured Actinomycetota bacterium
GGTCCGCGCCACGCATCATCACGCCCTCGATGACCGCTTGGCCACCGTAGTAGTGAGGCGCCATCTCCATCGGGTCACGGCCCGATCCGGCCTCTAGAGCCGCTTGATCGTCGTTCTGTGGCACCTGACCCTCACTGTCTCGAGCTCGAACCCCACACGGGGACCCACATGATCGTCGTGGGACTGCCTTGGAGCATCCTGCACGGATGTCGATCCGCTTCCCGTCAGCCCCGCTGAGGGTACTGCCTGCTCGGTCGCCGGATCAGTCGAGCGCCGACCGATCGTGGCGTCGACTTTGCGCCCACGGTCCACGACACCTGAGCGTCGCACGTGCCCGTGGACGCGCGCGGACACCGAGGCAAGCACGACATCGAGGTGCACGACCACCTCGCCGCTCACGTGCCCGTCCTGGCCGCGAGGTCTCGCCGACGCCTGCCGGGCTCCACCCAGCCGGGTTTCACCCCAACCTCGAACCTATCCCGACGGGTTCAGGTCGACCGCCTGGCAAGCCGGCCCACCGCACGGCACGCGAGCCGCGGGTTACCCCCACCGCCCCGGAGCCCAGCACGGCAGAGGTCCGCGCGTGGGTGCGGGCTTCCGGCTCGCAGCGAGACACCTCCGCTTGATTTTGCATTTCCTGAAAGCTATCTTGCGATCTATGCAAACTTTGTTCCGGTCCGAGGTGCTGCAGCAACTGCTGACGCTGCTGTACCTCGATCACGAGATCAGCACCTCAGGTGCCACGGTGCGACAGCTCGCACGCCGGATCGGCACCTCCGAAGCCACGATCTCCCGTGACGTGTCACGCCTGGTACGAGCCGGCGCCGCAACCGAGGAGCGGGCCGGCAACCAGCGGATCGTGCGCCCCGCACCCGATGGCCCACTGGCGTTCCATCTGGCCGGCCTGTTGCGAGCCACGGTCGGACCCGAGGTCATCCTGCGTCGCCACCTCGCCGACCGCACCGACATCGAACGGGCGGCGATCTTCGGGTCGTACGCCGCTCGTGCGGCTGGCGAACCCGGTCCTCCCCCGGGCGATATCGACCTGCTGCTCATCGGCGACATCTCGTTCGACGACGGCTACGACCTCGCCCACGCCGCCTCGCGCGAGCTCGGCATGGAGGTCAACCCGGTGATCCGCACGATCGAGGAGTGGGAGAACGACGACACGGGGTTCGCCGCCGAGGTAGAGAAGCGACCGACCATCGAACTCAAGAGCCCACCCGCATGACCTCACCTCAACCCACCGCCGAACTGCGAGAGCTCATGCGCGAGCGCGCCGAGCAGTTCACCTCCGTACCAGCCGACCCCGACAGCGCCAGACTGCAGCTCGCCCGCATCGAGCAGGAAGAGTTGCTCGCGGTCATGGTGCAGAGCCACCAGGCCTTCCTCGCCAACATCGAAGGCCTTCACCGCACTGCGCACACACTCGCCTACGACGCGGCCCGAAAGGCCGTGGACGCCGTGCTACTGGCCGTGGGCGTGCGCGTCGCCCGCTCGGGCGGCCACCACACCACGGTCGCTGCTGCCGAAGCGATCTTCCTACCCCCTCCTCCATCCCGTCGGCGCAACGTCCTGTCCTTCGCACGGGCACGCAACGTCCGCCACGAAGACGAGTATCCGCGCCGACCAGCCCAAGCGACGATCACCCTACGGGAGCGCCGGGAACAGACACAGAACTGCATCCGCCTCGTCGGCGACTGCCGAGAACTCCTCGGCCTCGACCGCAGCGACGAGATGGTCCCCACCGACCAGCGACTCAGGAACTGGGCGCTACCGACAGCGCAACCCCACCCGTGAGCGGCCCCCTCCACATGCCCGAGAACCAGCGTTCTGAGGCCTATCCGGCGTGTTCCGCACCGTAGTGGTGGGGGGCCATCTCCATCGGGTCATCCGAGCCTCGGCTCGGAACGCCCTCGCGGCTCACTGGTTCGTCGTTCCTCGGCACGTGGGACCCTCTGATCGTCGGCCCGCCCCGCATGGGATCCCACATGATCGTCGCGGGATCGCAAGACAGGAGCGCATCGGATGCCAACACCCCGGGGGATGCGGCGCCAGGGTACTGCCCCGTGCCTGACCCGATCGGTCGAGCGGCGCCCCGAGGGGGATCGGTGGCAACTCGAGCCGTCCGGAGTCAACCAACGTCGTCTCCACCATCGCCCTCGGCGAGGTCCAGCTGCTGCATGGCGGCGGCGCGGGCCGTCGCGAGGACCCGGTCGACGGGCTCGTCGGTCCGTACGGTCGCGGCCTGCGGCCACGGGTCGGTCCGCTGAGCCAGCGCGTCGAGCACCTCGCCGGTCGCGTCGGAGGCGTCCGCGCCGACCGGCCGTCTGGCCAGCCGTGCCCGGGCGAGCTCCATGCCGCTCTCGCAGCGCACCTGCACCAGGGTGCTGCTGGTGGCACCGGCGAGTTCGGCGGCGGCGCGACGGTCGGCAGCCGAGGTCCACGAGGCGTCAAGCACCACCGGCACCCCCGACTCCAGCAGGCCCTGCGCCCGGCCCAGCATCTCCCGGTAGACCTCGGCGACCCGCTCGGGCCGGTAGAGCCCCTCGTCCAACGGCGACCGCGCCCCGACGGTGTGCCCGAGGCCGGCGACGTCCTTGCGGATCTCGTCGGAGCGCAGCAGTGCCCACCCGAGCGAGTCGGACAGGGCGCTGGCCACGGTCGACTTGCCGGTGCCGGGCAGGCCGCCGACCAGTGCCAGCGCGACGCACCCGCGACGCAGGTGGTCGAGCACCAGCCGGTGCAGACCGCGAGCCTGGGTGGCCATCGTGGGATCGCCTTGAGCGTGACGTAGGCAGGCGACCTTGGCGCGGACGTGGGCCCGGTAGGCGATGTAGTGGTGCGCCAGGCTCTGCGGGTGGGTCTCGCCCGAGAACTCCGCGTACCACGCCAGGAACCGCTGGGCCGCCTCGGGGTGGCCGAGCCGCTCGAGATCCATCGCGAGGAACGCGACGTCGAGCAGCACGTCCCCGTACCGGTACCGGTCGGCGAACTCGAGGCAGTCCAGGATCCGTGGGCCGTCGTCGAGACAGAAGACGTCCTCGGCGAGGAGGTCACCGTGCCCGTCGCGAGCCATGCCGCACGCGATCCGGTCGTCGAACAGACGCCGCCGACCCGCCAGGAAGCGCGTCGCCAGCCGATGGACGCGCCGGAACTCGTCCTCTGACAGGAGCTCGCCGACGAACGGCCGCATGGCGTCGAAGTTGTCCTCCCAGTTGCCCGCCACCGCATCGCGGGTGGCCACCTGCCCGATCGCAGGATCGGACGATGACGTCGGAGCGGCGGCGTGCAGGATCGCGATCTGCCGTGCGACCACCCGCAGGCACCCCGACGCCACCTCACCACGCTCCAGCAGGGTGGCCAGCCGCCGGTCGTCGGGCATCCGGTGCATCACGACCAGGTGGTCGCACACCTCGCCGTCGGGTCCCACCACGTCGGCGACCCCGAGGTAGACATCGGGTGCCAGCCGCCGGTTGAGGTCGACCTCGCGACGGCAGGCCTCCTCGCGAGCTTCACGCGTCGAGAAGTCCAGGAACCCCATGTCGAGGGGCTTCTTGAACTTGTAGGCCCGGTCGCCGACGAACAGCACGATCGCGCAGTGCGTCTCGGCCATGGCTGTCGGCCCGACCACCCCAGGTCCGTTGGCCATGGCACCCCCCTGACGGGCAGGGCGCTGACTGCCCACTCCGCTCGGACCGGGTCCTCGACCTCGACGCCGAAGCGGACCCGGACGTGTCCAGCGGTCCACTCCAAGCGTGCGTCCTGGAGGCCTATCGGCGACAGGGCAGAAGGTCCTACGCGGGGTCCTGGCCTGCCAGCCATCGTCACCGGGGCGCTCGGTGGTCGGCCGGAGGGTCAGTCCTCGAGGAGGCGGGCTACCTCGTCACGTTCCGGCACCGGCAGGGCGACGTCGTCGACCGTCACCCCGGCGCCCGCGACGACGTCACCCAGCCGCACCGCGGAGTGCCCCGCCTGACGCAGCGCCGTGAGGGCGGCGTCGACACGCTCCGGAGCGAAGGTCGCCAGCAGACACCCGGAGGCGAGCGTCGCCCACGGATCTGCACCCAGCTCGCGGCACACGGCCAGCCCCGGGGCGAACCAGTCGACCACGTCACGCGTCAGCCGTAGCGCGACCCCCGAGGCATCGGCGAGCTCGTGCAGGCCCGTTGCGAGCCCACCTTCGGTGGGGTCGTGCATGGCCGTCGGGTCCCACGCAGCCGCGCATCGTGCAGCTGCGACCACCGAGATCCCGGGCACCTCGGCAGCTGCGGCAGCGGCGTCGAGCAGCTCGGCCCCGACCTCCGTGAGGTGATCGCGTCGGCCGGCCGTCAGCACGGCAGCACCCTCCACGGGCACCGGACCGATCTGGACGAGCACGTCCCCGGGCGCGGCGCCACCGGTCGTGACCAGCCGGTCGCTGGCCACGAGCCCGAGCATCTGGCCGACGAGCACGGGCTGGTTGACCGCCGGGGTGACCTCGGTGTGTCCCCCCACCAACGTCGCGTCCAGCGCGTCCAACGCCGCCGTGACCTCACCGAAGAGGGCGCGGAGGTGTCCGGCCTCGGTGCCAGGGGGCAGCAGCATCGCCATCAGGAACCAGCGCGGCGCCGCCCCGGTCACCGCCACGTCGTTGGCGTTGATGATCACCGCGTAACGGCCCGCGTCGCTGCTGGTCAGCGTGATCGGATCCGTGGCGACCACCAGCGTTGCCTCTGGCAGGTCGATCGCTGCCGCGTCCTCACCGATCGCCGGTCCGAGCCGCACGGACGGGTCGAGCACCGGCACGGATCGGAGCAGATCACCCAGCAACGACGCCGGCACCTTGCCGATGGGTAAGGGACCGGCGGACATCAGGCTCCCGTCGACACTGGCTGTGCGGTCGTGACACCTCGCGGCGTCGATCTCGACCGTCACGGGCCACGCTACTGCCGATGGCGGAGGCGCCCAACTGCGGGGATGCGGTGAGCGGCGGCTCGCACCGCGGCACCCCCACAACGCCGCGGGTTGAGGACCAATGGCCCTGGCACCGGCCGGGACGGCGAGCCATCATCACGGTTGCGACGTTCGTGTTGTGCGCGGGAGTTGGCGCCCCTCTGAGAGAGATTCCGCTCGGAGGCACCCAGCTGAGAGGCTGCAGCAGCAGCGACCGCCAAAACCTGATCCGGTCCATCCCGGCGGAGGAAGCACACGCGGGCGTCGCACCTTTTCCGTAGGTGTGCCATGCGCTTCACGGACCGCGGCGATGCAGGTCGTCAGCTCGGCGAGCGCCTGAGCCGGCTGGCGGCGGAGCGTCCCATCGTGGCGGGGCTGCCGCGTGGCGGGGTGCCGGTGGCCTACGAGGTGGCACAGGCGCTGGCAGCTCCACTCGACGTGCTCGTCGTCCGCAAGCTGGGCTGTCCGTGGCAACCCGAGTTGGGCCTGGGGGCGCTGGGCGAGGGCGGGATCCGGCTGCTGAACGAGCCACTGCTCCGATCCACAGGCGTGACCGACACGGAGCTCGAGGCGGTCGTCCGCCGCGAGCGCACCGAACTCGACCACCGCGTCCAGCGCTACCGGGGTGAGCGCCCACCGATCCCGGTCGAGGGGCGCACGGTCATCGTCGTCGACGACGGGCTCGCGACCGGGTTCACGGCCCGCGCAGGGGTCGAGATCCTGCGTCGCCGCGCCGCGAGGAAGGTCGTGCTCGCGGTCCCGGTGGCACCCGCCCATACCGTCGAGGAGCTCCAGGCGGTCGCGGATGAGGTCGTCTGCCTGCATGCCCCGTCGGCCTTCTCGGCGATCGGCCGGTTCTACAGGGACTTCACCCAGACCAGCGACGACGAGGTAGCTCGTCTGCTGGCCGCCGCGGCACCGCCGGCCGCCGCGGCCACGCCCCCCGCAGACGACCCCCCGGAGCAGGTCACCATCACGGTGGGCGGACACCACCTGCCAGGGACCTTGCAGGTACCGCACGACGCGAGCGGCATCGTGGTGTTCGCGCACGGCAGCGGCAGCAGCCGGCTCAGCCCCCGCAACGTCGCGGTGGCCTCCACGTTGCACGAGGGAGGGTTGGCGACGCTGCTGTTCGATCTGCTCACCCCCGAGGAGGCGGTCGACCGTGCCCGGGTGTTCGACATCGAACCGCTCGCCGCCCGACTTGCCGGGGCCACCCGATGGGTCCGGACGCGAACCGACCTCGCACGCCTGCCGATCGGCTACTTCGGAGCCAGCACCGGCGCCGCGGCCGCGCTGTGGGCCGCTGCGCAGCTCCGGGAGGAGGTCTCGGCGGTCGTCTCCCGAGGCGGACGTCCCGACCTGGCAGCACCCCACCTGGAGGAGGTCGCCGCGCCCACGCTGCTCATCGTCGGCTCCCGAGACGAGGTCGTGCTCACCCTCAACGAACGCGCTCGACGTCGGCTGCGCTGCACCAGCCAGCTCGCCGTCGTGCCGGGAGCCTCCCACCTGTTCGAGGAACCCGGAGCACTGGACCAGGTCGCCACGCTCGCGCGGGACTGGTTCGTGCACCACCTGACCCCGACGCCCGCGGCCGCATGAGCTCCGGTCCGACAGGATCGTGGGCAACGTCTCGCCGCGCCGGCAGGGTCGACCTCGCCACGCTGATCGGCGAGCGGTCGTCGATCGGCGTCAGTCCCGGAGCCGCTGCGCTCGCCTGCCGAGATCGGTGCGTGCCCCGGACAGGTCCAGCCCGAGCACCTCGCCGTCCGCGACGACCGGCTGTCCGCCGACGTGGACGTGACGGGCACGGCGGTCGGGCCCGAGCACCAGCCCGTCGACCGGGTCGGCGATGTCGATCAGATCGTCCCCGGGCCAGGTGACCAGATCCGCCCGTGCCCCCACCTCGAGCCGCCCGATGTCGTCCACACCGAGGCATGCCGCTCCCCCGAGGGTCGCCAGGTCCAGGGCGTCGCGCGGACCGAGCGCGTCGGCCCGTCCGGTGCGCTGCCGCGCCGTGAACACCGCCTGACGCAGTTCGGTGATGAGCGTGCCCTGCTCGTTGGACGCGGCCCCGTCGACGCCGAGGCCGACGGCGACGCCAGCGTCGCGCAGGTCGGTCACCCGGCACATCCCGGCCGCGAGCCTGGCGTTGCTCGACGGGCAGTGCGCGATGCCGGCACCGGCCTCGCCCAGGCGTGCCACCTCGGCGTCGTCGAAGTGCACGCCGTGCGCGTACCAGACGTCGTCGGCGACCCACCCGAGCTCCTCCATCACGGCGAGCGGGCGCTTGCCGAAGCGGGCGAGGCAGTCGGCCTCCTCCTCGCGGGTCTCCGCGAGGTGGGTGTGCAGGCGCAGCCCGCGGGCCCGGGCGAACGTCGCCGACTCCCGCATCAGCTCCGGGGTGACGCTGAAGGGGCTGCAGGGCGCGACGGTGACGTGGATGCGCTCGGCGTCGTGCCAGCGGTCGGCGACCCGTTCGGTCGAGGCGAGGATGGCGTCGAGGTCCTCGACGACGTGATCGGGCGGCAGCCCGCCGTCGGACTCGCCGAGGTCCATCGAGCCGCGGGCCAGGTGCAGGCGGACCCCCAGGGTCAGGGCGGTCTCCGCGATGGCGTCGAACACCGTGTCGTCGCCGCCCGGCACGAGGTAGTGGTGATCGGCCGCCGTGGTGCACCCGCTCAGCAGCAGGTCGGCGAGGGCGACCCGTGCGGCGGCGGTCACGTCGTCGACGTCGAGCCGGCCCCAGACCGGGTACAGGGTCGTCAACCACGTGAACAGGTCGCAGCCCGTGGCCCACCCGCGGGTGAGGTGCTGGTAGAGGTGGTGGTGGGTGTTGACCAGCCCGGCCGTGATGATGTCACCGTCGACCCGCAGGACGGTGTCGTCCGGCTCGGCGGGGACCTCGCCGATCGCCACGATGTGGCCCTCGGCGACGGCGACGTCGCCCGGCGACCGTGCGCCTCGCAGGACGAGCCGGCTCACAGGGACACAGCAGCGACGTGGGGCAGCATGGTGGTGCACCCTACTGTCGGTGTGCTCGCGCGCGCTGGCGTGCTGGCGACCGTCGGTGCTCGTGCCGATGGTTGACATCCCGTTGGGCGAGGACGAGGGTTCGCGCCCCAGCCAGCCGCCGTCCGGCGCACCTCACGCGCGCGCCGTGACCCGACCCCCGGGAGCGAAGATCGTGACCCTCCCCCTCGGCCCGAACCGCTACGGCAAGTCCGGCATCCGGCTGGCCACCGTCGCCCGTGACGGTGACCTGCACACCTTCACCGACCTCGACATCGAGGTCCTCCTCGAGGGTGACTTCACCGCCGCACACGTCGACGGTGACAACGCGGCCGTCCTGCCGACCGACACGATGCGGGGCACCTGCTTCGCGTTGGCCCGCGACGGCATCGACAGCGTCGCCGGGTTCGCCCGCCGGGTGGCGGAGCGGCTGTTCGTGGCGTCACCTGCCGTGGACCGGGTCCGGATCCGGATCGTCGCCCATCCCTGGGAGCGCATCGAGGTCGATGGCGACCCGCACCCGCACAGCTTCCGTCCCGCCGCGGGCGGCGACACGATCACGACGTTGACCCAGGACCGTGATGCGGAACCGACGATCACCGGTGGGGCCCGCGGCGTCCGCCTGCTCAAGACCACGGGGTCGGCGTTCTCCGGCTACCTCGTCGACGAGTACACGACCCTGCCCGAGACCCGGGACCGGATCATGGCGACCACCGTCGAGGCGACGTGGGGGACCGTGGGGCCCGACGTCGATCACGCCGCGCTCGGGGTCGAGGTCCCGCACACGTTCGCTGCGGCGTTCGCGCGCCACGACGCGAGCGAGTCGGTCCAGCACACCCTGCACACGATGGGCACCGCCGTCCTCGACGCGCATCCGGAGGTGACCTGGATCCGGTTCCGGATGCCCAACGAGCACCACAACCTCGTCGACCTGTCGCCCTACGGCCTCGACAACCCCAACGTGGTGTTCGTGGTCGCGGATCGCCCCTTCGGGGTGATCGAGGGCACCGTGACCCGCGACGGGATCGAGCCCCCTCCCCTCCCCGGCTGAGCGACCACGCGCAGCCGAGGCGGCTAGCCGTCGAGCAGGTCGTAGGCGGGCAGGGTCAGGAAATCGACGAAGGTGTCGTCGAGCGCGACCACCTCGAACAGCTCGGCGGCCTGGCGCACGCGGGCCGCCGTCGCCTGATCGGGGCTGAGCCCGATCAGCCGCTCGACCTCCTCCTCCAGCACCCGGCGTACCAGGGCGCGGTCGACGGTGGCACCGTCATCGAGCTGCACGCCGGCGTGGACCCACTGCCACAGCTGCGCGCGGGAGATCTCTGCGGTCGCTGCGTCCTCCATGAGGTTGGCGATCGCGACGGCCCCGCGACCGCCGAGCCACGCGGCGAGGTACTCGACCCCGACCGCCACGTTGGTCCGAACGCCGTCGAGGGTGATCGCGGCATCGGGGATGGTGATGTCGAGCAGGTCGTCCCCACCTACCTCGACGTCGTCGCGGGTGCGGTGCAGCTGATCGGTGCGGCCGTCCTCGAAGGCATCGCCGAACACCTCGGCGCACAGCTCCACGAGGTCCGGGTGGGCCACCCAGGAGCCGTCGAAGCCGTCGCTCGCCTCCCGCTCCTTGTCCGCACGGACCTTCTCGAGGGCCCGCGCCGTCACCTCGGGGTCACGACGGTTGGGGATGAAGGCGGACATCCCACCGATCGCATGGGCACCACGGCGGTGGCAGGTGCGGACCAGCAGCTGCGCGTAGGCGCGCATGAACGGCACCGCCATCGTGACCTGTGCCCGATCGGGCAGGATCATCGACGGGCCGGCCGAACGGAACACCTTGATGAGGCTGAACAGGTAGTCCCAGCGCCCGGCGTTCAGGCCGGTGAGGTGCTGGCGGAGCTCGTAGATGATCTCGTCCATCTCGAAGGCCGCGGGGATCGTCTCGATCAGCACCGTCACCCGGACGGTGCCGACCGGGATGCCGGCTCGCTCCTCGATGACGGTGATCGCCTCGTCCCACAGGCGGGCTTCGAGGTGGCTCTCGAGCTTGGCGAGGTACAGGTAGGGGCCCGAACCGCGCTCGAGGAGGGCCTGCGCGTTGTTCAGCACGTAGGCGGCCGCGTCGACGAGGCTGCCGGAGACCGGCTCACCGTCGACGGTCACGTGACGTTCGTCGAGGTGCCAGCCGCGCGGCCGGGTCACGATCGTCGCCAGGTCGCCGTCCTCGCGCAGTCGGTAGGTCCGGCCGTCCCCATCCACGTGCTCGAGCGTGCCCCGCGCCGCCTCCTGGAGCACGACCTGGCCCTCGACGACGTTGCTCCAGTGGGGGGTGTTGGCGTCCTCGAGGTCGGCGAGCCACACCTTCGCGCCGGAGTTCAGCGCGTTGACCGACATCTTCGGCTCGGTCGGACCGGTGATCTCGACCCGCCGGTCGGCCAGGTCGGCGGGTGCCGGCGGCACCTTCCAGGCGTCGTCCTCGCGGATCGGCCGGGTCTCGTCGAGCAGGTCCAGCCGACCGGTCTCGTCGGCCTCACGCTGGCGTTCGGCTCGAGCCGCCAACAGCTCGCGGCGACGCCCGTCGAAGCGTCGATGCAGCTCACCGAGCACGTCCAGCACCTGCGGGGTGAAGACCCGGTCGGTGCCGTCGATCTGCGGCCCGGCGACGACCGCTGGTGGACCCGTCGTGGTCATGCTGGCTCCTCGCTCACGTCGTCGGGTCGGGCTCCTCTGCGAGAGCGATGTCCTGGGGACGGATCGGGACCCGGGTGAGCGGGAGTCCGGTGGCGTCACGGATGGCGGCGACGACCGCCGGCGTCGATGAGATCGTCGGTGGCTCACCGACGCCCTTGGCGCCGAACGGGGCGCCGGGCTCTGGCTGCTCGATCAGCGTCGCGACGACCTCGGGCATGTCGAGCGCGGTGGGGATCAGGTAGTCGGTGAACGACGGGTTCCGGATCTGACCGTCCTCGACCACGATCTCCTCCATCACCGCCAGCCCGACACCCTGGGCGATCCCACCCTCGATCTGGCCGATCACCGCCCGCGGGTTGAGCGCGCGGCCGACGTCCTGGCCGGTCGCGATCTGCACGACGCGGACGAGCCCCAGATCCGGATCGACGTCCACGACCGCCCGGTGCGCGGCGAACGCGAACGAGACGTGGGCGTTGCCCTGCCCGTTCTCGTCGAGGGGCTGGGTCGGTGCGTGCTTGTGCTCCCGGATGCGATCGATCGGTCCGTCGGCCAGTAGCTCGGTGACCGCGACCGCGTAGGCACCCGCCACCTCGACGACCTCACCGTCACGCAGTTCGAAGGGCGGTTCGTCGCCATCCAACGGGATGCCGCTGCGGCGCGAGGCCCGCGCGAACAGTTCGTCACGGATCGCGTTGCAGGCCAGTTCCACCGCACCACCGCTCATCCAGGTCTGCCGGGAGGCGCTGGTGGAGCCGGCGGAACCGATCGAGGTATCGGCGGCCCGCAGGAGCACCTGCTCGACGCCGAGGGTGCTGCGCGTGATCTGCTGGGCGAGGGTGACGAAGCCCTGCCCCACCTCGGCGCAGGCGCTGTGCACGGTCGCCAGTGGTCGGTCGGTCGGGCCGAGCTCGAGCCGGACCCCGGCGGTCGCGTCGTCCTCGAACCCCTCGGAGAACATCAGGTTCTTGATGCTCACGGCCACGCCGGTGCCTCGCCGGAGGTCGCGCCGCTCGGCGGTGAGCCCGGACCCGCCCGGAAGGGCCATCAGCGGTGCGTCGTCGCCCGGCGGAGGCGGGAGATCGTGCGCGACGGCGGCCTCGATGACCTCGCGGACGGGCGCGGTGCCGGTGACGACCTGGCCGGTGACCAGCGTGTCTCCGGTCTCGAGCGCGTTCCTCAGGCGCAGCTCCACCGGATCCATGTCGAGGGCGGCGGCGAGCCGGTCCATCTGCGACTCGTGGCCGAAGCAGGCCTGCACGACCCCGAACCCGCGCATCGCGCCGCACGGCGGGTTGTTGGTGCGCACCGCGTAGCCGTCGATGTGGGCGTTGGGCACCCGGTAGGGCCCGGTCGCGAAACAGACCGCGTTGGCGAGGACCGCCGAGGAGGTGGAGGCGTAGGCACCACCGTCGAGGACGAGGCGCGCCTCGACCTTGACGAGGTTGCCCTCCCGGTCCGCGTGGTGGCGGAACCACAGCCGAGCGGGGTGGCGGTGGACGTGACCGAAGAAGCTCTCCTCGCGGTTGTAGATCATCTTGACCGGCCGGTTGGTCCGCAGCGCCAACAGGCAGACGTGGATCTGCAGGCTGACGTCCTCCCGGGCACCGAAGGCGCCGCCGACACCGGCCAGCGTCATGCGGACCTTCTCCGTCGGCAGCCCGAGGCAGGCCGCGACCTGATCGCGGTCGACGTGCAGCCACTGGGTCGACATGTACAGCTCGACACCGCCGTCCTCGGCGGGGATCGCGAGCCCCGACTCGGGACCCATGAACGCCTGGTCCTGCATCCCGAGCTCGTAGGTCCCCTCGACGGTGACCTCGCCCGCTGCCTCGACGTCACCGTGGCGCAACGGCAGGTGGCGGATGACGTTGCCCTCGGGGTGGATCGGTGGCGCGTCGATGGCCGCGTCGGGATCGGTCAGGGGATCGAGGACGTCGTACTCGACGGCGATCGCGTCGATCGCGCGCTTCGCGAGCTCCGGGTGCTCCGCGGCGACGGCCGCGATCGGCTCGCCCTGGTAGCGGACCACCTCGCTGGCGAACACCGGCTGGTCGGGGTGCTCGAGGCCGTAGATGGGTTTGCCCGGGACGTCCCCGGCGGTGATGACGCTGGCGACGCCGGCCATCGCCTCGGCCTCGGAGGTGTCGATGGCGACGATCCGGGCGGCGGGATGGGGGCTGCGCAGCGTGCGACCCCACAGCATCCCGCGCGCGTAGAGGTCGCTGGAGAACGCGAACGCGCCCGAGACCTTCGGCGGTCCGTCTGGTCGGTCGACGCTCTCCCCCAGCCCATCGCGGATCCCGGGCCGGGTGGGGGTCGACGTCGCGCTCATCGCACGGCTCCCCGTCGCGCCTTGACCTGCTCGACGGCCTCCAGGATGCGTCCGTAGCCGGTGCACCGGCACAGGTTGCCGCTGATCGCCTCGCGGATCTCCAGCTCATCCGCCGTCGGCGTGCGGTCCAAGAGATCGTGCACGGTGGTGATCAGGCCGGGGATGCAGAAGCCGCACTGCACCGCGCCGGTGTCCAGGAAGGCCTGCTGGACGTCGGTGAGCTCGTCCTCCCCACCGAGACCCTCCACCGTGCGGATGTCCGCGTCGGTGGCGTCGGCGGCCAGCACGCAACAGGAGTTGACGAGCACGCCATCGAAGAACAGCGAGCACGACCCACACTCACCCTGCTCGCAGGCGTTCTTCGACCCGGGCAGCCCCAACCGTTCCCGGAGCACGTAGAGCAGGCTCTCGCCGAGCCAGGCCGTCGGCACCTCGTGGGTGCGGCCGTTGATGGTCAGCTCGTAGGTCTCGGGCTCCGGTACCGGTGTCGGGGCCGAGGGGGGCGGGTGGGCAGCGTCACTCATGCGGCCAGGCACCTCCTGAGCGAGCGGGCGGCGAGGACACCGACGGCGTGACGGCGGTAGTCCGCGGTGCTGCGGTGATCGGAGATCGGCTCGGCGGCGTCCGCGCAGGCCTCCGCGAAGCCGGCGATCGCCTCGTCGGGGCAGGTCAGCTGGTCCCAGTCGATCTCCGCCGACACGGCCCGTTCAGCGTCGGCCGGTCGGATCGGCGTCGGGCCGACCGCCCCCATCCCGACGCGGACCCGGCGATTGGTCGTGTCGAGGATCAGCGCGAAGCACGCGACCGAGATCACCATGGCGTTGCGCGGCCCGATCTTGGCGAAGTGCTGGGGGCCTTCCACGCGCGGGACGTGCACGGCGGTGATCAGCTCGTCGGGTTCGCGTGCTGTCCGCTTCGGGCCGGTGATGAAGTCCGACAGCGCCACCTCGCGCCGGCCACGGACCGAGGCCAGCTCGACCTCGGCATCCATCGCGAGCAGCCAGGGGAGCGTGTCGCCAGCGGGGCTGGCGGTCCCGAGGTTGCCGCCGATCGTCCCGGTGTTGCGGATCTGTGGGGAGCCGACGGTCCGAGCGGCCATCGCCAGCCCCGGCGCCAGATCTGCGAGGTCGTGCTCCATCTGCGTGTAGGTCAGCAGCGCCCCGAAGCGCAGCCGCTCGTCGTCGGCCGCGTGGCCGCGCAGCTCCGGGATGCGGCGCAACGCGAGGACGTGTTCCGGCCGCCGCTGACCGAAGGTGATCTCGACCATGGCATCGGTACCCCCGGCCAGGACGTGTGCGGACGGGATCTCCGAGAGCGAACGCAGTGCACCATCGAGGTCGGTCGGGCGCGCGATGGGCAAGGTTGTTCCTCCGGTCGGGCGCTTCGGAACCGCATCGCCTCCCACGATGCGCACCGGCGCTCGAGCCAAGCTTGGAAGATACCAACGGTGCCCCATCCACGATGTTGACAGGCTGATGGTGCTCGAGGAGGGTTCGCCGATGCCCGCAACCACGCTCGCTCTCGGAAGCCGCCGCGTCGTCACCCCCGACGGCGAACGCCCTGGTGTCGTGATGGTCGAGGACGGGCGCATCCTCGACGTCGTCGACCCGTCCCAGGCACCACCGGGCTGGGAGGACCTGGGCGAGCTGGCGATCCTGCCGGGGCTGGTCGACAGCCACGTGCACGTCAACGATCCCGGCCGCGCCCACTGGGAGGGCTTCGACACCGCCACACGTGCGGCCGCGAGCGGTGGCATCACGACGATCGTCGACATGCCGCTCAACTGCCTGCCCCCGACCACCACCGTCGCCGCGCTGGAGCGCAAGCTCGCCGCGACCGATGGCCGGTTGCACGTCGACGTCGCCTTCTGGGGTGGGGTCGTGCCGGGCAGCGAGGAGCACCTCGACGGGCTGCTCGAGGCCGGTGTCCTGGGTTTCAAGGCGTTCCTGTGCGACAGCGGGGTGCCCGAGTACGGGGCCTTCACCCCGGCGACCGCAGCGAGGTTGCTCACCAGGACCGCAGGACTGGGCGTGCCCCTGATCGTGCACGCGGAGGACCCGAAGGTGCTCGCGGCCTCGCCACCCGCCGCCGATGCCGATCCCCGTGCGTACCGGACCTGGCTCGACACGCGCCCACCGGACGCCGAGGTGGCCGCGATCACCACCTTGCTCGACGCGGTCCGGGCGAGCGGCGGCCGCCTGCACGTGCTGCACCTCTCGGCCGCCAGCGCGCTCGACCCGCTCGAGCGGGCACGGCACGAGGGCGTTGCCGTCACCGTCGAGACCTGTCCCCACTACCTCACGCTGGCCGCGGAGGACATCCCCGATGGCGCCACCGATCACAAGTGCGCCCCGCCTATCCGCGACCGCGCCAACCAGGACCGCCTGTGGGACGCGCTGGCCGCCGGCACGATCGACGCCGTGGTCAGCGACCACTCGCCGGCACCGCCCGAGGACAAGGGGCTCGCGAGCGGGGACCTCCTCACCGCGTGGGGCGGGATCTCCTCGCTGCAGCTGGGGCTCCCGGTGATCTGGACCGCCGCCCGTCCACGCGGGTTCGGGCTGAGCGACGTCGTCGGGTGGATGGCGTCGGGTCCGGCACGCGTCGCAGGGCTCGGTGGCAAGGGCGCCATCGCTCCCGGTGCCGACGCGGACCTGGTCGTGTTCGACCCGGACCGGACGTGGCAGGTCGATCCGGCGCGGCTGCATCACCGCCATCCGATCACCCCCTACGCCGGCCGGAGGTTGACGGGAGCGGTCCGGCGCACCTATCTACGGGGCCGGTGCATCGCCCGCGACGGTGAGCTGCGGGTGCCGGCATCCGGCAGGCCACGACGAAGGGACCAGGTGTGAGTCAGTCCGAGGAGTTGCGGTTCACCCCGGAGATCGACCTCGCCGCGCGACGGCTCGGCGGCATGGTGCTGGAGGCGACCGACGAGTTCTTCGCACCGAAGGAACGGCTCCTGGAACCCTCCGCCCCGACCTTCGACCCGGACGGCTTCGATGACCGCGGCAAGCTGATGGACGGGTGGGAGACCCGGCGGCGTCGCAGCGAGGGGCACGACGCCTGTGTCGTCCGCCTCGGTGTGCCGGGCGTGATCGGCCAGATCATCGTCGACACGACCCACTTCCGCGGCAACGCGCCCGACTCGTGCTGGCTGCAGGGTGCGCTCACCGACGGGGCGGCACCCGACGAGGTCACCGACTGGTTCCCGCTGCTCGGGGACACCCCCCTGAGCCCGCACGGCCGTCATGCGTTCGAGCCGGACCGGCAGGTCCGGGTCAGCCACGTGCGGTTCGGCATCGTGCCCGACGGCGGCGTCGCTCGGCTCCGCCTGCTCGGTCGCCCGCTCCCCGACCTGCATGCCGCGGCGGACCCGCACGGTCGTCTCGATCTCGCAGCCACGGTCAACGGGGGGCGTGCCGTCGGCTGCTCCGACGAGTTCTTCTCATCGCCCCACAACCTGCTGATGGTCGGTGACGCCCGGGACATGTCCGATGGCTGGGAGACCCGCCGACGACGTGGCCCCGGCGAGGACTGGGCGCTCATCGAGCTCGCCACAACCGCGACGATCGACCGCATCGAGGTCGACACCACCCACTTCAAGGGCAACTACCCGGACCGGTGCATCATCGAGGGGATCCACGCTCCCGGCGCCGAGCCGAAGCAACTTCCCGCCGAGGGCTGGGTGGAGCTCGTCCCGGCTGCGGCGATGCAGCCCCACCTCCGCCACAGCTTCGAGGTGACCGACAGCCCACCGGTGTCCCACCTGAAGCTGCGGGTGCTGCCCGACGGGGGTGCGGCACGGCTCCGAGCCTTCGGCACGGTCGACGACGAGGGCTGGCGCCGGCACGGCCTCACGCAGCTCAACGTCGCACACCAGCAGCGTGCCGAGGCCGACCTGCTGGCCTGCTGCGGCTCCACCGCGTGGGCCCGACAGGTCGCGGCGCAGCGCCCGTTCGCCGATCCCGACCACCTCGCCGAGGTCGCCGACGAGGTGTGGGCGAGCCTGGATGACCACGACCACCTCGAAGCCTTCGCCGCCCATCCCCGGATCGGGGAGAGGTCCGCGGCGTCCTGGTCGAGCCAGGAGCAGTCGGGCACGGCCTCCGCGGAGGAGCACACCCTGCAGGCGTTGGCCGAGGGCAACCGTGCCTACGAGGAGCGCTTCGACCACGTCTTCCTGATCCGCGCGGCCGGGAGGTCGGCGGAGGAGATGCTCGAGGCGCTGCGAGGGCGCTTGACCAACGACCCGGAGACCGAGCTGCGGGTCGCGGCCGAGGAGCAGCGCCAGATCACCCGCCTGCGCCTGGACAAGCTCCTCCGCGAGGGCCGACCCTGATCCTGACCTACACACCGACCCACGCACCCGACCGGCCCCGTCGCCGCCCCGACCTCCGCATCCGACCCCGTCGTCGCCCCGACCCCCGCATCCGACCCCGAACGAGGAGTGCCGCATGAGCCTGTCAACCCACGTGCTGGACACCGCGAAGGGGCGCCCCGCTGCCGGGGTGGCCGTCACCTGCGAGGTACGTGACGGCGCAGGCTGGCGCCAGCTCGCCGAGCGTCGGACCGACGCCGACGGCCGCATCGGCGACCTCGTCGAGCGCGGTCACCTCGAGGCCGGGATCCACCGCCTGCGCTTCGCCACCGGCGCGTGGGCCGACCAGGCCGGCGAGACCACGTTCTGGCCCGAGGTGACGGTCGAGTTCGAGGTGCGCTCCCCCGACGAGCACCACCACGTCCCGCTGCTGCTCAGCCCCTACGGCTACAGCACCTACCGGGGGAGCTGAACCCGTGGAGCCACGCCTCGACGCGACCACCGTCGACCAGCTCCTGGCCGGCGTGGATGCCGCCGAGGCCACCTACCGAGCAGGCTGGCCGGGCGTGCCCCCGACGCGCCAACCGGTCCAGGTGCTGTACGTCCCGGCGGATCGGATCACCGCGGACCTCCCGCGGGCGTACGGCACCGAGGCGCTCAGGCTGTTGGCGGCACACGCGCCGGACGACGCATCGTTCGCCGCGGCGATGGGGGTCGACGACGAGGTGGCAGGTGACGTCCGCGCACGCGTCGCGGACAAGCTCGCCACCGAGCCGATCGAGGACCTGCGCGTCGACCTTGAGGACGGCTACCTCGGACGCAGCGACGACGAGGAGGCACGTGACGCGGTCGCCGCGGCCACGGCGGTGGCAGGCTGGGTGTCCGACGGCACGGCGCCACCCTTCGTCGGCCTGCGCATCAAGTCGTTCACCGACGGGCTGGCACGACGCAGCGTCGCGACGCTCGACCGGTTCGTCGGCACGCTCCTGGAGGGGCTCGGGGCACTGCCAGACGGGTTCGTGATCACCTTCCCGAAGATCGTGGCCGTCGCGCACGTGCGTGCGTTCGTCGAGGTCCTCGACCAGCTGGAGGCGGCGCACGGGCTACCTCGCGGCCGCCTCCGCTTCGAGGTGCAGATCGAGACGACCCCCTCGGTCCTTGACGGTGACGGGCGGGTGGCCCTGCGCGACATCCGCGAGGCCGGGGACGGCCGGATCTGCGGCGCCCACCTCGGCGTCTACGACTACACCGCCGGGCTCGGGCTGCCACCCGATGAGCAGCGGCCGCAGCATCCGGCCTGCGACTTCGTCCGCCACCTGCTGCAGGTCACCTTCGCGGGGACGGAGGTGCGGCTCTCGGACGGTTCGACCAACGTCGTCCCGACGCCGGACACCCCTGCGGAGCTGCATCGCGTGTGGTCCCAGCACGCCGCGGTGGTGCGCCACTCGCTGGCCCACGGCTACGTGCAGGGGTGGGACCTGCACGTCAGCCACCTGGTGAGCCGCTACGCGACCGTGTTCGCGGACCTGTTGAGCGGTCTCGACGACGTCCTCGATCGACTCGGCCGTTGGTATTCCACTGAGCAGGGAGGCAGCGTCCTGGACGAGCCGGCGACCATCCGGCAGCTGGAGGCCCACGTCCAGCGCGCCGTCGACGCCCGCGCCGTAGGGCCGGCGGAGGTGCAGGCGCGGACCGGCCGCACGTTCTCGCCACGTCCCGCGACCCTGGTGGTCGACGGCTGAGCAGGCGAGCTTCACGGGGCCCGGCGACGCTTGCGATCCCCCGCTGCACCCAGGGCGCTCTGAGCGCAGGGCGCGTTGCACGACCCGGAGGACCAGGAACGCCGCCGACCCCGTAGGGCTGGCGGCGTCCGGTGCTGCTGGGGTCGGAGCTACTGGCCGGCCTTCTCCAGGCGGCGCTTGAACCGGTCGACGCGGCCACCGGTGTCCACCAGCTTCTGCTTGCCGGTGTAGAAGGGGTGGCACTGGTTGCACAGGTCGACGCTGATGCTGTCGACGGTCGCACGCGTCTCGAAGGTGTTGCCGCACGAGCAGGTGACCTTCGCGAGGGTGTACTCGGGGTGGATGCCTTGCTTCATCGTCGTCCTCCGACCGGCGCGCGACGTCGCGCTCCGTGGGTGTGTACGAGGTGTGTACGAGGGGTGTGTACGAGTCTGGACGGGTGACCGGCGCGGACGTGTGGTGCGGCGGCCGAGCTGCCGATGGTCTCCGGCGCTGTCACGAGATCGCGCGCCCGAGGGCGCGCTGCGCATCCCAGTCTAACAGAGCGCTGACACCGCCGTCACGGCTCGATCCGCGGTCCGACGGACGGGTGGACGTTCGGACACACCGCCTCCCCGGTTCCGAGGCGCGCGACACGCAGATCAGGGCGCTACGGCGTGATCGCGGCCACACCCAGGGTAGCCCTCGCCCACTCCAGGTCACCCTCGACCACGAGGTCAGCGACGTCGGGTGCGTCGCTGCGTCCACCGGCGACCGCCAGCAGATCGCTGACACCGAGGTGGATCGT
>CAYVJT010000052.1:0-2397 GCA_964451855.1 uncultured Actinomycetota bacterium
TCCGTGTCCCTGCGCGCCAGCTGGCTCCTTCCCCTCACGCTGCTCCTGCTCGCCGGGTGCGCCTCCGGTGACCCCGACCTGCGGGTGGTGGGCGATCCGCAGGCCGCCGTGCCGACGGCGGGCAGCTCCCAGGTGGTCATCACGATCGCCAACGACGGCGACGGCGACGACGCGCTCGTCGAGGTCTCGACGGATGCGGCCCTCGGGGTGGAGATCCACGTGACCGAGATCGAGGACGACCGGGCGACCATGCGCGAGCTGGGCTCGGCCGACCTGCCGGCGGGGCGCACCACCCGGTTCCGCCCCGGTGGGCTGCACCTGATGCTGATCGTGCCGGACGACACCGTCGTGGAGGGAGGTACCTTCGAGCTCACCCTGCACTTCGACCGGTCCGACGACATCACGGTCCCGGTCGAGGTGGTGCCCCTGCTCGACCTGGCCGACGACGCCTTCGACGACGACCTCGAGGAGCACGGCTCCGACGGGTGACGCCACGGCGACCGACCCCGCAAGCGACCGGATCAGCACGGATGCCCCCACGCCACCTCCTCCCGCGCGCCAGCCTGCTCCTCGCGGCCGCTGCGCTGGTGCTCGCCGCGTGTAGCCCGACCACCTCGACGTCGCTGCAGGCGACCGGGCTGTCGCCACAACCGGACGGCTGGCGCGGGATCCCGATCGAACTGGACCGGCAGCTCCCGGACGTCACGCTGCAGGACGTCGAGGGGCAGCCCGTCCACCTCGGCGAGGACCACCTCGGCACCCCGACCCTGCTGTTCTTCGGGTACACGAACTGCCCCGACATCTGTCCGATCCACCTCGCCGCGATCGCCTCGGCGATGTCCAGCGTCGGGGTCACCTTCGACGAGATCGACGTCGTGTTCGTCTCCGTCGATCCGGACCGGGACACGCCTGAGCGCATCGCGGAGTACCTCGACAACTTCCACCCGAGGATGACGGGGCTGCACGGCGACCTGGACACCGTCCAGGCCGCGTTGGACCAGCTGGAGCTGCCCGGCCCGGTGGTCGAGGGGGCGGACCCACGCGGCGAGGGCGACCTGATCGGCCATCCCGCACAGGTGATCGGGTTCGATGCCGACGGCGAGGCACACCGGGTCTGGCCCTTCGGGACACGGCGCTCCGACTGGGTCGTCGACCTACCCCGCATCGTGGACGAGTGGTGACGTGAACGTCGCGTGGTGGTGTTCGGGAACCGGCCAGGTGTGGACGTGGCGGTACACGCCGTTCCTCGGCGTCTGGGTGGTCGCCGCGACGCTGATCGGCGGGTACGTCTGGAGCCACCGGCGCGCCGGCCAGCCCCTCGACCGCCGCAGGTTTCGCCGCTGGGTCCTGGGCGTGCTCGCGCTGGTCGTGGTGTCCGAGTGGCCCATCGGCCAGATCGGCGTGGGCTACCTCGCCACCGTCGGCATCGCCCGCTACGTCGTCTACACCTTCGTGGCCGCCCCGCTGCTGCTGGCGGGGCTGCCGACCTGGCTCGTGCAGCGGTGGCTGCCCGAGGGCTCACGACGGCAGCGTGCCGTCGCGGCCGTGACCTACTGGCCGATCGCCCTGCTGATCTTCAACGCCGTGCTGTTCGGCACGCACCTGCCCGTCACGATCGACACGCTGAAGACCACGCAGCTGGGCTCGTTCGGGGTGGATGTGCTGCACCTGGGCGCGGCGCTGATCTGGTGGTGGCCCGCGATGCGGCCCGCCCACGAACGCAACGCGATCCAGGAGCCGATCCGGGCCTTCTACCTGTTCGCCTCCAGCGTGCTGATGTTCGTGCCCGCGGCGTTCCTGACGTTCTCGCCGCTGCCGCTGTACGGGCTGTACGAGCTGGCGCCGCCGCTGTGGCTGGGGTTCGATCCCGTCGCCGACCAGCAGGCGGCCGGCATCGTGATGAACGTCGGCGGCGGGTTCGTGCTGTGGGGCATCATCGCGGTGCTGTTCCTGCGCTGGGCGAAGGAGCGCGAGGCAGAGGACCGCGCCGCCCGCCGAGCCCGCGACGCCCGCACGTTGGCGCGGATCGCCGAGCTCGAGGGCGAGGCCGAACGCCCGTAGCCCCGTACCCTGGTGCCCGACACCCCGTCAGGAGGTTCACGTGGAGGCCGATCCTTCCGGTATCCCCAACGACCGAGCGGTCATCCAGCGCATCGAGGACGGGCAGGCCGTGCTCGCCGTCGGGCCCAGCCGCACGCCGATGCACGTCCCGGTCGACGACCTCCCTCCTGACGCCGCACCCGGCACCTGGCTCCTGCTCGACCTGCAGCTGCAGCCACCGATGGTGCTCGGCATCGACGAGGCGATGACCGACGAGCGCAGCTGACCGCGCCGTCCGGCCTGGATCACCCCGTCGGTCCAGGGTGGCCGCCACCTCGGGGACACCGGCTCGGGGAC
>CAYVJT010000052.1:2497-12702 GCA_964451855.1 uncultured Actinomycetota bacterium
GGATCACCCCGTCGGTCCAGGGTGGCCGCCACCTCGGGGACACCGGCTCGGGGACGCTGGCTCGGGAACACCGGCTCGCGGGTACCGGGCAGCGGGGCTCAGGCGAGGCGCGCCACCGCCGCCTGGCCGAGGCTCAGCCCCCCGTCGTTGCAGGGCACGTGGCCGTGGAGCAGCACCTCGACGTCGCGCCCACGGAGACCTGCCGCGACCTGGCGGGTCAGGCGCCGGTTCTGGAAGACGCCGCCGGTGAGCACCGCGGTCGCGCATCCGTGCGCTCGCAGCAGGTCGGCAGCCAGCGTGACCACACCCGCCGCCAACGCGTCGTGGAACCGGGCGGCGATCGTCGCGGCGGGCACGCCCTCGTCGCGCGCCGCGATCACGGCGAGGATCAGGGGGCCGGGATCGAGCACCCCGTCACCGACGCCGAGGTTCGCGGTCTGCGCCCAGGTCAGATCGGGAGCGAGCCCGGCGGTGAGCGCTTCGAGCTCCATCGCCGCCTGGCCCTCGAAGGTCACGGTGGGTGCGAGGCCGAGCGCCCCGGCCGCGGCGTCGAACAGCCGGCCGGCGCTGGAGGTGATCGGGGTCACGGGAGCGTCGAGGATGCCGACCACGTCGCTGCCCCTGGGGTCGTGGCGTCGGCCCTCCTCGATCGCCGCGGCGGCATCGCGCGCGGCCGCGACCCAGGCGAGGGTCATCCGCCAGGGTTCGCGGGTGGCCACGTCACCACCCGGCTGCGGGACCGTCCGCAGGTGGCCGACACGTTCGTAGCCGTGGAGGTCGGCGAGCAGGAACTCGCCGCCCCACAGGGTGCCGTCGGGACCCAGCCCGAGTCCGTCGAAGGCGATGCCGAGCACCGGGTCGGTGCGGTGGTGCTCCACCAGGCACGACGCGACGTGGGCGTGGTGGTGCTGCACGGCGATCGACGGCAGGTCGAGCTCCATCGCGACGCTGGTCGGGTGGTAGTCCGGGTGCAGGTCGTGGGCGACGACGTCCGGCCGGACGTCGCACAGGTGCAGGAGGTGGTCGATCGCCTGGCGGAAGGCTGCCTGGGCGGCCGGGTGGTCCAGGTCGCCGACGTGGTGGCTGACGAACCCGTGCGTGCCCTTGGCGACGGTGACGGTGTTCTTGAGGTGGCCGCCGACCGCCAGGACGTCCCTCCCCTCCCCGCCGGGGAGGGGCACCGGAGCGGGCGCGAGCCCACGTGACCGCCGCATCGTGAGCAGCCCGGAGGTGTCGACGTCCGCGCTGGCGGCCGCGTCGGTCGGGGCCATGCCGCCACGCAGCACGCTGTCGTCACAGCGGATGTGGATCGGCCGGTCGTGCAGCAGCAGCGCGTCGACCAGCGGGGCCAGGCGAGCGATCGCGTCGGCGTCGTCGTGGGCGATCGGTTCGTGCGCGAGGTTGCCGCTGGTCAACACCAGCGGCGCCTGGACGTCGGTGGCGATCAGGTGGTGCAGCGGGGAGGGTGGGAGCATGAGCCCGACCTCGGCGAGCCGTGGTGCGACGTCGTCGACCAGGGGGCTGTCGGCACGGCGCGGCACCAGCACGATCGGCCGGGCCGCCGACGTGAGCGCTGCGGCTTCGGCAGCGCCGAGGTGGCCGAGGTCCCGGGCAGCGGCGAGGTCGGCGACCAGCACGGCGAAGGGTTTGTCGTCACGGGCCTTGCGCTGGCGGAGCCGTGCGACCGCCGCGGCGTCGGTCGCGAGGCAGGCGAGGTGGTAGCCGCCCACCCCCTTGATCGCGACCACCTCGCCGTCCAGCAGGCGGGTCACGGTGGCACCCATCGCCGCGTCGCCGCGCGCGAGCGTGTCCCCCGCCGGGTCGGTCAGCTGCACCGACGGGCCACACTCCGGGCAGGCGTTGGGCTGCGCGTGGAACCGGCGGTCGGCCGGGTCGCCGTACTCCACCGAGCAGGGCGGGCACATCGGGAAGCCGGCCATGGTGGTCTGCGGCCGGTCGTAGGGCAGGCGCCGGACGATCGTGTAGCGCGGCCCGCAGTCGGTGCAGTTGACGAAGGGGTAGCGGTAACGCCGGTCCGCCGGGTCGGCCAGCTCCGCGAGGCAGGCGTCGCACGGGGCGCTGTCGACGGCGACGGGGACCTGGACCGGTCCCGTGTCGTCGGTCGTGCCGATCACGAACCCGGCGTCGCCCTGGACGGCGAGCTCGCTGACGTGCACGTCCCGGACGTGGGCCAGCGGGGGCGGGTGGTCGCGCACCTCGCGGGCCAGCGCGTCGACCGCCTCCGAGCTGCCCTCGACCTCGATCACGACCCCGCGTCCGTCGTTGACGACCGAGCCTGCGAGGCCGAGCCGGACCGCGGAGCGGTACACGAAGGGCCGGAACCCGACACCCTGCACGGTCCCGGTGACGTGGATCTGACGTCGAACGGTCACAGGTCAGCAGATACGGGGCAGCGGGTCGCCGACGAGCATGTCGATGACCCGGGTCCCGCCGAGGCTGGTCTGCAGCAGGACCGTGGACGCCGGCGTCTCCCGCACCTCCCCGATCACCGCCGCGTCCCGGCCGAAGGGATGGGCCTGGAGCGCGTCGAGCGCCGCGCGGCCCTGCTCGGGCGGCACGATGATGACCACCTTGCCCTCGTTGGCGACGTAGAGGGGGTCGATGCCGAGCAGATCGCAGGCGCCGGAGGTGGTGCGCTCGATCGGCAGGGCGTGTTCGGCGACGACCACGGCGTAGCCGGTGTCCTGCGCGAGCTCGTTCAGCACCGTGGCGACCCCTCCTCGGGTCGCGTCGCGGATCCACCGCGTCGCGGGCGCCGCGGCGAGCACCTCCTCCACCAGCCCGTGCAGGGCCGCGCTGTCGGAGCGGATGTCCGCCTCGAGGTGGAGGTCACCACGGGCGAGCAGCACCGCCATGCCGTGGTCGGCGAGGTTGCCGCTGATGATCACCTTGTCGCCGGGCCGGACCCTACGAGCGGTCAGCTCACGACCTGCGGGCACCACCCCGATACCCGTGGTGTTGATGTAGACGCCGTCTGCGGCGTCACGATCGACCACCTTGGTGTCGCCCGTCACGATCGTGACGCCGGCACGGTCGGCGGCCTCGCGCATGTCGGTCACGATCTCGCGCAGGTCGTCGAACGCGAACCCCTCCTGGATCACGAACCCGGCGGACAGCCACTGCGGCTGCGCCCCCGTGCAGGCGAGATCGTTGACCGTGCCGTGCACCGCCAGCGAGCCGATCGTGCCCCCGGGGAACCGCCACGGCCGCACCACGAAGGAATCGGTGCTCATCGCGATCCGGGGACCGTCGGACAGGTCCATGACCGCGCCGTCCTCGAGCGGCTCGAGGTAGGGGTTGCGCAGACCCTCGAGGAAGACCGCGTCGACCAGCGCCGCGGAAGCCTTGCCACCGGCACCGTGGGCCATGGTGATCCGTTCGCCGGTCAGCCGTGGGCGGCGACGTCGCACGGTCGCGATGTTGTCGAGCACCTCGTCGGGATCCTCGTTGAGCCGGTTCGCCACGTCACACCACCGGCAGCGCGGTGACGTCGTCCGTCCCTGCGATCCGCTCGTCGAACCGTCCGAAGTTGTAGTAGGCGGCGCAGGCCCCCTCGGCGGAGACCATGCAGGTCCCGATCGGCATCTCCGGTGTGCACGCCGTCCCGAACACCTTGCACTCCCAGGGCTTGATCGCCCCCTTGAGCACCTCGCCGCACTCGCAGGCCGGCGGGTCCGCGACCCGGACCCCCGGCATCTCGAACCGCAGCTCCGCGTCGAAGGCGGCGAACCCGTCGGCCACGCGCAGCGCGCTCTCCGGGATGAAGCCGAGGCCGCGCCACTCGAAGGTGTCCCGCAGCGCGAACACCTCGGCGAGCAGACCCAGCGCCTTCGGGTTGCCCTCGTCCCGCACGACCCTGGTGTACTGGTTCTCCACCTCGCAGCGCCCCTCGGCGAACTGCGTGAGCAGCATGTGGATCGCCTGCAGGATGTCGAGGGGCTCGAAGCCGGTCGTCACCAGCGGCTTGCCGAACTCCTCCGCGACGAACCGGTACGGCTCGTTGCCGATCACGGTGGAGACGTGTCCGGGCCCGATGAAGCCGTCGAGGTCGAGGTCCGGCGACGCCAGGATCGCCCGCAACGGTGGGCCGATGGTGACGTGGTTGCAGAACACGCTGAAGTTGGTGATGCCGCTGTCGCGTGCCCGCAGCAACGTCACCGCCGTGGACGGCGAGGTGGTCTCGAACCCGACGGCGAAGAACACCACCTCGCGATCGGGTTCGCGTTCGGCGATCGCGAGTGCGTCCATCGGCGAGTACACCATGCGGATGTCGGCGCCGTCCGCCTTGGCGTCGAGCAGGCTCCCGGTGCTGCCCGGGACCCGCATCATGTCGCCGAACGCGGTGAAGATGACGTTCGGCTCCCTCGCGAGGTGCAGCGCGTCGTCCACGCGCCCCATCGGGATCACGCACACCGGACACCCGGGCCCGTGGACCAGCTCGACCTGCTCCGGGAGCAGCTCCTCGATGCCGTGTCGGTAGATCGTGTGGGTGTGTCCCCCACACACCTCCATCACCTTGACGTGCCGATCCGGGTCGGCGACCTCGTGGATCGCGTGGACCAGCGCCCGGGCTGCGGCCGGATCGCGGTACTCGTCGACGTACCTCATGACGCGCTCCCGTCGGAGGTGACCGTACCGGTCGGCGCCTGCGCGACCGGCGTGCCCTCCACCCCGGCATCGAGGTTCTGGAGCACCGACCCGGCGTGGATCAGCAGCAGGTCGTTGGCCGCCGGCGGGTCGATCAGGCTCGTGTCCACGTCGCGCAACTCGCCGACGACCCGCACGGTGGCGGTGAGTCCATCTGCGCTGGGCTCGACCACCTCGGCGAGCTGGCCCTCGTCGGCGCAGGTGACGCACACCGCGCCCTCCACCACCTCGACGTCGCCGACCCCGGGGTCGGCGAGCGCGACGTGGGTGAGCTCGGACAGCCGTCGGGCGAGCTCGTCGAGGTCGGCGTCGCTGGTCCGCTCCGCATCATCGAGCCAGAACAGCAGGTCCGCGCTGCCCGGCGTCGGTCGATCACCAGCGCCGATCCACACGGTGGTCAGGTCCCACGCGGGGGCGCGCCGGGCGAGCTCACGGATCTGCGGCTCGCTAGCGTCGGCGATCATGACGACGGCGTCGCCGGGTCCGGCGCAAGAGCGGAGGGCGGCGACGAGCCCGTCCGCAGGCAGCGCCACCGCCGACGGTCCAGGCGCGCCACCTTCGGACGGGCGCGCGAACCGCTCGGCGAACGCTCTCGCCTGGGCGGCCTCGTTCGGCGAGACGCACCACAGGCGCGCCCCCCGGTGGAGGCGTCGCGCCAACGACATCGCGATGCTCGCGAGATCGTCCTCCACGGGCCGTCGCCACTCGGCCGACGTCACGGCGACGGGCCTTCGCGGGCCGTCGGCACGGTAGGCCCCAGCACCTGGAGGGGGTCGAGCTCACCGTCGGCGCTGAACTCCTCCATCTCGGACTCGAACGCGTCGGAGAACCGCCTCAGGGCCCGGAGGGTCTCCTGCGCCTCCGCCTCGTCGATCCGCGACATCGCGAACCCGACGTGGATCAGCACCCAGTCACCGATCCCCACGGCCTCATCCCCCGGGGTGCCCCCGATGGCGACCACCTCGGCACCGTCTCCGGGATCGACCCCGAGCAGGGCGACGGAGATCTCGCGGCGGACCCCTTCGACCTCCGCGACGGCACGCTGGCCAGGGATGTCGGTGAACCCGACGATCCTTCCCGGGACGCCCAGACACATGGTGTGCGTCTCTCCTCGCTGGTATCGACCGATGCTACAGCCGCGGTCCCGGCGTGAGCTGCGGACCATCGGCCCCATCCGGACGGCCATCGGGACCGGTCGCACCGCAGCGATCCGGCCTGGCACGGCGTCCCGCCGTCGGTACCCTCGCGACGAAGCTCGCTCTGGGAGCCCTATCTCACCTCGCCGCTCCATGCGCCGTCTCCGGACCGTTGCGCTGCCTCTCGCTGCCCTGTTGGGCACGGCTGCGGTCGCTGCCTTCGCGGTCGAACTCGAGGACGATCGGTCGGGGGACGACGAGACCGCCTTGGATGCGGGCATCCCTCCGGCCACACCGCCCTACCTCCTCGACGACGTCTCGATCACCATCGACACCACGGTCGACATCGAGGACTGGGAGCGGCTGGCCGACTGCGAGTCGGGCGACTGGGACGCCGATGGCGAGCCCGAGCCGGGCAGCGCACGGTGGGACTACGGTCTCGAGTTCGACCATGGTGACCACTTCCAGGGTGGGCTCAACTTCCACCCGGAGACCTGGGAGAACCATCGGGACGACCACATGCCCGAACACGCGGGACGGGCGACGCGACTGGAGGAGATCCGGGTCGCCGAGCAGGTGCTCGATCAGCAGGGCTGGGATGCCTGGCCGGTCTGCAGCGAGATGATGGACCTCGCTGAGTGAGCCAGCGGGTCCCCGGACCACCATGCTACGGCGGGGGTGCAGCTCGTCGCCGCTGCGCCTCCCGCTACATCTCCAGGGGATCCTCGGGGAGAGGCAGACCGCGACGCAGGCGATCGGCCGCCTCCTCGGCGTCCATGCCCGCGGGGAGCCGCGAGCGGATCGCACGTCCGGGGACGCCGACCACGATCGAGAAGGGCGGCACGTCGCGGTTGACCAGCGCGTGGCTCGCGATCACCGAGCCGTCACCGACGTCGACGCCCCGCAGCACGCTGGCCTTCTCGCCGATCCAGACGTCGCGGCCGACGCGCGTCGGTGACGTGATGATGCCCTGGTCCTTGATCGGCACGTCGAGCCGCTCGAAGCGATGGTCGAAGTCGCAGACGTAGATCCAGTCGGCCAGGATCGTGGCGTCTCCCACCTCGAGGTCCAGGTAGGCGTTGAGGACATTGTCCCGACCCATGACGACCTTGGCACCGAGGGTGAGCTGGCCCTCGTGCACGCGGAGCTTGTTGTCGTTGCCGATCCAGCACCACGGACCGAGCACGAGCCGGCCGTAGCCACGCCGCGCCGTGAACTCCACACGCTTGCCGGTGAAGATCAGGCCCTGGAACTCGATGCGCTGTCCCGTGGCGAGGGCGCGTGCACGGTGCCAGGCCGCGCGGCGGTACAGGCGCAGGTACTGCGGGGTGTACATGCGCCGTTCGACCGCCGTGCGGATCGCGCGGCGCCAGCCCCACCGCGGGTAGCGCAGCCGCAGCGGCGGACGGCGCAGGTGGGCCGGCACCCCCGCGTCGGCGAGCAGGTCGTCGCCGACCCGTGAGGCGCGAGCGGTGGCTTCGCGTCCCAGCTCGGCACGCTCGACGGCGGCGGCATGCTCGCGCAGCGCCTGCCGCGCGGTTGCCTCGACGTCCGCGTCCACCACCGCTCCTCGTCCGACGGCGCCGACCACTGCGTGCCGGTAGGGCTCCACTCAGTGCCGGTAGGGCTTCCTGGCGTGCAGGATCAGGTTGTAGAACCAGGGGCGCGGCACGACCCGCTGCAGGACGGCTTCGTCGAACCGGCTGAGCCGCAGGTAGCCGTGGTAGGCCGCGAAGGCCCACCGGCTGCCGAGCAGCCCCGGCCGCACCGAGCCCTCGATCGTCCGGACCGCCCAACCGAACCAGTTCGCGGTCAGCTCCTCGGTCACCACCTCGACGTCCCCGAAGCCGACGAGGCGGGCGAGGTGCTCGACATCGCGGGGGCGGAAGGTGTGCAGGTCGACCACGTGCTCGAGTTCCGCCAGCGCCTCGTCGGTGGCGGTGCCGCCCTGCTCGCGCAACGACGGCTTGCGCAGCGCGTCCAGGCCCGGCAGCGCCGTCACGGCCCGGAAGGTGCGGTAGGTGTTGCGCTTGACCACCCACGACACGCGGTCGCCGATCTCGGTCGGCTCGCCAGCGATCACCAGCGTGCCGCCCGGCTTCAGGACCCGGTGCATCTCGCGGATCGCAGCACCCGGGACGGGCAGGTGGTGGATGAAGGCGTGACCGACCACCAGGTCGAAGCGCTCGTCGTCGTAGGGCAGCGCCTCCGCGTCACCCTGGCGGGTGGCGATCGACAGCCCGTGCTCGGCGCCGTTGCGTTCGCAGACGTCGAGCATGCCCTGCGAGATGTCGGTGGCGGCGAGCTCCGCGCCGTCGAGACAGCCGGCGAGCGCGAGGTTGATCAGGAAGAACCCCGTCCCGGCACCCACCTCCAGCGCGGCCCCGAACCCGGCCCCCTCCGGCACCACCTTGCGGAACCGATCGCGGGCGTAGTCGATGCAGCGCTGGTCGTAGGAGATCGAGAACTTCTCGTCGTAGGTGCGCGACTCCCAGTCGTGGTAGGCGATCTGCTTCGCCTTGACGTCGAGGTCGCTGAGGTCGACGACCTCCGCCGGGGCCGTCACGTCGCCAGCCCGTGCCCCAGGGCCGTGCACGGGTGCTTCAGGGCCGTCCGCAGCCGTGCGCCGAGCACCGGCGGGCGCATCCTCCGACGGGTCGGGGACGGCGCGCAGACGCGGTGACGGGTCGGCCGACATGCTGGCTCCTAGCGGCCCTCGAACTCGGCCTTGCCTGGCCCGTGCTCGATGAAGCTGGCGATGCCGGTGGCGGCATCCTCGGTGACGAAGCACTCGGCGAACAGCTGCCGCTCCAGCCGGAGCGCCTGGTCCAACGACATCTCCGTGCCGTCCTCCAGCGCCCGCTTGGCGAGCCGGAGCGCGAAGGGCCCGGCGGCGTACCTCGCGGCGGCCTCGCAGGCCTCGTCGTAGAGATCGTCGGCAGGGAAGACCGCGTCGACCAGGCCGATCCGCTCACCCTCGACCATGTCGATCGTCCGCCCGGAGTAGATCAGTTCCTTGGCCTTGGACAGGCCAACGAGCCGAGGCAGCCGCTGGGTGCCCCCGGCACCGGGGATCAGGCCGAGCAGGATCTCGGGCTGGCCCATCTTGGCGTTGTCGGCGGCGAAGCGGAAGTCACAGGCCATCGCCAGCTCGCACCCACCGCCGAGCGCGTAGCCGCTGATCGCCGCGATCGTGACCATCGGTGCGCGGGCCAGCGCGTCGAGGCTGCGGTGCAGCACCTGGCCGCTGGCGGCCGCGCTCTGGTAGGTCCAGTTCGGGAACTCCTTGATGTCCGCCCCGGCGGCGAAGACCTTCGGACCGCCGTAGACCACCAGCGCGCCGACGTCATCGTGCTCGATCGCCGCCGAGGTCGCCGCTTCGATCTCCTGCCAGACCTGCAGCGCCAGGGCGTTCATGGGCGGCCGGTCGATCCGGATCGTGCCGACGCGCCGCTGCGCATCCACCTCGAGGTTGACGAACTCACCCACGCGCGGGCTCCTTGGTACGACGACGGAAGGGGATCGACGACAACGTCAGCGAGCCTACCGCTCACCTGCCCGGCACAGACCGTCGATCACGTCCGTGGTCCGCGCGGACGGATCGCGACGCGATGGGTGCGGTTTCGACGGATGGCCGTCGCAACGTCACCCATCACCCACCACAGCGGCCCACCACAGCGTCGGTCCGGGCGCGGTGGGGGTCGAGCCAGGCAGCGGGGCGTCAGGCGAGGCGGCCGCCGGCGCGCCAGTACCGCCCTGCCTCCCGGTCGACCAGCCCTTCGTCGACGAGCAGCCGTCGCAGCGTCGCATGATCGTCGTGGAAGCGCCGGAGCACCTCGTTGACCTCCGCCTCCACGTACCGCACGCCCGGCTCGAACTCCAGCGCCAGCCGCTCCAGGACGATCCTGCGCTTCGCGTGCTGGGCCGGGATCTCGACCAGACGGTCGCCGCGGAAGAACCGGGCGAGGATCTCGGCCTCGTCCTCGGTCATGCCGAAGGCGATCCGAGGGCTCGCCGCCGCGTCCTGCGGCAGGTCGCGGGCCAGGTCGCGCCAGGCCGCGACGTCGAGGTGGTAGCCCCCACCCTCGTGGACCACCAGGCCCGCCTGCACGAGCGCCCCCACGGTGCGCAGGACCTCGTCGGTGCTGCGGCCGGAGCGCTCGGCCAGTTCGGCGGTGTCCCCCGGCGCCGTCGCCACGGCGCCCACGATCGCCAACCGGGTCGGGTCGACCAGCAGCCGGAGGAGCTCGATCGGATCCATGGCCCCTGCGTACCGCACCATCCGCCGTGGCGCGAACCTCACCCTCCGTCTTCCCGGGCCGCGCCGTCCCGGGCCGCGCCGTCCGGTGCTGCACGTCTCACATGCAGCGACCGGCGTCGGTGCGCTCCGGGCCGTCCAGC
>CAYVJT010000052.1:12802-19705 GCA_964451855.1 uncultured Actinomycetota bacterium
GTGCTGCACGTCTCACATGCAGCGACCGGCGTCGGTGCGCTCCG
The DNA here is from genome assembly GCA_964451855.1 of uncultured Actinomycetota bacterium. Lineage (GTDB taxonomy): Bacteria > Actinomycetota > Nitriliruptoria > Nitriliruptorales > Nitriliruptoraceae > CSSed11-175R1. The sequence continues at coordinate 12,847 of CAYVJT010000052.1, forward strand.
GGCCGTCCAGCACCGCCCGCACCTCGCTCGGAGCGAGCGCGTAGGCGGTGGTATCGCGGTCGGGTGAGATGGCGAAGACCACCGCGACCACCTCACCGTCGGGGTTGATCACCGGCCCACCCGAATCCCCCTGGCGCAGTTGGGCGGCGAGGTAGACGACCTCGCGCTCGGCACGGCCCTCGCCGTAGATGTCGCGGCCGACCGTGCTGCGCTGGTCGCGGACCGCGGCCGGGGCGACCCGGGGTTCGTCCTGGCCGGACGGGTAGCCGATCACCGCGCCGTCGCTGTCCGCCACGACCTCGCCCAGCGGCAGGGCCGGACGACCGAGGTCGGTGACGCGGAGCACGGCCAGGTCGCGTTCCGGGTCGAAACGGACCACCTCGGCGTCACGCACCTCACCGTCGGGTCGACGGACCTCCAGGTCGTCCGCGCCAGCGACGACGTGGGCGTTGGTGACCACCAGCCCCTCGTCGACGACCCAGCCGGAGCCGACGTAGCCGCGGCGGCACCCCCGCGCGTCGATCCTGACGGTGGAGGCCGTCGCCTCCTGGACGACCTCCTGGGCGACCGGGATCTCGCTCGGCGGTGGTCCGGTGTCGGGCGCCGGCCTCAGGTCGTCGAAGACGTCGGGGAAGCGTTGGAGATCGACCAGGCGGGAGAACGCCCCCACCGTGTCCGGCGAGGGGGGCGACAAGGTGTCGACGGCCTGCACCAGGGTCGAGCCACGCACCTGGGCGGCGAGCTGGCCGGGGACGAAGGCAGCTGCGGGGAGCAGCACCCAGACGAGCACCCCGATGACGGCGATACCGGCGGTCAGCCCCGCGGCACGGTCGACGACACGCAGCGGTGTGGCGTGGATCGCGCGGCGCATCCCGAAGCCGAGCCGCTGGAAGAGCGCGGAGACCAGCGCCACGGTGATGCTGAGCACCAGGATCCCGATGAGGAAGCGCGGACCCGGCGTCCCGACCCGGACGAGGTCGAGGACGGTCGGCACGGTCCACAGCGACAGGCCGAGCCCGACGAGCAGGCCGATCCAGCCCGCCAGGCGGGCGATGAGCCCGTAACGGAACCCACCGATCGCACCGAGCACGATGGCGAGGAGCAGCACCACATCGAGGAGGTTCATGGGTGTGGACGGTACTGCGCGGGACCCGACGAACGGCCAGACGTCCGGGACCATCGACGGTGGGCCGTCCGATGGGGGCGGTCCGATCAGGGTGTGCGGCCCAGGCTCCGGCCCGGCGGGTCGGTCAGGAGAGTGGGCAGGTGGCCAGGCGTCAGGGCAGGCGGTCGAGGACCGTCGCGTACTGCGGCCACCCCCGCCAACTGAACCGGCTCCCGCGGTGGGCGATCGGATAACCGGTCATGCGCGCGAGGAGCCGGCGCGGGGTCAGCTTCTGACAGTGGATCTGGCGTGCCTTGCACGGGTTGCGGTGGAGGATCGTCGCGGTGGGCACGGCCCACAGCCCCTTGATGGGCTCGGCCGGGTAGATCAACAGGAGGCGGCCCCCCGGATGGACCACACGGACCATCTCGGCGAGCGCCTCGTCCAGCGCGGGCAGGTGCTCGATCGTGTGGACGGAGACGAGCCCATCGAAGTGGTCGTCGGGGAAGGGCAGGAACGTGGCATCCGCCACGGCCATCTCCTCGACCTCGCCCTGCACGATCGCCTGCGGGTTGACGTCGACGCCGAACGCTCGTGCTCCCGCCGCCTGCAGCACGCGGAGCAGGTGCCCACGTCCGCAGCCCACCTCCAGCACGTGCTTGCCGGCGAGATCAGGGAACGCCTCACCGATCCGCCGCGCGTGGTGCGGGTCGAGCCGGTTGACCCTCGCGTAGGTAGCGGAGTCGTAGGAGGTCGCGGATGAGCTCATGGTGGTCGGGGCCTTCACAGCGCTCGGCTCTTCACAGGGTCAAGGCCTCCACAGGGTTCGGGACCTGCAGGGCGTGGGCGCTCCGGTGTCCACCGTCAACGTGGTGTTCCGGTGTCCACCATCAACGTGGTGTGCAGAGGCGACAGCGTCAACCGGCCGAACGGCCGATGCTGGACCCGCCACCGGCCCACGGACCTCGGGCGGCCCACGAGGCGCGGGCGGCCTACGAGGCACGGGCCGACGAGGCACGGGCCTACGAGCTACGAGCGAGCGCGTCGGCCAGGCGCTCCAACCCCTCTAGGGTGTCCCCGGGGAGCAGGACGTCCACGTAGGGCAGGGCGACGGCCATCCCGCGCTGGGTCGGGACGTAGCGCTCGTCTCCCGCGAGGGGGCTGACCCACAGGATGCGGTGGGCGTGACGACGCAGGCGGGCCATGCTCGCCGCGAGCTGCGCCGGGTCCCCCCGCTCCAGCCCGTCGGAGCAGATCACGACCACGGCACCCCGCAACACCCCCCGCGGCGCCCACGTGCGCACCAGTTCGTCGATGCTGGCACCGATCCGCGTCCCACCATCCCAGTCGACGACCGCCTCCGCAGCCGCGGCGATCGCGGCGTCCGGATCACGCACGGCCAGCGCCTCGGACAACCGCGACAGGCGCGTCCCGAAGGCGAAGACCTCGACCCGGCGGGCGAGCTCACGGTCCGCGGTACGGCGTGCCGCCAGGGCGAACCGCAGCATCGCTCGCGCGTGTCCCGCCATCGACCCGGACACGTCGAGCAGCACCACCAGCCGCCGCGGACGGGTCCGCGGCGTGCGCCACGCCCGGTCCAGCAGCTCGCCGTCGGTGTGCAGGGCCCGCTCCAGGGTGCGAGGCAGGTCGAGCTCTCCCCTGCGTCCGGGACGGGTCCGGCGTGACCGCCGCCGCGGCACCGCGACGTGCAGCCGGTCGAGCATCCGCTCGATCTCGTCACGCTCACGCTCGTCGACCGCGTCGAAGCGACGGTGCCGCAGCCGTTCGCGCTCGGACGCGATCGCGCCCGCCAGTGCCACCTCGTCGTCACCGTAGGTCGGGTCGGGTGCCGGCGGTGGCCCGGCATCGGAGGCCGTATCGATGCCGCCGTCCTGTCCGTCGCCCTCCTCAGGGACGGTGTCGGCGGCAGCACCCTCGATGGCCGCGAACACCCGGTCGAAGACGACGAGGTCGTCCGGATCGCTGACCAGGCACGTCCGGCCCGCCCAGTACCGGTCCTGGCGATCCGCGGCCGTGAGCGTCGCCAGCGCACGCTGGCAGGCGATCACCTGGCCCGTGCTCACCGTCACACCGGCGCGCCGTAGCGCGGCGGCCAGGCCGATCGCCCAGGTCGGTTCGTCGGTCACCGCATGCCGCTCAGGAGGCCAACAGGTCGTCGACGGCGTTGCGCACGGCCACCAGATCGTCGTGGTCCTTGACCACCACCCCGAGCGTGTCGACCAGCTGCTGCGCGTCGAGTTCGCCCGCATCGGACAGCACGGTCGCCCAGTCGATCGACTCGGCCACACCCGGGGGCTTGTACAGACCGAGGGTGCGTAAGCGGGCGACCAGCTCGGCGACCCGGGCCGCGACGTCGCCGGGGACCTCGGGGGCCCGGGCACGCACGATGGCCGTCTCGCGGTCGACGTCGGGATGGTCGATCCAGTGGTAGAGGCAGCGCCGCTTGAGCGCGTCGGAGAGCTCACGCGTGCGGTTCGAGGTCAGCACCACCACGGGGCGGGATGGCGCCGTCACGGTGCCCAGCTCCGGGATCGTGATCTGGAAGTCGCTCAACAGCTCGAGCAGGAAGGCCTCGAACTCGTCGTCGGCACGGTCGATCTCGTCGACGAGCAGGACCGCCTGGCCACCTCGGCGCAACGCCCGCAAGAGGGGCCGCTCCAACAGGAACCGTTCGTCGTAGAGCTCCGCCTCGTGGTCGGCGGGGCGGTCGCCCGAGGCCTCGAGGGCGCGCAGGTGCAACAGCTGGCGGGGGTGGTCCCAGGCGTAGAGCGCCTGCGATCGGTCCAACCCCTCGTGGCACTGCAACCGCACCAGCTCCGCGTCGAGCGCCGCGGCCAGGCTGCGGGCCGCCTCGGTCTTGCCGACGCCGGCGTCACCCTCCAGCAGGAGCGGCCGGCCGAGGCGCAGCGCGAGGTGCAACGCGGTCGCGAGCCCGCGGTCGGCGAGGTAGGCGCGCTCCTCGAGCGCGCGAGCCATCGCGGCGGGGTCCGCGGGGCGCTCCGACATCCGCCTGCCTCCAGGATCGTTGGTCCGTGCCACGCCGGGGATCCGGCGGGTCCGTACCCTGGGACGCTAGCGGTCACACGGGAGGAGCCTGCGGTGTCTGACGCTCACGGCCACGATCACGGCCGCGATGACGGTCACGTGCACGACGCGGAGTGCGCGGTCGCGCACGGGGAGGCGGCGCCGATCAGCCGCCCGGAACGCGACCTCGTGGCCGTCTACGCCTCCCCCGTCGCGAGGTACCTGCTGTGGTGGGGCCGTGAGCTCGGTTTCTCGACCCGGCTGCTCGAACCGGAGCCCGATCGCATCAGCGACGACCTCCGTGCCACGACCGACCGCATCTTCCTCCTCCCCAGGGACCTCGAGGTGGACGCCACCACCGACGTCGTCGTGACCGACCACCACCGCGACGACCTGGGCGAGATGCTGGCGCCACTCGTCACGGCGACGCCGAGGTGGATCGGCATCATGGGCTCACCGCGCCACACCGGCCCCCACGTGGCCGCGCTCGAGGCGCAGGGGCTCGACGACGCCGCGATCGCCACGGTGCAGCGGCCGATCGGGCTCGACATCGGCTCGAAGGAGCCGGCCGAGATCGCCTTGGCGACCCTGGCGGGGCTGCTCGCCGACCGCACCGGCAGGGACGGCGGCTTCCACCGCCCCGGCGTGGTCGCCGGGGCCTGAAGCATCCCCGGCAGCGACTCCGCGGAAGCGCCGCCGGGGCATCCAGTGGGATCAGCTCGTCGAGGCGATGGGCAGCAGCCCCGGTGCCGCGTGGTCGGCGGGGAGACGTTCCACGGGCCAGCGGTCGCGAGACCAGCCCGACAGCTTGGTGAGCAGGTTCATCGCGACGGGGTCCTCCTCGCCGGGTCTGGCCTCGATCAGCCCGGCGTCGATCACCCCCTGGATCCACTCCTCACCGCGCTCGGTCCGCACGATCGTCAACGTCCAGTTGTCGTCCGAACCGATCCCACCGGTCGAGATGTCCGCGTGCTCCGCCGCGAAGTCCGGACACAGCTTGCAGCCCTCCCGGGTGTAGGGGTGGAACAGCTTCAGCGGGATCTCGTGGTAGTCACCGTCCTTGGTCCACACCTGGTAGCGGCCCTTGATGTTGATCTTGGTCACGTCGGCGATGTCGATGCCGTGATCCTCCAACACCTTCTTCTGCCCGTCGTAGGTGAACGACTTCGAGCACAGCAGCCCGATCGTCAACGCGATCTTGCGCTTGTACTTGTTCACCCCACGGGCCTGCACCGACCCGTTGATCGACGCCTGGCAGCTCATCCCCACCAGGGCCACCTGCTTCATCTTGCGCTCGTCCGCCTCGGCCATCGCCAACGGGTTCGCCGAGTAGGTGTAGCGCGACCCGGCCGTGGCCAACACCTCTTCACGGGTGGTCGCCAGGAACGGCTCCGCATCGAAGGGCCCGCGGTTGTCGTCCACGATCCTGGAGGTGGCCGCACCCTCGATCCGCTCGGTCTCGAGCCCCCAGATCAACAGCGTGGACACCAACCCGCCATCCTGGCCGTTCTCGAGCACCGCCTTGTCGGTCGCTCGGGTCAACAGGATCGACCGTGCCTGGCCGTAGATCTCGGTCTCCGGATCACGCTGCCGTCCGAACAGCGCCTGGTCCAGCTCCGACTCCCAGGTACGGAAGCGCGGACACGCCCGCGTGCAGATGTCACAGCCCCGGTCCCCGATCACGCACTGATCGTGCGCCATGCCGTCGCCGATCTGCACGGGGTAGTAGTCGTCGGTGTAGCCCAGCACATCCCGCGGGCAGGCCATCACACAGGCCGCACAGCCCGTACACAGCCCCGTATCGACCACCTCGCGGTACAGCTCCCGCCAGTGCACCTCACCCATCCGGACACTCCTTCATCAGCGCACCCGGCACCGTGCCGGCACGTCGTGCGGCGGGCACGGTACGTGCCACCGCGGCCCAGGTCACGGGACGTCCGACACCAGAGCGTCAAGGGCGATGGTCACCATGTCGCCGAAGGTCGACTGCCGCTCCTCGGGTGTGCACTGCTCACCACGGACGATGTGGTCGCTGACGGTCAGGACCGCCAGAGCGCGCGCCCCGAGCTCCGCGGCCACCCCGTAGATGCCGGCCGCCTCCATCTCGACGGCCAGCACACCCATCCCCGCCATCGTGCCGAACAGACCGTCACGCGGGTCGTAGAAGAGGTCTGCGCTGTGCACGTTGCCGACCCGCACGGCCAGGTCGCGGGATGACGCCGCGTCCGATGCCGCCCGCAGCAGCTCGAAGTCGGCGATCGCGGCGAAGTCCAGCCCCGCGTAGCGCGCCCGGTTCACCTGCGAGTCGGTACAGGCACCGGCGGCGAGGATCACGTCGCGAAGCTGCACATCGTCATGGAGCGCGCCGGCCGAGCCGACCCGGACGAGCCGCTTCGCCCCGTACTCGGTGATCAGTTCGTGGCAGTAGATCGAGGCGCTCGGGATCCCCATGCCGGTGCCGAGCACCGACACCGGCATGCCCTGGTAGGTCCCGGTGAACGCCAGGGCGTTGCGCACCTCGTTGACCAGCCGCGCGTCGTCGAAGTAGGTCTCTGCGATGTAGCGGGCGCGCAGCGGATCGCCGGGCAAGAGCACGGCTTCGGCGAGGTCGCCCGGCTGTGCGGCGAGGTGAGGGGTGGGCAAGGTTCACGCCTCTCGGTCGGGGACGGGACGGACTCGAATCCGAGGAGGCGCCCACGTTAGTGGCCG
>CAYVJT010000053.1:0-3963 GCA_964451855.1 uncultured Actinomycetota bacterium
CAGCCACGACCTCACCCGCGACCTCAGCCACGACCGAGGCCTCACCCGCACCGGGACCGCACCCCGCCGTCGTGCGCTCCGCGTTGCTGCGGGAGCTGCACCACCTCGTCGTCCCTGCCCACGCCGCCGAGCTGCAGGTCTGGATGCGTCACGTCAGCGACGAGCACCTCACCGGGCTGGAGGACGACGGGTTCGTCGTGGGCCGCAGGCTCGGGATCCTCGGGTGCGAGCTCGCCGAGGAGGTCGAGGTGCCCGAGGTGCCGGGGGTGACCGTGCGCGAGTACGAGCCCGGCGAGGACGATGCGGCCGTCGTCGAGGTGCTGGCGCTCGCCTACGAGGGCACCGGCGACGGTGGCTGGACCCCGGAACGGTTCGCGGAGCGCCGGACGCTGCCCTGGTTCCGCGCGGAGGACCTGCTCCTCGCCGAGGACGAGGCGGCGGGTCGCGTGCTCGGGCTGCACTGGCTCAAGCGACGCGGCGAGGGGGTCGGGGAGGTCTACAACCTCGCGATCCATCCGCAGGGTCAGGGACGCGGGCTCGGCGGCCTGCTGCTCTCGGCCGGGCTCGCGCACCTGCGTGACGTCGGCTGCCACGACGTCCTGCTGTGGGTCGATCGCGCCAACGAGCGCGCCGTGGAGCTGTACACGAGCCGCGGGTTCACGACCCGCTGGGACGACGTCGCGCTCGACGCGGTGACGACCGGCTGAGCCGAGGCAGCGGCCGGCTGTGCCGAGGCAGCATCCTGACGGGGCGTGGCAGTCCCGGACGTGCCGAGGCAGAGTCACGCCGACCGAGGTGGCCACCCCGGGGCGAGGTGGACCTCCTCCGTCAGGCGTCCTCTTCCTCGACGTTGGTGCCTTCGGCTTCGCGTTCGCGGCGACCGGGCGGGACCAGCTTGTAGCCGACACCGCGGACGGTGTGGATCATCGACTCGTACTCGGGGCCGAGCTTGGCGCGCAGCCGCCGGATGTGCACGTCGACGGTCCGCGAGCCGCCGAAGTAGTCGTAGCCCCAGACCTCCTGGAGGAGCAGCTCGCGGGTGAACACCCGGTTGGGTGCGTTGGCCAGCGCCTTGAGCAGCTCGAACTCCTTGAAGGTGAGGTCGAGCGGCTGGCCCCGGAGTCGGACCTGGTAGCTGTCGTCGTCGACGATCAGGTCGCCGACGTTGGCGGCGCGCTGTGGGCGCTGTTGCGCGGCCCGTTCCTTCGCGAGGCGCAGGCGCGTCTCGATCTCCGCGGGGGACGCGTGCGGCAGGATCCAGTCGTCGAAGCCCCAGGTGACCTTCAGTGCCGCGAGCCCGCCCTCGGACATCACGACGACCACGGGCCGCTCGATCTCGTGCAACGACGCCGAGCGCGTCGCCCCGGCGGCCAACCGCAGGTCCAGGGTCGCGTCGACCAGCACCACGTCGCAGGCGGTCAGCCCCATCAGCGAGCCGGGCTCCAGCGGGGCGTCCTGGAGGGAGTGGTCGAGGTACTCCAGGGCGGGCAGCAGGGACTTGCCGCCGCCGGCCCGGTCGGTGAGCACCAACAGGTGCACCGTCGCTCCTCGCCGTCAGGGCGCCGATGTCCGGCGCCGACCTGTCCTACGATCTGGCTCGCGTTCCGTCTCGAACGCCAACGTAGAGCCGGCAGCGCCCAACTCGGGCCACCTCACGACGTACGCCCCGCGCATGCGGCAGGCCGTCCGACGGCCGGCGCCGTTGCCGGGGCGTTCATGTGAAAGGATGCCAGACCGCTGACCCCGACGTCCAGTTCAGCCCACCCGGTGCGACCCGGTGCCTCACCGCGTACGGCCCCTCGCGGCGCCCCGCTGCGGACGGCTTCCGCGAGGCCCTGTCGCGTACAGCTTCCGCGACGCCCCATCGCGCCCGCCCATCGAAGGAGACTGCGTGCCCCAGCCCCGTCGCCGCAGCCTCCTGCGCCGCTACCTCGAGGTCCGTGGCACCGTCGGCCGCATCCGCCATCCTGAGCTCGTCGCTCGGCTGCGGGCCGCGGACGGGGTGCGGCTGCGTGGCTCCTACCTCGCGGCCGGGGACGGCATCTCCTCCGTCGACAGCGAGGTGGCGGTGCTTCTCGCCCATGGGTTCGCGGCCAACCGCCGCAAGCCGTCCTACGCGCGGCTGGCCGAGGCGATCGCGCGCCATCACCCGGTGCTCACCCTCGACCTCCGGGGGCACGGGGCGTCCGGTGGGCGGTGCACGCTGGGGGATCGGGAAGCCCTGGACGTCGAGGCAGGTGCGGAGTGGCTGCTCGGCGTGGGACACCGGCGGCTGATCGTCGTCGGCGCGTCGATGGGTGCCACCGCGGTGCTGCACGCGGCGTCTCGCGGTCTCCCGGTTGCGGGGGTGGTGACGGTGTCCGCACCGGCGGTGTTCCGCGAGCCGCCCCACGGTCGGGCGTTGGCGCGGCTCGATGCCGTGTGGCGCAGCCCGGCACGACGTGGAGCACTCCAGCTCGGTCTCGGGGTGAGGCTCGACGGGCCCGAGGCGTGGAGCGACCCACCCCACCCGTTCGTCATGGTGTCGGCGATCGAGGCGCCGCTGCTGGCGGTCCACGGCGACGACGACGGCTACTTCCCGCCCGAGGACGCGGACCAGCTCCGGTCGTCTGCTGCCGGCCCTGCGGTGGTGTGGCACGAGCCGGTCGGCTTCGGTCACGCCGAGGACGGGTTCACGCCCGCGTTCGCCACGCGGCTGGCCGGCGCGATCGCGGAGTTCGCAGTGACGGGCGTCTTCCCGGATCGTGCTGCCTCGATGTCGAGGTGGTCGACGGGGACGCCAGGGACGCCGAGGACGCCGGGGACGCCGGGGACGCGCTGAGCTCGCCCGGAACACGCTGACGGCCCGGTCACGGGGACCGGGCCGTCAGGCGGTGGTGGTGAGCGGCGGTGTGCCGCTCAGTGGGAGCGTGCGATCAGCTGGCGTCCTCCTCGCGGCGGGGGCTCGTGAGGAGCAGCGATGCAGCTCCGATCATGGCGAGCAGCAGCCCCAGGCCGGTCAGCCCGGCGGCGTTGAGTCCGGTCTCCGGCAGCTCCTCGGCGGTGTCCTGGACCTCGACGAGCGTGACGGTCTCGTCGTCGCTGTCGTCGACGGTGGCGTCGCTGTCGACGCCGACGCCGACCACCTCGACCACGTTGGTCAGGGTGATGCCGTCGAAGTCGGCGGCGGTGACCTCGTGGTCGGCGGTGACCGTGACCGCCTCGCCGACGGGCAGCGTGGCGTCCTCGAGCGCGGCGGTCAACGCGTCGGTGAGGTCACCGATCTTGTCGTCGACCAGCGTGAGGTCGGTCAGGTCGTCGTCGCCGGTGTTGGTGACGACGAACTCGTAGGTCACCGTGGCTGAGCCGTCCTCGCCCTCGATGGTGACGATGAGGTTGCCCTCCTCGTCCTCGGAGACCCCGTCGACCGCGGTCTTCTCGATGTTGATCGACGGTTCGAAGACCTCGCCCTCCACCTCAGAGATGCCAACGACCTCGTCGTCGCTACTCGAGACCGGCTGCTCGGTCTGGTCATCGAAGGCCGTGACCGTGACCGTGTTGTCGAGGAAGCCGCGATCGAGGTCCTCCTCTGTGAGGGTGAAGGTCACGGTGAACGTGACGACATCCTCCGGAGCGAGGACGTTCCCGTCGTTCGCGTCGGTGAAGGCATCGAGGAGATCCTGGTCAGCGACCTCGACGGGAGGCTCGCTCCGGTCGAAGAACACGTCGGTGAGGCTGGTCACGATCAATGTGCGGTCCGACGGGTTCGTGACCGTGAACTCGTAGTCGACGGTGTAGGTCTCCTGCTCATCGAGGTCGATGAACAAGGACTTCTCCCCATCGTCGAACTCCACGAGTTCGCCAACGGTCACCTCTGTCGCGCTCGGGATCGCGTCCTTGGTGATCTCGATTGCCGGGGCCGGCGGTAGGTCGTAGGTGTTGGTGAAGGTGACGGTGACCGACTCGGTCTCGTCGACGTCGAAG
>CAYVJT010000053.1:4063-14160 GCA_964451855.1 uncultured Actinomycetota bacterium
CGCCCTCAGGTGCGTCACCGAGCCCGTCAACCGCCTTGGCAACCGTGATCGAGCCGTCGGCGTCGTAGGTGTTGGTGAAGGTGACGGTGACCGACTCGGTCTCGTCGACGTCGAAGCTGTCGGTTTCGGTGCCGTCGCCGGAGCCGGTCGCGTCGCCGGTGATCTGCCACGAGGTGGCGTCGGCGTTCTGGTCGTTGGTCTCCTCGACGGTGCAGTCGACGAACCCGCCGAGCTGTTCGAAGTCCTTGGACTCGCCAGCGGCTAGCTCGAAGCTGTCGATGGTCTCACCGTCACACACCAGGTCGAAGGCGAAGTCGCCCTCAGGTGCGTCACCGAGCCCGTCAACCGCCTTGGCAACCGTGATCGAGCCCTTCTCGGGGCAGTCGATCGTGATCTCGGTAGAGTCCGAAACGGGTGCGGCGTTGGACGCGCCCCCGGTCGCCGTGTTCGTGACAGGCCCGCAGTCTGAGACGTCGTCACGTACCTGAACGTCGATGGTCAACTCGAAGGTGTCAGCCCCCTCTGGACCGAGGTCGTCGACACTGCAGTCGACCGTCTGGCCATCCACCGTGCAGGTGTCCGAGGCCACATCGGCGTCGTTGAAGGTCGCCGACCAGCCCTCGATCGACAGTTGGTGGGGGACAACATCAACCAGCGTTACATCGGTGGCGGTCGTTGCGTCATCGCCGGTAGCGATGTTCCTCAGGCTGATCGTGTATGAGAATGGGTCACCGGGGCTGACGTCACCGTCGGTGCTATCGGTCTTGCTGATGTCGAGCTCCACGAAGTCCGTGTCCGAGCAGGTGGCCTGCGTCGTGCCATTCTTCGATCTCTCGATATCGAAGCCACCCAACGTGACAGTCACATCATTTGAGTCCGTGTCCGTCGCCGTTGTGCCGGTCAACGTTGCTGAGCACGAGAGGTGGAACTCGGGGCCCTCATTGTCCCCATCCCCATGCCACTCGTAGGGGGGAAGTGGAACGTCCTGCCCAGGGTTGTCTTCTACGTCGAAATGGTGGCGTTCCGTCCCTCCATCGGGATAGATGAAGTCGATGTAGCCCGAGAAGTCGAAGGTGCCTCCGTTCCCTCCACCTGGAGCTTCGTCTTCTGCATCGGCGGATGTGGGAGCGAACACCGCCATCTGTGCGGCGATGATGGAGAGCGTCGCGAGGAGCGTGACGAATAGGCGAGTGCTGGGACGCATCGCGAGGTGATTGGTCGACATCTGAAGGAGCCTCCCCGTCGAGACCTAGTGGCCTGTGGTGGACGTCTGTTGTCGTCTCACGGCCGGTCTCGCCACTCGCTCCCCTCGAGCCATCGAGCCGTCAGGAAGCCCCTTGTAGATGCCCCTGTCGACCCGACGGGCGACCGTGTAGCTGTGTGGTGCCCGAGGATCGTTGCGTCCGTGTGTCACTAACTGGACCGTGTCGGTCCGGTGTGAAGGTGTTGCCCTATCCCTCTTGGCAACTCCCGCACGGTGTGTGCGGCTTCACGTCGGCGCACTGTACGCGTGTCCCACTCGTCCGAGAAGAGGCGGATCAGCAAGGAGGTCGCGTGCGGCCGTCGGGAGATAGATGCAGCGTCAACTACTTTGTGGTCCGCTGACGACGTACCGTTACGGGCAACCTCGTGTGGTGGCGACTCCATCACTCAGCGTTATGGATCTGCGGGTCGGTGCGAAGAACGGGGGCGTGGCGGACGGCCCACCGGGCGCGCCGCTGACAGGACTCAAGTCCTAGAGACCCGAGCGCTTCGCGCACACCATGGGCCTGACGGCCGGGGCATCTCTCTGCGTGGTTGGGTGGTCTCACAGCGTCGGCGGGAGCCCCGGGTGGGCGGTTGCCCGCAGGCATGCTGACGGCCCGGTCACGGGACCGGGCCGTCAGGCGCTGGTAGTGAGCGGCGGGTGCCGTTCAGCAGGAGGGTGCGATCAGCTGGCGTCCTCCTCGCGCCGGCGGCGTGTGAAGAGCAGGGACGCTGCTCCGATCATCGCGAGCAGCACACCCAGGCTGGTGAGTCCGGCTGCGTTCACGCCCGTCCTGGGAAGCACTTCGGCCAGGACCTCGACGAGCGTGACGGTCTCGTCATCGCTGTCGTCGACGGTGGCTCCGCTGTCGACCCCGACGCCTTCCACGTCCACCACGTTGGTGAGCGTGATGCCGTCGAAGTCGGCGGCGGTGACCTCGTGGTCCGCGGTGACCGTGACAGACTCGCCGACCGGCAGCGTGGCGCTGCCGAAGGCGTCCTCGAGCGCGGCGGTCAACGCATCGGTGAGGTCACCGATCTTGTCGTCGACCAGCGTGAGGTCGCTCAGGTCGTCGTCGCCGGTGTTGGTGACGACGAACTCGTAGGTCGCCGTGGCCGAGCCGTCCTCGCCCTCGATGGTGACGATGAAGTTGCCATCGTCGTCCTCGGTCACACCGTCGACCGCGGTCTTGGTCACGGTGATCGCGGGCTCGAACACTGCCGGGTCGACGAGGATCAGCCCGACCGTCTCATCGGCCGTGTCGCTGACGCCTTCACCCGAGGCTTCGTCGACACCGGTCACGGTCACCGTGTTGTCGAGGAACGCGCGATCGACGTCGTCGGCGGTCAGGACGTAGGTCACCGTGAAGGTCACCTGCGCGTCGGGTGCCAGCACGGCGCTGCCGTTGGCGTCGATGAAGGTGTCGAGGAGGTCCTGCTCCGCGACCGTTGCGGGTGTCTCGGCCCGGTCGACGAACACGTCGGTGAGGCTGGTCACGAGCAGCGGTCGGTCTGTCGGGTTGGTGACGGTGAACGCGTAGTCCACCGTGTAGGTGTCCTGCTCCTCGAGAGCGATCAGGATCGCCTTGACGTCACCGATCTCGACCAGTTCGCCGACCGCGATCTCGTCCGCGGTGGTCACCGCCTCCTTCTCGATGGCGATCGCGATCCAGGTCTTGGTTCCGGTGGCGACGAGGTCCAGGGTGTCCTGGCTGTCTGCGGCGGTGCCCTGGAAGTACGCGGACAGCGTCCCGATACCGACACCCTCGCTGGGGTGGTCGGTCCAGTCGGTGGTCACCGTGACCGTGCACCGTCCGATGACGTCCTGCCCATCGAGGACGGGTGTCGGCGAGCAGTCGAAGCCGCTCGGGTCGAACCCGTCCGCGACCTCGACGCCGTTGACGTGGGTCACCTCGCCCGTGCCGGTGTAGATCAACGAGATCGTGACACCGTCGCCGACGACCGCAGCCTCTCCCGGCGTGTAGCCGTCGGCCAGCGTGCCCGGGTCGGACGAGCGCAGCGTCACCTCGAAGGTGTGCTCCTCGCCGCCCGGTAGCGGGTTGACGGCGCTCCCGACCGACAGGCCGTAGTCGATCCACAGCTTGGTTGCGGTCAGCGGGAACCCAAGATCCGACGGCTCGCCCTGACTCAGGTCCTGGCCGAGGCCGAAGCCGTCCTCGTTCGGGACGGTGAAGCTGCGCTCCACGCCCTGCTGAGAGACGTCCACGGTGACCGAGTCGAGGTCGAGGGTGCCCATGCCGGCGGTGGCGCCTGCCAGATCCTCTGGGGCGTCCACCGTGTAGGTGTAGCCGCCGGTCAGTCCCGCTAGGTCCTCACTGTCGAGCTGCACGCAGTCGTCGGTCAGGTGCGGGGTTCCGTCGCCGTCCCAGGAGAAGCACAGCTCCATGCCATCGAGGGCGACGCCGGCTCCGCCGTCGATCACCGTGACCTCCACCTCGAAGTCGTGCTGCTCCTCGACGAGGTTGGTCGCGCTCGGCGGCGTCAGCGACGCATCGATCTCGATCCAGGTCTTGAACGCGCTGTCCTGGTCGTCGTCGGCGAGGACGAAGGTGACCTCGCCGAGCCCATCGATGTCATCGGCGGACTGGTCGTTCGCCACGAGGATGGTGTGGACGGTGATCTCGACCTGGCCCGGCACCAGGGAGGTGACGGTCAGGGTGCAGTCCCCATCCACGGTGCCGCCGTTGGTCGGAACGAGCGTCGACGAGTGCAGGCAGCTGCCGGAAAGGGTGAGATCCTCGGTGTCGAGCCCGACCGTCTGCAGGTCGAAGCCGGTCACCTCGGCGCTGGTCAGCGTCGTGCCATCCGGCACCGGGTCCCAGACCTCGCCGTCGTCGGTCTGCTCGACCGTGACGTCGAAGGTGTGGCTGTCTCCCGTCAGGTTGATGTCGTCCGGGGTGATCGTGACGCGGAAGTCGCGCCACGTCTTGGTGGCATCCTGCCCGGCCGCGCCGTCGGCCAGGGCGGCGGTGAGCGTGTCGGTCAGGTCGACCGTGAAGCTCTCGCCCTCGAAGGTGTGCTCGAGCAGGGTCAGCGTGAGGGTCCCGCTACCGGCCTCGGTCAGCGAGGTGATGGTGATCGTGCACGTCCCGGTGGCGTCGACGACGCAGGTGCGCGTCTCGCCGACCTCGTCTTCGGACCAGATCGCGGTGATCGTCGCGCCGGACGCAGTGACCGGTCCGGAGCCGTCGTCGACGGTGACGTCGCTGACGACGAAGTCGTGGGCGTCCCCCAACGCGTTGATCGCGTCGCTCGACAGCTCGAGGTCGTAGACGATCCAGGTCTTGTCGGCCTCGTCGATGCCGTCGACGTACGTGAAGGTGATCACGCCGTCCTCGGGTAGGACCACGTCACCGTCGGCGTCGATGGACGCGACGGTGAGCGAGCCGGTCCCAGCGGTGGTTGGCGTGCTGACGGTCACGGTCACCGTGCCGGCGTCGTCGCCGGTCCCGGTGGTCACCGACTGGCACCCGTCGGCGTCTGCGTCGAGCAGTGCGCTGCCGACAGGTCCGTCCCAGCACAGGGTCAGCTCGACACCTTCGGCCAGCTCGGCTCCCTCGACGGTGAGCCGTTCGACGGTCACCTCGAAGGAGTGCGCGTCACCGAGCAGGTTGAACGCCGGTCGCTCCAGCTCGACCCGGTAGTCGACGAACCCCTTGTCCGCCTGGTTGACGGCCGGAGTCGCGTCGAGCTCGGCACCGTCGCCGAAGGGGATGGAGAACGTGTCTTCACCGATGGTGATGGTCGCTGAGGTCACCGTGAGGCGCAGGTCTCCGGGGACGTCGGCGGACACCACGATCTCGCACGGGTTGTCCGCGTCGACTCCGCAGGTCGTCGAGACCCGGGTCGCGTCGTCGCCCAGGCCACCCTCACCGTCGGCGAGCGAGCCGTCGAACCGGTAGGTGAAGCTGTCGACTTCGACAGCGTCGAGGTCGCCGGTGAGCTCCACGGTGAACGTGTGGGACACCTCGACGTGGTTGACCTCGTCGTCCGGCGTGACACTGATGCCGAACGCGACCCACGTCTTCGTGGCGCAGAGGTTGTCGTCACCCTCGCAGTCGAAGCCGTCGAGCTCGTTCTCGGTGATGAAGGTGATGACGACACCGTCCGGGTGAGCTGTCGAGGTGACGGCCGCGTCCGTCAGACCGGTCACGACCAACGAACCCTGTCCGGCTTCGTCGGAGTCGACGACCACCTCGCAGGCGCCACCCGCGTCCAGCTGGCAGGAGCCACTCACGGTCCCGTCGCTCTGCGTGGTCTCGCCGATCTTGATGATCGAACCGACGTCACCCTGCCAGACGAGGTCCACGGTGATCGTCGACAGGTCGTCGTCGAGGTCGCTGTTCGTCCGGTCGGCGGTGATGGTGAAGGTGTGCAGCGAGTCGTCCTCGTCGTCGGTCCCAACGGGGTTGACGCCGTCAGGAGTGACGGTGACTGCGTAGTCGACCCACTCCTTGACCGCGGAGGCCGGGGTGACGTCGACGGTGACGCCGCCGGTGCCGCTGTCGCTGACGACACCGTCCTCGGCGACTCCGACGTTGCCGACACCAGTGACCGTCAGGGTTCCGCTGCTCGGCTCGTCGTCGAGTGCCTCGATGGTGATGGTGCAGATGCCGTCGCCATCGGTCACGCAGGCGCCCTCAAGCCCCTCAGCGTCGGTCCGGTCGTCCGCGGTGATCCGGTTGAGGCCGTCGGTCTCCCAGTTGGCTTCGACCGTGGCGCCGGGAACCGCCTCGCCTTGCGGAGCGTCGGGAGTGATCCGCTTCACGGTGATCTCGAACGAGTGGTTCCACTCGACGTAGTTCACCGCGTCGTCGGAGATCTCGACCTCGAAGTCGATCCAGGTCTTGGTCGCCGAGGTGGTGTCGCCGTCGGCGAAGGTGATCTCGCCATCGCTCGACACGGTCAGGTCGCGCATCGTCCCACCGGCGCCTTGGATCTGCGCGGTCACCTCGGTGATGGTGGCGGTGCCCTGGGCGACGTCGTCGGAGCGCACGATCAGGCCGCACTCGCTGTCGGCGTCGGTCTCGCAGGTCACGGACACCGGAGTGCCGTCGTTGCCGACGACCTCGGGGTCCTCACCGTCGATCTCGATCGAGCTGCCTTCGGGGCCGTCCCAGCTGATGGTCACGTCGGCGCCGGACAGCGGTGCGCCATCCGAGTCGGTGACCGTCACCGTGAACGGGTGCTCCGAGCCGGCGAGGTTGACGCCGTCCTCAGTGATGTCCACGTGCAGCCCGCGCCACTCCTTGGTCGCGCTGTCGGATACCTCGGCGACCGTGCCGTCGGCGTCGAGGGTCGACGACACCGTCTGGGTCGATGTCGTGTACTGGTACGGGGTGTCGAAGCTGGCGAACAGTTCGCCCTTGCCGATCTGGCTCGAGTCGACGGTCACCTCGCAGGTGCCGACGGCATCGGTGGTGCAGGTGCCGCCAAGTCCGTCGCCATCGATCGTGCCGGCGTCGATGTCGGTGATGGTGCCGGTGCCATCCTCGGAGTCCGGGACCCATGCGAGATCGACGTCCGCGTCAGCGAGCTTCTCCCAGACGTCGTCGCTGTCGGGAGCGTGCTCGACGGTCACGGTGAAGGTGTGCGGGTCACCGACCGGGTTGACGTCGTCCTGTTCGACGGTGATCCGGTAGGGGATCGGGGTGTTCTTGAAGGCGAACGTTCTGGTGAGGTCGGGCGTGTCCCCGTCGAGCGTCAGCTCCTGCGGTGATGTGTCCGTGCCGCGATAGCCGTACGGAGCCGCCTCCTCGACCGCGGTGTAGGTGCCGAGGTCGAGGTCACCGAACACGCAGGGGTTCGTGCCGTCGGTGAGGCAGTCCGAGCCGACCTGCGGGCCATCGGTCCCGGACCCCTCGAACAGCTGGAGTGTCGCGCCGCTCAGCGAGTTGCCGTCGAGGTCGTGCTTGTCCAGCTCGATGGAGCCGGTCGGGTCCGCTTCCGGGTCGTAGCAGAACGAGATGTGGGAGACGTCCGCCCAGATCGCGCCGTCCTTCTCCTGGGGGTGCAGCCCCGCGTCGCCGGTCACACCCGGTGCGTCGTACAGGTAGAACATCCCGCCGGGTCCCTGCTTCAAGAAGGCGGAACGGATCACCCCGCCGGTGACCGCGTAGTCGAAGAACAGGCCGCTGATCTCGTTGCGCACCTCGTACCGGTCGGTGATCGTGACCGTGATCCCATCCTGGGTGATCGAGTGGCCGACGTCGGGCTTGAAGTCGAACTTGATCTCGCCCTCGGTGTCGATGTTGTTCGCATCGCCGAGCGCCTCACAGGACCAGTTGCCGTCGACGACGTACTGCGTGGCCGGGCCGTCGTAGGCGTCCCCATTGTTGCCGGTGGGTTCGTACTCCAAGAGGGGTGATGCCGCAGCCGGTGGCACGGCGAGACCGGCGAGCTGCCCGGTCAGTATCGACAGGGTGGCCAGGAGCGTGATGAACAGGCGTGCGCCGGAGCGCATCGAGAGGTGGTTGGTCGCCATCGCGGGAGCCTTCGTTCCGAGACCTCATGGCCGGTGTTGATGTGCCAAGGCCACGGCCGGTCTCGCCACTCGCTCCCCTCGGGCCGTCGCGCCGCTGGGGCGTGCCCCTGCTGGCGCGGCGGGCAACCGTTGGTCTGGCGCCCGAGGATCGATGCGTCCGTGCGTCGCTCCGAGCCCCTCGGCTCGGGTGGTGTTCCAGCCCGCCCCCGCGGGGCATCGCTACCCCTTCGCGCGGCCACCACGTGATCGACGGTACGCCGGTCCGTGGGCGCCGCGAGGGTCCTTGGTCCCCGGTTGAGAGCACACCAGATGGGCTGTCGACGCGCTGACGAGGGGGCCGAGCCGGGAAGATCGACACCGGTCACGCAACGTCACCAGCACGTCACCAGCGGCCGCCCGAAGTGGCTGGACGATCACGCAACGTGACCGCACGGCAGCTCCGGCGTGGGCGTCGCGGCCCGGGGGAACGCGCACCGATCCACGCTCACTCCCTGCGAGCGGTCGAACGCCGCGCGCTAGGCGCCCGTCCGAGGCGCCTGGGTGGCGTGGGATGCCGCGATCTCCCGCCCGGTGGTCGCTACGGCACCCCGGAGGGTTCACACTGTTTACCCTGCGCGGGGCAGCGCGATCCGGCGTTGGCGACCACTATCCGCGGGTCAACCGTGGGAACCGACGGGTGGTCGGCCTGCCGCCGCCCGGCACCCGGTCGCGTTCGCATCCCGGGACGCCGGATCGAACCCACCCCATCAGCCCCGAGGTCAGGAGCCACCCCGTGGCCGTCACGGCCGTCGCCGCCGCGTCGCCCTCGAGCGACGCGACGATCGAACGCGTGCTCGGCGTGCCCACCCGGGCCGGCATCTACCGACGCCTCCGCACCGAAGGTCAACCCCTCACCGCCCGCGAGGTCGCCGAGATGTTCGGCCTCCACGCCAACGTCGCGCGCAACCACCTCGATCAACTCGCCGACGCTGGGCTGGTGGTCACCGGACGGCGCAAGCACCCCGGTGGAGGTCGGCCGGCGAAGGTCTACGTCGCACGCGAGCAGGCCGCCCCGGACCGTGATCAGCAGGTGCCGCCGGGCGGGCAGCTCGCCGTCCACACGATCGTGCAGTTGATCGCCGGGCTCACCGAGCACACGGAGAAGCTGTCACTGCTCGCTGAGGAGCAGGGCCGCAAGCTCGTCACCGCCACCGCCGGCCGTGCCGACACCCGCGACTTCCAGGCTGCCGCCGTCATCGCCGTCGAGGCGCTGCGGGCCGCCTTCCCCGAGGCCCGCCTGGGCGAGACGCCCGAAGGCGATGACGACCACGTCGTCGTCGAGGGACTGGAGGTCGGGCTGCGCCTTGTCGGCGAGGTGGATGGTGCGGTCGGCGACGCGCTCGCCGTCGGCTTCCTCCGCGGCGCCCTCTCCGCCGCCGGAGCGCCCGCCCAGGTGCGGGCCGACGGCGGCACCGTCACCGCCACCCTCGACGAGGCCGGGATCGGCGGCATGCCCTCCCCGGTCGACACGGTCGATGCGCGCGGTGAGTCCTACCAACGGGGCGTCGTCGCGGCGATGCGGGCCATCGTGCCGCTGCGTCCGGGGGAACACCTGGAGGTCCTCACCGACGCGCAGGGCGCCCCGGCCGCCTACGCGCGCTGGGCCGACCGCTCGGGACACCAGGTACTCGACGTCGCCCGGGTCCGTGACGTCAAGGGCAGGGCCGCCGTGCGGATCCTCCTGCGGAAGGCGACGGGCCGATGACGACGGTGCTGCTGACCTCCCGTGACCCGCTCACCGCCGGTGACGGTGCCTACGCCGCCCGGGCCGCTCGCGATCTCGCCCACGCCGGCGAGCCCGTCACCCTCGTGCTCCTCGAGGACGCGGTCACCCTCGCCCGGCTCGGTCACCGTGACGTCGAACACCTCGTCGGCGCCCTCGACGCCGGGGTCGAGGTGCTCGTCGAGGAGGACGCCCGCAAGCGTCGCGCCGTCGACCCGATCGACAGCGTCAAGCCCACCTCCTTCGTCGAGGTGGTCGATCGGCTCACCGCCGACCGGAGTGCGTGGCTATGACCGACGACCGCTCGCTGACCATCGCCCTCGGGACCGGCCCCACCGACGGCTCGACCGTGGCTGCGCTCCGGCTCGCCGATGCGGCTGCACAGCGCGGCCACCGCGTGACCGTCTTCGCGTACGGGGAAGGTGTCCGTGTCGGTGCGGAGGGGTGCCCGACCTCCTCCTACGTGCGCTGCCTCCTCGGCGATCGGGACGACGCTGACGCCGCCGCTGCCGCTTCCGCGGAGGCGGCACCCGGCTCGGCCGCCAGCGCTTCCGCGGAGTCACTGGTGGAGGACCGCCCCCGGCC
>CAYVJT010000053.1:14260-19665 GCA_964451855.1 uncultured Actinomycetota bacterium
CCCCGGCCCGCCACCTGGATCGTCGACGCCCACGATCCCCGGACCTCGACGCAGGTGCCCGGGGTCGTGCGCGGGGACGGCAGCGACCTGTGGCGCTCGGTGCGTGACGGCGACGTCGTGCTGGGGGTGACGGCATGACCGCCCGTACCGCCCGTAGGGGACACCCCACGGTCCTCTCGATCGTCCGCGACGCCGATGTCGGCGCGGCCCGTCACGAGGACCCGGCGCTGGACGCCAACGCCTACGCGGTCGCCGACGAGGTCGAGCTCACGCTCGTACTGAAGGACGGCGGCGTGGAGCTGGCGCTCGACGGCGTGTGCTGCGACGGGGCGAACCTACGTGGGGTCGCCCTGCCGGTCACCGAGCCCGCCCGCGATCTGCGCGCCCTGATCGCCTCCGGGGTCCGCGTGTTCGCGGTGGCAGAGGACCTGGCGGTCCGGGGGGTCGCTACCTCGGCGTTGGTGTCCGGCGTCGAGCCCCTGAGCGAGGCCGATCTCGCACACCTCATCGCCACGAACGACGTCACCCTGACCACCGGCTCATGAGCCACGACGACCCGACGTACCCCGGCGGTACCCGCAGGAGCACCCGATGACCCAGGACCTCGTCACCGACGCCGATGGTCGCCTGATCATCGACGTCCGTGGGCCGCGCTTCGGTGCGGCGATCACCGCGACCGTGCTCGCCGTGGCCCTGATCGTGCAGGGCCCCGTTGGGGTCGGGTTGGTCGCCTGGCAGTGGCTGATGTTCACGATCGCGACCTTCGCCGGCCTGGCCTGGTCGCCGTACGGCATGCTCTTCCGCCGGATCAAGCGCCGCTTCGACCTGGGTCCGCCACCGGCGATCGAGCCGGAGGGTCCACCGCGCTTCGCGCAGCTCTGCGGCTTCATCGTGACCAGCATCGCCCTGGCCGCCTTCGCGCTCGGCGCGGTCACCGCGGCGTGGGTCGCCGTCGGCGTGGTCCTGGCGCTGTCGCTGCTGCTCGCGGTCACCGGGATCTGCATCGGCTGCGAGCTCTACCTCGTCGGTCGACGGCTCGCCGCACGGCGTGGAGGCGGTGCCTGATGGAGCCGATCATGGTGCGTGCGCTGGTGGTGGTCGGGCTGGTCGTCGCCGTGCTGCTCGTCGGGTGGCTCTGGCGGCGCCGGGATGGCACGGTGCGCGAGACTGCTGCGGACGTCCGTCTCGCTGACGACCACCTCGCCGCGGTCGGGCTCGACCTGCGCGATGCGGAGGCCGGCGCGATCCTGCTCGGCTCGCCTACCTGCACGCCCTGCGACACCGTCAAGGACGTCCTGGGTGACATCGCACAGGAGCGTCAGGGGTTCCGGTGGGTGTACGCGGACGCTGGCGAGCACCTGGGCATGGCGGAGGAACACCGCGTGCTGCGCGTGCCGACCCTGTTCGTCGTCGCACAGGATGGCCGCATCCTCGCGCGCAGCTCCGGCGTGCCGCGCCACGACGACCTGCGCCGCGTGCTCGATCACGACCTCGACTCGGCAGCCTGAGGCCGGGGACGGACCGGCGGCCTCGGAACGCCGGGGTCGGACCGGCGGCCTCGGAACGCCGGGGTCGGACCGGCGGGGTCGGGCCGCCGGGGTCGGAACGGCGGGGTCGGGTCGGCGGCAGCGGCGTGGTCCGGCCGTGCTACCTCGACGTCGAGGTGGAACGATTCTCGCCTTGCCGTTCCGGGGCGGCGGTGGCACGCTCCCGCCGGAGGCCGGCGATCCGCTGGCCACGACCAGGGGATGTGCCGTGGACCCGCGCCTGACCGAGGAACAGGAAGCCTTCGCGGCTTCGGTCCGGGACTTCGCCAAGCAGCACGTCGAGCCGGGGATCGTCGAGCGTGACCGCGCCGGCAACTGGGACTGGGACGTGTGGAAGCAGGTGGCCGACTTCGGCCTCACCGGGCTGCCGATCCCCGAGGTGTACGGCGGCTCCGGGGCGGACGTGCTCACCACGGGCCTGGCGCTGGAGGCGCTCGCCTACGGCGGCCGTGACGCGGGCCTGAACCTCTCCCTCGGCGCCCACCTCACGATCGGTGCGATGCCGATCGCGCTGCACGGCACGGAGGAACAGAAGCGGCGCTGGCTCCCGCGGATGGCGACCGGCGAGACCGTCGGTGCCTTCGCGATCACCGAACCGGAGGCCGGATCCGACACCGCGGGCATGAAGACCCGTGCCGAGCAGCACGGTGACACCTGGGTGCTCAACGGCTCCAAGACCTTCATCACCAACGGC
Source organism: uncultured Actinomycetota bacterium (assembly GCA_964451855.1). Taxonomy (GTDB): domain Bacteria; phylum Actinomycetota; class Nitriliruptoria; order Nitriliruptorales; family Nitriliruptoraceae; genus CSSed11-175R1. The sequence goes on from CAYVJT010000053.1 coordinate 16,502, forward strand.
GAGCTCGCCGACGTCGTCACCGTCGTCGCCCGCACCGACCCGGAGGCGCCGGCCGGGCAGGCCTTCACCGCCTTCCTCGTGGAGACCGACAGCGACGGCTTCGAGGTGGCCGGGAAGCTCGGCAAGCTCGGCAACCGCACCTCGCCGACCAACGAGCTGGCGTTCACCGACGTGCAGGTCCCAGAGTCGCAGGTCCTGGGTGAGGTCGGCACGGCGCTGTGGAAGGTCGGCTTCGAGTGCTTCGACTGGGAGCGGTGCTGCATGATCGCCTCGGCGGTCGGCGGGATGGCTCGCGACCTCGACGAGTCGGTGCGTTACGCCAAGGAGCGCGAAGCCTTCGGCAAGCCGATCGGACGCTTCGGTGCGATCCAGCACAAGGTCGCACAGATGCGGATCCGTCTGGAGGCGGCCCGGCTGCTGCAGCGCCAGGCCGCGTGGTTGAAGGACAACGGCCTCGAGCACCAGACCGAGGCGTCGATCGCCAAGGCCTACGTCGGTGAGGCGGCGGTCGCCTCGTCACGGGACGGCGTCCAGCTCCACGGCGGCTGGGGCTACATCGACGAGTTCCACGTCGAGCGATCGTTGCGTGACGCGCAGCTGGCGACGATCGGTGGCGGCACGACCGAGATCCAGGAGCTGATCATCGCGCGCAGCCTGCTCGGGTGACGAGACCCGCCGTGACCCGCCAGCGGTCCGTGAGCCGCCAGCGGTCGTGACCTGCCGCGGGCCGTGACCCGCCAGCGGTCATGGTCTGCTTCGGGTCGTGACCCGCCAGCGGTCGTGGTCTGCTTCGGGTCGTGACCTGCCGCCGGTCGCCGTACCCTCGGGCGAGCACCCGCAGCGTCAGGAGCGCGCATGACCTTCGTCGTCCGCACCACCCAGCGACGCGTCGACGTGACCGGCTCGGACCGGATCAACTACCTCGAGGACGTCACGTCGCAGGCGCTCGAGGACGCCTCGGCCGGGACCGTCCGCGGCTCGCTCTACCTCGACCCGCATGGCGCACCACAGGCGATGTTCGACGTCGCGGTGCTCGCAGACCGGGTCGCGCTCATCGTGCCGGACGAGGACGTCGGCACGACCCTCGTCGAGGTGCTGGGCGGCCGGACCTTCCTCCTCGACGCCAGCTTCGAGCTCACCGACGACGAGGTGGTCGTGCTGCGAGGCGACGACGCCGAGGAGGTCGCGCAGGCCACGAACCTGAGCGCACGTCCGGGGACGGTGCGACCGGCCGGCGACGGGTTCGTGATCGGTCGCGATGACGGTGTCGACGTGGTCGGGCCGAAGGGACTGCTCGACGACCTCACCGAGGCGCTGCTCGAGGCCGGAGCCCGTGATGGCGACGCCGCCGACCTCGATGCCTGGCGTGTGGCCGCCGGGGTGCCCGCCTGGGGCAGCGAGGTGTCAGCGCCCCACCTGCCCGAGGAGGTCGGGTTGCTCCCGACCCACGTCCACCTCGGCAAGGGGTGTTACCCCGGGCAGGAGGCGGTCGCGCGCATGTGGATGCTCGGCCGGCCACGTCGCCGGCTCGCCGTCGTCGAAGCCGAGGATGGGCCGCTCGCGGTCGGCTGGCAGGCGGGGTCGGGGCGCAAGGCCGTCACGGTGACCACCGCGGCCGGAGCAGCCGATGAGGGCGATCCGCGACGAGCGCTCGCCTTCGTCCCGGGCAACGCCGCGCCGGGCGAGCGCTTCGAGGGGGATGACGGCACGACCGTCGAGGTGGTCCGCCTGATCGGCGATGACCCCACCCCCCCGGGCCACGACCCGGCCGTGACCCAACGCCGCCACAAGCCCCGCGACTGACCGCCCGTGCCGCCACGAGCCGCGCAAGCGACGACCCGACGTGGCCGGGAGCCATGCGGCGGGTCCAGCGCCATCCGAGGTTGCGTGACTGGCCTGGCGCTGTGTGCCTGATGGCCGGTCACGGGGTCGATCCCTGTCGCATGTGACGAGGATCGACACACTGCCGCGTTCGGTGGGCGACGGGCTGCACATCTTCGTCGCATGTGACAGGGATGTGCAGGGAAGCGGCCGTGGGAGCACCGGAGGCTCGTCCCGGCGCGGTCCTGTGGGGCCGTGCGGCCCGTCGTTCAGGTGTCGAGCTCGGCGATCGCTGCGAGGACCTGGTCGGCGTGCTCCTTGGGGTTGACCTTGGGCCACGCCGCGGCGACGTTGCCGTCACGGTCGACCAGGAAGGTGGAGCGGATCACGCCCTCGAACTCCTTGCCGTACATCTTCTTGGTGCCCCAGGTGCCGTAGGCGTCGATCGCCTCACGTTGAGGATCGGCGAGCAGACGGTGGGGCAGGTCGTACTTGTCCGCGAACCTGGCGTGGCGGTCGACGTCGTCGGGTGAGATCCCCAACACGGCGACGCCGGCATCCTCGAACTCCGCCCACTGGTCACGGATGGCGCAGGCCTGTGTGGTGCAGCCCGGGGTGTCGTCCTTGGGGTAGAAGTAGATGACCACCGGCGTGCCCCTGAGGTCCTCGAGCGCGACCGAACGGTCGTCCTGGTCCTGCAAGGTGAACGTGGGTGCTGGCTGGCCGACCTCGATCACGGGAACGCTCCTCCTCGGGGCGACACACGCCGCCTCGGCAGCTCGTGGGGGTAGTGGTGTACCGGAGGCTCGTTCGCCTCGGGTACGCCGGAGTGCATCCTGGCAGGTGCGTTGGTAGCAGGTCGGAGCTCGGGCGCACCTGTCGATGGTGGCTAGTGTGGCGCCTCGAGGCGACGAGAAGCTCGTTGCCCGGCGACCGGCGAGGCACGGACAGAGGGGAAGCTGCATGAGCGACGAGACGCTCGAGGTCTTCGTCGAGGTCCCGATGGGCTCGCGGAACAAGTACGAGTGGGATTTCGAACGGCAGACCTTCATCCTCGACCGGATGCTGTTCAGTGCGGTCCGGTACCCGGGGGACTACGGCTTCATCCCCGAGACACTCGCGTTGGATGGCGACCACCTCGATGCCCTGGTGATCCTCGGCGAGCCGAGCTTCCCCGGCTGCACGATCAACGCCCGCGTGCTCGGCATGCTCGACATGAGCGACGACAAGGGCCCGGACGAGAAGATCCTGACGGTGGCCGATCACGACCCACGCTGGCGCAACCTGCGCTTCCTCAACGACGTCCCCAAGCACCTGCTCGACGAGATCGCGCACTTCTTCGG
>CAYVJT010000054.1:0-13466 GCA_964451855.1 uncultured Actinomycetota bacterium
GAGGCCGGCTCCGGCCCCTGCAACCCCACCACGGGGCCTCCGCCGCCGCTCATGCCAGGCCGCCGGGGAGTGCGGTCAGCTTCGGTCGTTCGCCCACGTCGTCGTCCTCGTCATCGTCGTCCGCGAGGTCGGCGGTGGACAGCTCGACGAGCTCGCGCAGCTCGTCGTCGTTGAGCTCGGTGATCCAGGTCTCACCGGTACCGACGATCGCGTCCGCGAGGGTGCGCTTGCGTTCGAGCAGCTCGGCGATGCGGTCCTCGATCGTGCCGGCCGTGACCAGCGTGTGCACGGTCACCGGACGGGTCTGCCCGATGCGGTGCGCACGATCGGTGGCCTGGTCCTCCACCGCGGGGTTCCACCAACGGTCGAAGTGCACCACGTGGCTCGCCCGGGTCAGGTTCAGTCCGGTCCCTCCGGCACGGAGCGAGACGAGCAGCACCGGCGGCGCGTCGTCGTCGTTCTGGAACCGCTCGACCATCTCGTCACGTCGCGTCAACGGCACACCTCCGTGGAGGAACGGCACCTCGGGCACCCCGAGACGGTCGACGAGGTGCGGCACCAGCAGCTCACCCATCTCACGGAACTGGGTGAAGACCAGCGCGTGCTCACCAGCCATCACGAGCTCTGCGAGGATCTCCCCCGCCCGGGCGAGCTTCCCGGACCGGCCCTCGAGACGTCCGTCGTCGCGCAGGTACTGGCGCGGGTGGTTGCAGATCTGCTTCAGCGCGGTGAGCAGCGCCAGCACCCGGCCACGACGCTCGAAGGCGGTGGACCCGAGCCCGTCCCCAGCGAAGGCGTGGTCGACCGCCGCCTGGTAGAGGCTGGCCTGTTCACGGGTCAGCGAGCAGGCGACCGTGGCCTCCTGCTTCGGCGGTAGGTCGACCGCCACCTCGGCGTCGTCCTTCCGGCGCCGCAGCACGAAGGGGGCCACCAGCCGCTTGAGGCGGCCAGCTGCGCCCTGGTCGTGCCAGCGTTCGACGGGGACGGCGAAGCGCTCGTTGAAGGACCGCTGTGAGCCGAGCAAGCCGGGGTTGGTCACGTCCACGATCGACCACAGCTCGGACAGCCGGTTCTCGATCGGTGTCCCGGTCATCGCGACCCGAGCCCGGGTCTGGAGGGCTCGCGCCGCCCGCGCGCCCTTCGACGAGGGGTTCTTGATCTGCTGCGCCTCGTCGAACACCACGATGTCCCACGCGATGTCCTCGAGCAGCCCGATGTCGCGTCGCAGCAGCGCGTAGCTGGTGACGGTCACCGCCCCTGGCCGGAAGGCACGCCGCGCGACGGCACGGTCCGGTCCGTGGTGGCGCAGGACGTCCAGGTCCGGAGCGAACCGGGCGATCTCGCGCTCCCAGTTGCCGACGACCGACGTCGGGCACACCACGAGGTGGGGGCGGTCCTGCTCGCGAGACGTGAGCAGCGCGATCGCCTCGATCGTCTTGCCGAGCCCCATCTCGTCGGCGAGCACACCTCCCATGCCCAGCTCGGTGAGCCGCTGCAGCCAGGCGACACCACGCTCCTGGTAGGGACGCAGCTGGCCGTGGATCCCGACGATCCGGGCGTCGCCCGGCCCGTCCGCGGAGCGCAGGTCCTCGATCAGCCGACCCAGGGCGCCGTCGGCGACCGCCTCCACGTAGCCGAGCTCGTCGACCTCGTGCTGGCCGGAGAGCGCGGCAGCGAGCGCCTCGGTGAGCTGGAGCGCGGAGGAGTCCCCTGCGAGCTCACCGATGCGGTCGACCGTGGAACGATCGACGCGGACCCACGAGCCACGCCAGCGCACCAGGGGCTGTCCTGCGGCGACGATCTCCGCGAACTCCTCGGCGGTGAGCGTCTCGTCCCCGAGGGCGATCTCGTACCGCAGGTCCGTCAGCGACGACATGCCGAGGGGGTCGGAGCCGTCGACGCGCGGGGGTCCAGGCGTCGACGCGCCGAGCCGCACCCGCAGGCGTACCTTGCGGGCGCCGGTCTCGCGCAGCTCCGGAGGCAGCTCGATCCCGATCCCCGCAGCCGACAGGGCATCGATGCCCTCCGAGAGCAGTTCCGCGACGTCTCCGGCGCCCAGGTCGATGCCCGTCGGACGGCTCTCCGACAGGCTCCGGTCGATGGGGTGGAACAGCCGCGCCGCCGTCGCGAGCCCACGGACCAGCACCACCTCGGCGTCGTCGATCAGCCGTCCACCCAGCTCGATCGGACCGCCGGACCGCGCCCAGACCTCGTCGGCGCCGAGCCGCGCGTCGTGATCCCGCGAGCTCTGCAGCAGGTAGGACAGCCGCCAGGGCCGCTCCATCGCGGCCAGGCGCCCCGGCAGCTCCTCCGAGCCGTCGTCACCGGTCTCCGGGGGCTCGAGGCGCACCGCCAGCCGTGCCGGTGAGGTCCGCTCGGTGCCGAGCAACGGCGACGCCCACTCGGTGACCTCGGCGGCCAGCTCGTCGGCAGGCACCCGCAGGTGCGCGACGGTCGGATCGCTGCCGGTCAGCGCCGCAGCCCACATCTGCCCGAGGGGGCCGCGGGGAGCGCGTCGTCGGGGGTCGAGCTCGGGCCGCCGCCCCTCCCGGGCACAGGCATCCGCGACGGCGTCGAGGAAGGCCGCCACCAGCTCCTGCGCGGACCACAACGCGCCGCTCGAACGGCGGAGAGCGTGCGCGGAGACCGGCAGCGCGTCGGCCAGGTCCGCCAACCGCCGGTCGTCGGCGGTGGCCAGGCGCCAGGAAGCGATCGCCTCGGCAGGCTCGGTGCCGGGCCGCAGCGTCGGGACGAGCCGTCCCGCGGCGACCAGCTCGAGCGCGAGCTTCGCTGCCACGCTCCATGCGAGCACCGCGGCGCTCGGCCGCGACCACCCGGGCCAGTCCGAGCCGGGTGGCAGCGCGGCGAGGCGCCGGACCGCGGCCAGCACGGGCACCGATCGGGCCGGCACGGTCACCGGCTGCACGGTGTCGCCATCGATGGAGATCGTCGGCAGCCGCGTCGACGTCCCTTCCGGGAACCCCAACGCCAGCGCTGCCTCAGCGACCCGAGCCTCGTCGTCGGCTCCCGGAGGCGAGGCGTTGGACGGCGCTGCCCACAGCGCGAAGGAACCGCCCGCAGGCACCAGCTCCCCTGGCACGAAGGTCAACTCCGGCCGCACGCCCACATGATCTCCTGGCACGACGAACCCCACAGCGTAGCTCGTCGCCGGAGCCCCCTCGACGCGCGATCCGTCCTCCTTCTGCGTCTGCGGTGCGACCGCCACCTGGAGCCGCGGACGATGGCCGGGCGACCATCCTGGAACCCGTGGGCGCCGAACCCTTCCCGCACGCTGTCCTTGCACGCCCGCCACGCCCCGTACCGTGTCCGCTCCTCGGAACCGGCCGGGTCGGGAACAACCGTGCTGGGCGCGACGTTGTCCATCAACGAGGACGCGCCGATCGGCTGGGCTGCGACCGGCCAGGTTGCGACGGCCGACCCCGATGAGCACCCTGGAAGACCACCAGGACACGACCACCAGTACGCGCACCAGTACGCGGAGCACCACCCCGGAGACCAACCACGATGACCACGTCCACGCGCACCGAGAACACGCGCACCGAAGACCGTGCCGATGCCGCTGTCGAGTGGCTCGAGGACGAGTTCCCCGGCTGGACCATCACGATCGACCGGACCGCCACCTGGCAGGGCGAGCTCCGCCCACTGTGGATCGCACGGAGCGAGGGCCACCACCCCCAGGCGGAGCTGACGGCGGCCAAGCTGCACTCGCGGCTCGCCGACTACCTGACCCGCGAGGAGCGCCGCGAGGCGCTCCGCAACTGACCGGCGGCGCGGACGCACCGACAGACGCGCCGAGAGGTGGCCCGGCCACCGAGGGTGGGGTCAGGTCAGCCGTTCGAGCATGACCCCGTGGGTGCCGACGGCGATGATCACGAGCAGGTGCCACAGCTCGTGGTAGCCGAACCAGTTGGGGAACGGGTCCGGGCGACGCAGCGCCAGCATCACCGCACCGGCCGTGTAGAGCACGCCTCCCGCCAGGAGCAGGATCACGGTCACCGCACCCGCCTGCATCCACAGCCACGGCAGCAGCAGGATGGGGATCCAGCCCAGGGTGATGTAGACGGTGTTCGAGAAGCCGCGCGGGGGCGCGAACGGCAACCACTCGACCATGACGCCGATCGCGACACCGATGAGCGCCACCACGAGCAGCACGTAGCGGGCCCAACCTTCGAGGCCCAGGAGCGCCAGCCCCACCCCCGTCCCTCCGATGGCGAGGTAGATGCCGGTGTGATCCAGCCGGAACAGCGCCTCGTAGGTCCCGACGCGCCACCGGCGCAGGTGCAACGCTGCGCTCGCACCGAACATCACGGCCATCCCGACCACGAACGCGGCCACGCCGAGGCGCACGCGGCCCGGCTCCGTCGCCACGATCCACCAGGCACCGAGCGGGATCCCGACCACGGCGGCCGCGAGATGCGAGGTGCCACGCAGCCGCGGCCGAGGTGCCGTCTGGGCGTGCTCGGTGTTGGGTGACAGGCGCAACAGGCGGGGCTCGGACATACCGCAACGGTACCCCTCGGGCCGCCCGATCCCGCATCCCACAGGGCCGAGCGGCCGGTGCGGATCTGCGGTGGACGGGCTCGGGGTGGTGGCAGCGGCATGCGGCCGGAGGTCGGTCCCACAGGAGTCGCTCGAGGCTGGTTAGTCTCGGCAGATGCCCCGGACCGACGCTCCCGCTCTGCAACGCCCGTCGACCCTGCAGTGGAGCGGTCTGACGATCGGCGTGGCCGGGTTCGTCGCCACGGTGACGTTCGGTGTGCCGGGGCTCGACGCGCCGGGCGAGCGGATGCTGGCGATCTTCGTGCTCGCGATCGTGCTGTGGATCACCGAGGCGATCCCGCTGGTCGCGACCGCGGTGCTCGTGATCCTCCTGCAGATCCTGCTGCTCTCCGAGCAGGCGCTGATCCCGCTCGAGGAGGTGCCGCTCGAGGCCAGGGACCTGCTCGGCACCCTCGCGGACCCCGTCATCGTGCTGTTCCTCGGCGGGTTCATGATCGCCCAGGGCGCTGGCCGGTTCGATCTCGACCGCAACCTCGCGGCGGTCCTGCTGCGCCCCTTCCTCGGCGACGCGAGACGGACGGTGCTCGGGGTCATGGCGATCACCGCCCTGTTGTCGATGTTCGTCTCGAACACCGCGACGACGGCGACGATGTTCGCCGTGATGATCCCCGTGCTCGGCTCGCTGCCGGCCGGCCGTGCGAGGACGGGACTGGCGCTCGCGATCCCGGTCGCGGCCAACATCGGGGGGATCGGGACCCCGGTCGGCAGTCCACCGAACGCGATCGCGCTGGGAGCGCTGTCGGCACGCGGCGAGGCCGTGTCGTTCGTCGGCTGGATGATGCTGGCGGTCCCGCTCATGCTGGTGGTCCTCGCCGCCGCCTGGTGGGTGCTCACCCGCCGCTACATCGCGGCGGGCACGCCCGTCTCGCTCGACCTCACGCCGGCCTTCATGAGGACCCCCGCCGCGTGGGTCTTCTACGCGATCGCCGGCGGCACGATCCTGCTGTGGCTGACCGAGCCGTTCCACGGGCTGGCGTCCTCGACGGTGGGGTTCCTCGCGGTCGTCGCGCTGCTCGCGACCCAGGTCCTCTCGGCCGACGACCTGCGCTCCCTGCAGTGGCACGTGCTGTGGCTGGTCGCCGGCGGGATCGCGCTCGGTGCGGGGATCGGCGCCACCGGCCTGGACGCCTGGCTGCTGGGGCTGATGGCCTGGGACCAGCTCCCGATCCCGGTGCTCGTGCTGCTGTTGGTCGCGACGGGGCTGGCGCTCTCGACCGTGATCTCCTCGTCGGCCGCCGCGAACCTGCTGATCCCGCTGTCCCTCGGGCTCGCGGCCGGGGTGGCGGCCGACCCGACGCTGCTGGCCGTGGTCGTGGCGATCGGGTGTGCGCTTGCGATGGCGCTGCCGATCTCCACACCACCCAACGCCATCGCCTACGCCACCGGCGAGGTCCCCACGCGCGAGATGGCCACGACCGGGATCACGATCGGGGTGGTCGGCGGCGGGCTGCTGGCGCTGGCCATGCCGTGGCTGTGGACCTCGCTGGGGCTGCTGTGAGCGCCAACGACCTCCCTCCGGCCCAGCTGCGGGTGCTCGTGCTGGCGGACGATCCCGATGCTGCGTCGATCGTCGCGGAGCTCTCCCCCGCCCTGGACGGCGTCGCCGAGGTGGTCACCGGCGAGCATGACGCACCGCCTCCGGGCGGCGAGCGCACCACCGCGCTCGTGCTGCTGCTCGCTCGCGGCGGCGCGGACCCGATCCATGTCGACACCTGCATCGCGGGCCTCGACACCGATCCCGACCTCGCCGACGCGGACGTGCTCGTGCTCACCGACCGCGACCGCCACGACGATCTCGCCGAGGCGCTCGACCGGGACCGTGTCACGGGGATCTTCACCCTCCAGTGGCTGCCAGGCTCGCTCGGTGACCAGGCACGGTCCCAGGTGGCCAGGTGGCTGCGGGGACGTGACCCCGACGATCCCCGCCTGGCCGAGCTCGATGCCGGGGGACGTGCGTTCGAGCTCCCCGAGAGCGAGCTGCTCCGCGACCTGGAGGTGGACGAGGTCGCGGTGGCGACCCGGTTGGTCGACGCCCTCGAGCGTGCCCTCGGTCCACGCCCTCGGGTGGTCGTGCCGCCGGGGACCCGGCTCACCCGCCAGGGCGCCAGCGTCGACGCGCTGCAGGTGCTCCTGCGGGGGTCGGTGGCGCTGGAGCGCCCGTCACGGGCGGGCTCGTTGCGGCTCCACCACGGCTCGACCGGCCCCGTCATCGGCCTGCTGTCGCTCGCGCAGCAGCGACGGGCGTTCTTCACCTCGGTCGCCACGACCGAGGCCGAGTTCGTGCACGTCAACCTCGAGCAGCTCGACCTCGCCCTGCGTGCGGAACCGGAGGTCGCCGCGGCACTCGCGGCGATCGCGATCAAGGGACTCGCCCGGCGGCTCCGCCGTGCCGAGCAGCTCCAGCTCGAACGCATCGAGCTCAACCGTGACCTCGAGCGCGAACGCGAGGAGCTCACCCGGACCCTGCAGGAGCTGGAGGACACGCGTGACGAGCTGGTCCGCCAGGCTCGGCTGGCCAGCCTCGGCGAGCTCGCCGCCGGGGTCGCGCACGAGCTCAACAACCCGGTCGCCGCGCTCAGCCGGGCAGCCAGCTACGTCATCGACGACGCCGGCCGACTGCTCTCGGACGCGGCGAGCGACGAGCTCGCCGAGCTGGTCGCCGGAGCGCGGCATCGGCGGCCGCTCACCACCGCGCAGGAACGGCAGGTCCGGCGACGCATCGCCGAGGCGGTCGACGACGCCGAGGTGGCACGGCTGCTGGTGACCGCGGGCGTGACCGAGCCCGACGAGGCCAGGCGGATCCTCGCCGCGAACGACGACCGCACGAGGCTGGCCGCCGCGGTCGGCCTGGGAGCGGCGCTCCGCAACCTCGAGGTGGCCTCGGAACGGATCGCGGAGCTCGTCTCGAGCCTGCGCACCTACGCCCGCCCCGGACGGGACCCGATCCCCGGCGTGGACCTGCACCAGGTGGCCGACGACGCGCTGCGGCTCGTCGGGCACCGTCTGGAAGGGATCACGATCCACCGCGAGTACGCCCCGCTCCCCCCGGTCCGCGGCCACCCTGCCGAGCTCGGGCAGGTCGTCACCAACCTGCTCACGAACGCCGCCGATGCCATGGACGAGCGCGGCACCGTGACGATCAGGACCTCCGCCGAGGCGGACGCGGTCGTGCTGGAGGTGATCGACGACGGGCCGGGGATCTCCGACGAACAGCTCCAACGTCTCGACGAGCCGGGCTTCACCACCAAGCAGGGCACGGTGCGGTTCGGGCTCGGCCTCGGGCTGAGCATCGTCAACCGCATCGTCGACGCCCACGGTGGGCGGTTCACCCTGCGGTCACGACCAGGACGTACCGTTGCCGAGGTGCGGCTCCCGATCGGCGAGGTGTGATGAGGCTGGCCATCCTGATCGTCGAGGACGAACCGGGCGTCAGGGACGCGCTGGAGCGCGACCTGGCGCAGCTGCGTGACACCGTCCGTGTCGAGACCACGTCGGACGCCGAGGATGCCCGGGTCGTCCTGGCCGAGATCGCGGGCGACGGCGACCGGCTCGCGCTGGTGCTCGCCGACCATCGCCTCCCAGGGGAGTCCGGCGTGGAGCTCCTGGTCGACCTGCACACCACGCGTGAGACGGCGACGGTCCGCAAGGTGCTCGTCACCGGGCAGGCCGACCAGGACGACACGATCCGCGCGGTGAACCACGCCGGGCTCCACCACTACATCGCCAAGCCCTGGGATCCCGATGAGCTCCGGACGGTCGTCCGCGACCAGCTCACCGCGTTCGTGATCGACGAGAGGCTCGATCCCCTCCCGCACCTGGCGGCCCTCGACGCCACGGCGGTGATGCCCCTGCTCGGGGACCGAGGGGACCGATGACCACGGACGAGCCCCGAGCCGAAGGGCAGCGCGGAGGGCAGCGCGGAGCCGGTGGCGACGAACCCGCAACGGATCACACGGAACGATCCGAGGTGGACGCAGACCGGGGGTCGCCCGACAGCCCGGGCACGCCGGTCGAGCGGGCTGCCGCGATGCTGCTCGACGTCGACGAGTCGGCGGTCGACAAGCTGCCGGTCGAGATCGCCGACGAGGTCCCCGGCAACGCCGCCAAGCAGGTCACCGCACTCGCCCTGCAGAAGGCGGGCGACCTCGTCGTCGATCCTCGGACGGTGCTCAGCTGGGTGCTGACCAGCGTCGGGGCTCCCTCGGCCGTGGTCGGGCTGCTCGTGCCCGTGCGGGAGTCGGGCTCGATGCTGCCGCAGACGTTCCTCGCACCGATCGTTCGGCGTCAGGCCGTCCGCAAGTGGTTCTGGGTGGCGGGGGCGGCCGGGCAGTGCCTGGCGGTCGCTGCGATGGCCCTGCTCACCGCCACCACGGAGGGGGCGCTGGCCGGCTGGGGCATCCTGGCCGCGCTCGCGGTGTTCGCGTTGGCCCGCTCGTTGTCCTCCCTGACCTCCAAGGACGTCCTCGGCCGGACGATCCCCAAGGGTGCTCGCGGGCAGGTGACCGGCATGGCGACGGTCGCGTCCGGTGCGGTGGCGATCACCCTCGGCGCGGCACTGCGCCTCTTCGGTGGCGAGGACGCGCAGGTCGGCACGCTCGCCCTCCTGCTCGGCGCCGGCGCCCTGGCGTGGGCGGCGGCGGGGACCGTCTTCGCCGCGATCAAGGAGACCCCCAGCGCAGCGGCGGACGTCGACGCGGACGGCGCTGCCCCTGGCGCCACAGCCGACCCTCACTCGAACCGTGGTGGTGACGGTGAGGGAGGTGGCAACGGTGCGCGCGGCGAGGATACCGACGGAGCACCCATGCTCTCGCTGCTGCGCCACGACGCGCCGTTCCGGCGGTTCGTGATCGCCCGGACGCTGCTGCTGGTCTCGGCGCTGTCCCCGCCGTTCGTCGTCGCGCTCGCCACCGAGCAGGGCAGCGCGGGGCTCCAGGGTCTCGGCCCCTTCCTCATCTCCAGTGGGGTCGCCGCGCTGATCGGTGGTCGGTTCTGGGGCAGGCTCGCCGACCGCTCCAGTCGGCTGACCATGATGCTCGCCGCCGGTGCGGCCTCATCGGTGATCGTGCTGCTGCTCGCCGTGCTGCGCATCGACGGACTGGCCGAGATCGAGTTGCTCTACCCGGCCGCCTACCTGCTGTTGGCGCTCGCCCACACCGGTGCGCGGGTCGGGCGCAAGACCTACATCGTCGACCTCGGCGAGGGCGACGCACGCACCAACTACGTGGCCGCGTCGAACAGCGCGATCGGGGTGCTGCTGCTGGTCACCGGAGGGCTCAGCGCGGCGATCGCCACCCTCGGGGTCGAGATCGCCCTGGCCGCGCTCGCCCTGCTGGGGCTCGTGGGGGTGCTCGTCAGCCGCACCCTGCGGGAGGTCAGCACCGGATCCTGACACCGGGAAGCGCCACCCGGCTACCTCGGCTCGTCCGACGTCCCCGGACCGGCGCGCAGCTCCCGCACCAGCAGGCCGATCGCGACCACGCCCAACACCGCGGCGACCGCGAGGTAGAGCGTCTCCCTCGCGATGGCCGCCCAGGTGGCCAACCCGGCACACAGCAGGACCTGCAGCACCATCCCGACGCGGCGCAGGGCCCGACGCAGACCGCCGCCGCGCCGGCGTCGTCGAGGAGGTCCGTGCGCCATCACCACCCCATCGTCGTCGCCGGGGAACCCTACGCGTTCGGCTCGACGCCGAGACCCGGCGCGACGGTGGCTGCGCCGTCGCGGTGTAGCCTCGACAGGTTCCCCCGCTCCCTCCCCTTCGGATCCCTCCCGTGGCTGTCCGCTCCGACCTGCGCAACGTGGCGATCATCGCCCACGTCGACCACGGCAAGACCACCCTGGTCGACGCGATGCTGTGGCAGTCCGGCGCCTTCCGCGCCAACCAGGACATCGCCGAGCGGGTGATGGACTCCGGAGACCTCGAACGCGAGCGCGGCATCACGATCCTCGCGAAGAACACCGCGGTGGCGATCCCCGACGGGCAGGGCAACCGGGTCACGGTCAACGTCGTCGACACGCCCGGCCACGCCGACTTCGGCGGCGAGGTGGAGCGCGCGTTGACGATGGTGGACGGCGCCCTCCTGCTCGTCGACGCCTCGGAGGGCCCGCTCCCCCAGACGAGGTTCGTGCTGCGCAAGGCCCTCGAGCGCGACCTGCCCGTGCTGATCGTGGTGAACAAGATCGACCGTCCGGACGCCCGGGTCGCGGAGGTCGTCGACGAGACGTTCGACCTGCTCATCGACCTCGGGGCCGGTGACGCCCAGGTCGCCCTCCCGGTGCTCTACACCAACGCCAGGGAGGGCACGGCGACCCTCGACCTGGACACCCCCGGCGAGGACCTCGGGCCGCTGTTCACCACCTTGCTCGAGCACGTCCCCGCGCCCAGGCACGACCCGGAGCACCCGTTCCAGGCGCTCGTCACCAACCTCGACGCCTCCCCCTACCTCGGTCGCCTGGCGTTGTGCCGCGTCCAGCACGGCACCGTGCGCCGGGGCCAGACGATCGCCTGGTGCCGCGCGGACGGCACGATCGAACCCGTCAAGCTCGGCGAGCTGCACCTCACCGAGGCACTCGACCGGGTCCCCGCGGACGAGGCGGGACCCGGCGACATCATCGCGATCGCCGGGATCGACGAGGTCACGATCGGCGAGACCCTGGCCGACGTGGACGATCCCCGCCCGTTGCCGGTCCTGACCGTCGATCAGCCGAGCCTGGGCATGACCCTGGGGGTGAACACCTCACCCCTGGCGGGGCGGGACGGAACGAAGCTGACGGCGCGGCTGATCGAGGCTCGCCTGCGGCAGGAACTGGTCGGCAACGTCTCGCTGAAGGTGCTGCCCACCGAACGTCCCGACACCTGGGAGGTCCAGGGGCGTGGTGAGCTGCAGTTGGCCGTGCTCGTCGAGACGCTGCGACGTGAGGGCTTCGAGCTGACCGTCGGCAAGCCGCGCGTGGTCACCCGTGAGGTCGACGGCGAGCTGCAGGAGCCCTTCGAGCGCGTCTCGATCGACGTCCCGGAGGACTACGTCGGCGTGGTCACCCAGCTGCTCGGCCTGCGCAAGGGACGCATGGAGCAGATGGTCAGCCACGGCACCGGGTGGACCCGGATGGACTTCCGCGTGCCCGCCCGCGGCCTGGTCGGTTTCCGCACCGAGTTCCTGACCGAGACCCGTGGGACGGGGATCGTGCACCACGTCTTCGACGGCTACGAGCCGTGGCAGGGTGAGCTGCGTATCCGTCCCAACGGCTCCCTGGTCGCGGACCGCAAGGGCACGGCGACCCAGTTCGCGCTGCTGAACCTGCAGGAACGTGGCGCGTTGTTCATCACGCCGGGCACCGAGGTCTACGAGGGCATGATCGTCGGTGAGAACGCCCGTGTGGAGGACATGGACGTCAACCCCGCCAAGGAGAAGAAGCTCTCCAACGTCCGGTCGGCGACCGGCGACGAGCTGGTCCGGCTCGCACCGCCGCGGTCGATGTCGCTCGACCAGGCGCTGGAGTTCATCCGCGAGGACGAGGCCGTCGAGGTGACCCCGGTCAACGTGCGGCTGCGCAAGGTCGAGCTCGACGCGACGGTGCGCGGTCGCACCGCCAAGCGGGCCAAGCACGGCGCGGCCCCGCAGTGACCGACCCTTCCAACGCGCCCGTGCGCCCGCGTGGCAGCGACCTCGAGGCTCCCGCGCGTCATCAGGCCGGTGACGACGCCAGCCCCAGGGCGTCGATCAGCCCTTCAGGATCCTCCACGGTGACCGTCAGGCCCGGGTGGCGGAACCGGTCACGTCCCAGGAGGGCACCCACCGGCTCGTGGAAGGTGACGCAGACCCCACGCTCGGTGTTCGTGCCGAAGGTCGCACCACGGTCGACCATCGAGCCGCGTGGACCGATCGCCTTGACCGCGAGGTAGGGACCGGTGATGCTGGCCGAGCGGACGTTGCTCAGCGGCGTCTGCAGGCGGAACGGCCCGTACCGGGCGTCGAACAGCTCCTCGGTCACCGTCACCTCGCAGGTGGCGGGGCGCACCCCGATGGCAGCGAGCGGCAGACGGAACCGCCGATCGAAGGCGAAACGGAACCGTCGGATCATGACCCCTCTCGGGCAGCGTGCGGATGTGGTGACACCGGGAAAACAGGCGAGCAGGCGGGTTCGGATGTCGGCACCGGCCATGGCTCAGAACTAGCCTATCGGCGGGCATCGAGCGACACGTCCCAACGGTCGCAACGGCCATACACTGGGGAGTGGACACCTTTGGCGCGCCAAAGACACCCGGACAAACATCTCGACGCTGTGCTACGAGAGGCCGAGGCAGCTGGCTGAGCAACCGTCCGTGCTGGGGAGGGCCATCGTGAGGTTCGTCACGGAGGTCACACTGCACGCCCAATCCTCGGTGGAGTACACCACCGAAGTCATCGAGGAACTGATCGATGCGTTCTTCGAGTTGGACTACGTCGACGAAGTCGATGCTGACGGCTCACTCGCAAGCAGGGACCTCCACGTCCGCTTGATCGTGGCCGCAGCCGATCTCGACACGGCACTGTCCCAGGCGACTCGGGCAGTCCAAGATGCCCTCACCGTCGTAGGCGGAGCCGTCGTCGGCCCAGACGGGCCGTCCTCCAGCTTCCGCAAGACCTCGGTATCGACGCGTGAGCTCGAACCAGCTTGAGCGCGTAGAAGCTCCGCGCAGCGGGTCGACCCGTTCCAGGGATCTCGACCGGTCTGCCCCATCCGATCGCAGGGAGCATGTGCCCATCGTGTGCCCCAGAGGCCTGCGGCTTCCTGCGGTGGGCCGGGCGGGGCTCGAACCCGCGCCGTACGGATTATGAGTCCGCTGCTCTGACCAGCTGAGCTACCGGCCCGCGACCACCGAGCGTACTGGCCCCCGGCGCCGC
>CAYVJT010000054.1:13566-19619 GCA_964451855.1 uncultured Actinomycetota bacterium
CCCACCTGCTCACCCCCACCTGCTCACCCCAGGAGCTCGAGCCGGCGCGCGATGGCCTTGTCGATCATGCCGTAGGGGTAGTCGGGGGTCTCGGGCGCGCTCAGCTCGTCGAGCACCTGCAGCTCGTCGAAGGTGAGCGAGAGCTCGGCAGCGCCGAGGTTGTCCTCCAGTTGCTCGAGGGTGCGTGCACCCAGGATCGTCGAGTCGACCTGCGGCTGCGCGGTGACCCATGCCAGCGAGACCTGGCTGGGCGTCGCCCCGTGCGCGTCGGCCACCTCGCGGACAACGTCGAGGATCCGGTGGGTCCGCTCCGTGTTGCGCTTGTCGTAGGCCTCCACCCCGCGCTGGGGATCCTCGCCGAGGCGCGTGGCCCCGGTGGGGCGCTCGTCACGCCGGTACTTGCCGGTCAGCCACCCGCCACCGAGCGGCGACCAGGGCAGCATCCCGATCCCCTCGGCCTCGCACGCGGGGACGAGCTCCCACTCGATCTCGCGGGCGAGCAGGTTGTACTGCGGCTGCAGGCTCACGATCGGCGCCAACCCGAGGTGCCGGGCCGTGAGCGCCGCGCGTTGGAGCTGCCACCCGGTGAGGTTGGACACCCCGACGTGGCCGACCTTGCCGGCTCGGACCAGGTCGTCCAGCGCGGTGAGCCACTCCTCCACGGGGGTCAGGGGATCCCAGGCGTGGACCTGGTAGAGGTCGACGTGCTCCACGCCGAGCCGCTCGAGGCTGGCGTCGATCGCCCGCGTGAGGTGGGTACGCGACAGCCCCTGCGCGTTCGGTCCCGCCTCGTCACCGACGGGGAAGCGCGCCTTGGTGGCGAGCACCACCTCGTCACGCAGGCCGCGGTCGGCCAGCCACCGCCCCACGATCCGCTCGCTGGCACCGGCCACGTAGACGTCCGCGACGTCGATCACGAGACCACCGGCCTCGACGAAGGCGTCGAGCATCGCGTACGCCTCGTCCTCGTCCGTCTCGTTCCCGAAGGTCATGGCTCCGAGCGCGTAGGCGGACACGATCAGCCCGCTCGGCCCGAGGGTGCGACGTTCCATGGGTGCTCCGTTGGTCGTTGAGGGCCGCCACGCTGCGACGCGACGACGAGCCTACGACGGCACCCCGCCCCGGGGAGCGGCACGTGCGCAGATCACCAGGTCGCGCCCCGGGTGGCGCGGGTCGGCCTGCGTCGGCGGATCCGGGTAGCTCACCGGTGCTTCGCCCAGCGCCACGCCGTCCGCGACCCACGCGCAGATGGCCGCGTCGAGCACGTCGTCGGCAGCGCAGCCGTCACCGACGAACCGGGTCGGGAGCTCGAGTCCCAGCCGCTCCAGGACACGGAGGCGCATCACGACACCGGCCCAGCTGCGCTTCCGCGGGAGCGGCTCACCGACCACCTCGGCGAAGGCGACCTCCGGATGCACCTCGTACAGGGTGTGTCCCGTGCCGACCGCGAGGTCCAGCTCGGCGATCTTCGGCACGAGCGCCCACGCCTGCTGGCTGATCCCCTTGCCGGTCGTGGCCCGGGCCAGCGCCGAGGCCGACGCGTGGTCGCCAACCTCACCGGCGACGAAGGCGTCGATCACGGCGCGAGGCGGCGTGTTGAAGATGCTGCTGCCACGCCCACGGAGCATGCGGCGGGCCGTCGCGTCGGCATCACGGATCGGCTCATCGACCAGACCGATGGGCATGTCGACGCCGACCACCGCGCGGTCCTCCGGCACCCTGGCCAGCTCCCCCACCACCTCGACGTCTCCGACGGCGCCGTCGACGAGGGTGACGACCACCCACCCCTCCGGGCAGCCGTCCAGACCCCGCGCGACGCGGGGCATCAGGCCGGGTCGATCCGCAGCACGCGACCACCGAGGTCGAGCGTGTACAGCTCGCCGTCCGCATCCTGGACGAACGAGACGACCTGGCCCCCGTTGACGCCGAGGTTGCCCTCGTCGACCAGCTCACCGTCCTGGACCACGATCGCCCGGACGTCGCCGTCGCAGTAGTCGCTGTACAGGTAGGCGCCGACGAGCTCGGGGATCGCCTCGCCGCGGTAGACGAACCCGCCGGTGATCGCGCAGCGGGCGCCGGTGTCGTACTCGAACACCGGAGGCACGTGATCGTCGGGTTCAGACCCGGCGAACTCCATCGTGCCCTCCATGAGGTTCCAGCCGTAGTTCGCTCCGGCGAGATCGCCGTCGACGACGTTGACCTCCTCACGGTCGCTCTGCCCGACGTCGGCGATGTAGAGCTCACCCGTTGCGCGGTCGAAGGAGAACCGCCAGGGGTTGCGCAGCCCGTAGGCCCAGATCTCGGGAACCGCCCCCTCCTCGTCGACGAAGGGGTTGTCCGACGGCACGGCGTAGGGATCGCCACCCTGCGGATCGATCCGGAGCATCGCGCCGAGGGGTGTGGTCAGGTCCTGACCGGCCTCCAGCGGGTCGCCACCTCCGCCGCCGTCACCGAGGCCCCAGTACACCATCCCGTCCGGGCCGATCTGCACGTCCCCGCCGTTGTGGTTCGCGAAGGGCTGCTCGACGGTCATCACCGTGCGCTCGTTGGCCCCGTCGATCGTCCCCTCCTCGATCGGGTAGGCGGCGAGCACGCTGTCGCCCGACGCGTCGGTGTACGAGGCGTAGAACTCGGCCCCGTCCGCCGACACCGCGATGCCGAGCAGTCCCCGCTCCCCGTCGGTGGTCGTGCGGTCCGAGACGTCGATCACGGGGTCCCCGAGGCCGTCGTCGGTGAGCGGGTGGACGGTGCCCGCCCGCTCGGCGAGGTAGAGGGTGCCGTCCGGACCGACCGTGCCCGCGACCGGCGAGTCCATCTGCGCGACCTCGGTGAGCGTCACCTCGACGGCGAGGTCCGGGTCGGGGGCCGGCTCCGGTTCCTCGGCCGGTGGTTGCTCCTCCGGCTCCTCCGGATCCTCGGGCGGAGGCTCGTCCGCGGGCTCGGGAGCCGGCTCCTCCACCGCTGCCGGGGCTTCCGGCTCGGCGGGAGGCTCCTCGTCCGGCGCGCAGGCGACCAGCAGGAGCACGAGGAGCGACACGATCGCAAGGGTGACGGTGCGCAGTCTCATGCCAGCGAGGCTACCGACGTGTCCGCAGGGTCGCGGACCGTCACCTCGCTCCGTCTGCACCGATGCTCTGCGGTTGCTCCTCGGCGAAGTGGCACGCGCTCGGGTGACCGTGGCCGAACCGGTCGATGAGTTCGGGTTCCTCCCGCGCACAGAGATCCTCCGCCTTCCAGCAGCGCGTCCGGAAGCGACAGCCGCTCGGCGGGTTCGACGGGCTCGGGACGTCCCCCTCCAGCACGATGCGCTGACGCAGACCCCGTGCGTCCGGGTCGGGCAGCGGGACGGCCGACAGCAGCGCCTGGGTGTAGGGGTGGGTCGGCGACTCGTAGGTGTCGTGGTGGTCGCCGGTCTCCGCGATCTTGCCCAGGTACATCACCGCGACCCGGTCCGAGATGTGGCGCACGACCGACAGGTCGTGCGCGATGAACAGGTAGGCGAGGTCGAACTCGTCCTGCAGGCGCTTCAGCAGGTTGACGATCTGCGCCTGGATCGAGACGTCGAGCGCGGACACCGGCTCGTCCAGGATGATCAGCTGCGGGTTGAGCGCCAGCGCACGGGCGACCCCGATGCGTTGGCGCTGGCCGCCGGAGAACTCGTGGGGATAGCGCTTGCCGTGTTCGGGTGAGAGCCCGACGATGTCCAGGAGTTCGGCGACCCGTGCATGGCCCTGCTCGCGCCACATGCCGTGCACGCGCAACGGCTCGCCCACGATGTCCTCGACGCTCATCCGTGGGTTCAGCGACGAGTACGGGTCCTGGAAGATGATCTGCATCTGCTGACGGACCGGGCGCATCTCGGCGCGCGAGTAGCCGGTGATGTCCTCACCCTTGAAGATGATCCGTCCGTCGGTCGGGTCGGTCAGGCGCATGACGGTGCGAGCGATGGTCGACTTGCCACAACCCGACTCGCCGACGAGCCCGAGGGTCTCGCCGGCAGCCAGCGAGAAGCTCACGCCGTCGACCGCCTGGACCGTGCCCACCTGGCGACGCAACAGCCCCGACCGGATCGGGAAGTGCGTCTTGAGATCCTCGACACGGAGGATCTCGTCCCCGCGCTGCAGCCGCGCGTTCGCGACGGCCTCCGCCGTCCCAACACCGTTCACGTGTCACCTCGTGTCAGGTCGGTCCCCACCTCGGCCGACACCTCCGCGATGAGCTGCTCCATCTCGTCGATGTGGTGACAGGCGCTGAAGTGTTCCCCGGACACCTTGTGCAGCGGTGGGACGTGCTCCTCGCAGTCGGCCCGATCCCGCTTGAGCCGGCACCGAGGATGGAACGCGCACCCGCTCGGTGGGGTGATCAGGCTCGGCGGCTGCCCAGGGATGGTGGGCAGGGACTCGGTCTGCGTGTCGAGACGAGGCAGGCTGGCCATCAGGCCGAAGGTGTACGGATGCCGCGGCTGGTGGAAGACGGTCCGCACGTCGCCGACCTCGACCACGCGACCGCCGTACATCACGACGACGCGGTCGGCCATCTCGGCGATGAGCCCCAGATCGTGGGTGATCAGCACCATGGCGGCGCCGGCCTCCTTCTGCGCGTCCTTCAGCACCTCCATGACCTGCGCCTGGATCGTCACGTCCAAGGCGGTCGTGGGCTCGTCGGCGATCAGCACGGGTGGCTGGTTCGCGATCGCCATCGCGATCATCGCCCGCTGACGCATACCACCCGAGAACTGGTGCGGGTACTGCTTGAAACGCACATCGGGCTGCGGGACACCCACGACCTCCAGCAGCTCGATCGCGCGCTTGCGTGCGTCACGGTCGTTGAGCTTGGCGTCGTGGACGCTCATCGCTTCGGCGATCTGGCGTCCGACGGTCTGCACCGGGTTGAGCGAGCTCATCGGGTCCTGGAAGACCATCGAGATGTCCTTGCCGCGCAGCCGGCGGAGCTGGAACCGCGACAGCTTCAGCAGATCCCGGTCACGGAAGCGGACCTCACCCGCCGCGATGCGACCCGGAGGTGTCGGGATCAGCTTCATCAGCGACATGACGCTGACGGACTTGCCCGAACCCGACTCCCCGACGATCCCGAGGGTCTCCCCCGGCATCAGGTTCCAGCTGACGTCGCGCACGGCCTTGACCACCCCCTCGGGGGTGTCGAACTCCACGCTGAGCCCGTCGACCTCGAGCAGCGGTTCGGTGACGCTCACGTTCAGGCCTCCAGCGCACGCAGGCGCGGGTCGAGGGCGTCGCGCAGACCGTCGCCCATCAGGTTGAAGGCGATGACCGCGAGGAAGATGGCCAGGCCCGGGAACGTCGACATGTGCGGGTGGCTGTAGATGTAGTTGCGCCCCTCACCCAGCATCGCACCCCACTCGGGCGTCGGCGACGGCACCCCCAACCCGAGGAAGCCGAGGCCGGCAGCGACCAGGATCGTGATCCCGATCGAGATCGTGGCCTGGACGATGATCGGCGCCCACGAGTTGGCCAGGACGTGCCGCGTCAGGATGCGCAGATCGCTGGCGCCGATCGCCCGGGCAGCATCGACGTAGGCCTCCTCGCGGACCGCGAGCACCTGCCCGCGGACCAACCGGATGAAGATCGGCACGATCGCGACCCCGACCGCGATGATCACGTTGTTCAAGCCAACACCCAGCACCGCGACGAGCGCGAGGGCCAGCAGGATGCTCGGGAAGGAGAACATGATGTCCGCCACACGCTGGATCACCATGTCGGTGGCACGGCCGTAGTAGCCGGAGACGACACCCAACGGGATGCCGACCGCCATACCGACCGCGACCGCAGCGATCCCGATGAACAGCGAGATCCGCGTCCCGTAGAGGATCCGGGTGAGCACATCGCGGCCGAGGTGATCGGTACCGAGCCAGAACTCCGCACTGGGGGTCTCGAGGGACTGGATCAGCGCCTGCTGTACCGGATCGTGTGGGGTCACCCACGGCGCGAAGATCGCCAGCAACGAGTACAGCACGAGGATGCCCAAGCCCAGCATCGCGGGCTTGTGCTTGCGGAATCGACCCCAGGCTTCCATCG
>CAYVJT010000055.1:0-4303 GCA_964451855.1 uncultured Actinomycetota bacterium
AGCGCGCTTCCGCGGAGGTGCCGAAGTGAACGAGCGCGTCCGATCGGTGCTGCTCGGTATCGGGTTGGGCGTCGCGCCGATCCTGCTCCTGGACCTGGCTGCGACGCTGCGTGCGAGCCACACGGCCGATCCCGCCGGGACGAGCTTCTGGTGGGTGGTCGCCTGCTACGTCGGGACCGGTGCGTTGAGCGCGTTCGGCCTGCTGGCCGGCGCACGCGACCGGCTCCTGGCGGCGGTGGCGCTGGGGATCTTGCTGATCGGTGTCGCGCCGTGGCTCCCGGTTGCCGGCCTCAGCCAACTCGCCGACCTGCCGCTGGTGCCCTTCGGCAGCGGCGGGCTGGACGCGATCGGGGTGGGGATCGTGCTCGCGGGGGCGTACACCTTCGTGCTGGTCCGAGGCCGCGCCTGAGCACCGACCGTGGGCGGTCCGGCCCGGCCCCGTCACTCGGCGGTGAGGGTGATGCGGTCGATCACCGTCGGGGCGAAGGGGGTGCCGTCGCCCCGGACGAACTCGACCGCGAGCTGGTGTTCTCCGGCGCTGACCGGCACCTCGACGTCGACCTGGGTGCACGGCTCGGCCACGGTGCAGCCGTCCCAGGCCACCGGCACACGGTCGCCGTCGAGGTACACCGCCAGCGAGCCGGCCTCCTCGGGGTCGAGGGTGAGCTCCTCGAGTTCGGAGCTGACGGGGCCGATGCTGCCTCCGCTGACCACGATCGTGACCTGCAGGTCGCCGACGGGGACGGTCTCGCCGTCGTCCGGGGCGACGATCGATACCTCGCTGTCGTCGCGTAGCGGCAGCATGTCCGGTGGGGGATGCAACGCGACCGTCAGTGGCTGGTAGAGCATGACGACGCTCACGCCGGCCAACGCCACGGCGCCCAGGGTGAGGGGTGCGGCCAAGGTGAGCTCCAGCGGGGTCAGCGCCGCGAGCAGCAGGGCGAGCAGCGACACGGCGCCGAGCGGGATCGCCCAGCCGATCCCGTCGGAGATCCAGGTGTGGCCGAGGGGCCCGAGCGAGGCCACGATGGCCGAACCCGCCAACGGCACCAGCAGGTCGCTCGGCTCGCGCATCGGCAGGCGTCCCGACGCTGCCAGGATCACGCACACCGCCAGGGCCACCGACGCCACGACGACCGCGGCCTGCCAGGTCGATCCCGGACCCGCGTGGGCGAGCAGGGGGCTCACGGCGTCGGCAGGTCCGCGGGTGGGACCCCTGCCTCGACGTCGAGGCGCGAGACGGGGACGCCGAGGTCGCGGATCCGTTGGACGACGGGGACGTGCTCGGGGTGGACCCGGTAGGCCTCGAGGTCGTCGTAGCTGGCGAACAACGTCAGCAGACCCGTGGTCCCGGGGGTATCGATGTCGCGGGCGACGGCCAGCCATGCCACCTCGTCGAGCTCGTCGAGACCGGCCAGTTGTTGCTCGACCTCGGCCCGTGTCGACTCCTCGAGGGCGGACATGTCGAAGGTGACGATGTGCCAGATCACGGACGGCTCCAGGGGAGGGGCGAAGGGCAGGGGGAGGGGCGAAGGGCAGGGGGAGGGGGCAAAGGGCAGGGGCAGGTGGACCGGGTCTGTCGAAGGCACGACAGCGATGCACCGTTAGGATAGGTGTCGACCGCTCCCCCCGACATGTGGTGCAACGATGATGAACGAAGCGACGTGGAACGTGCCACCCCCGGGGGTCGGTCGTGCTGTGACCGCGATGGTCTCGCCCTTCAAGCAGGACGGCAGCCTCGACGTCGAGGGTGGGGCCAAGCTCGCCGATCACCTGGTGAACAACGGCACGGACACCATCCTGATCAACGGCACGACCGGTGAGTCCCCGACCGTGCACTTCGAGGAGACCTGGGAGCTGTACCGCGCCGTGCGCAACTCCATCGGCGATCGTGGCACCGTGATCGTCGGTACGGGCTCGAACGACCTGACGAAGACGCTGGCGGCCACCGAACGCGCCGAGGAGGAGGGCGCGGACGCGGTCCTTGTCGTCACCCCCTACTACAACCGGCCGAGCCAGCGCATGCTGGTCCACTACTACCGGACGGTTGCGGAGTCGACCTCGCTCCCGGTCGTGCTCTACGACGTGCCGTCTCGCACCGGCTGCACGATCGAGGTCCCGACCTACGTCCAGCTCGCCGCCATCCCCAACATCGTCGGGGTCAAGGACGCGACCGGCAACATCGGCAAGGCGGGCGACATCCTCGCGGCGACGCGTGGGACCCACGGTGGCTTCGTGCTGTGGTCGGGCTCGGACGAGATGAACCTGCCGTTGCTGGCGATCGGCGCGGTGGGGGTCGTGTCGGTGAGCGCGCACCTCGTCGGACCGGAGATCGCCGCGATGATCGACGCGCTGCCCCACGACCTCGTGCGGGCCCAGGACCTCCACGTGCGGTGCATGCGGTTGCACCGCAGCCTGTTCCAGGAGACCTCACCCGCCCCGCTCAAGGGGGCGTTGAACGCCCTGGGACTGCCCGCGGGGCCGGTGCGCCCCCCGATCATGGATGCGCTCCCCGACACCGTGTCGGACGTCCTGTCCGCACTCGAACCGATCGAGGCTTCCCGATGATGGCTCGCACGCGGACCTCCGCGTCCGAAGGCGACGTCCCACCGGTGCAGATCAGCTTCCTCGGAGGTCTGGGCGAGATCGGGCGCAACATGGCGACCGTCGAGGTGGACGGGCGCATCGCGGTCGTCGACGTCGGGGTGCTCTTCCCCGATGCCGAGCACCTCGGTGTGGATCTCATCCTCCCCGACTGGTCGTGGCTGGTCGAGCGTGGTGACGACATCCAGTGTGTCCTGCTGACCCACGGCCACCTCGACCACATCGGCGCCCTGCCCTACCTGCTCCGCGACCTCGACCGATCCCTGCCTGTCTACGGCACGCGGCTGACCCTGGCCTTCGTCGAGGCGATCCTCGAGGAGTGGCCGGACCTGCCCCAACCGGAGCTCATCGAGGTGGAGCCCGGCGACGTGGTGGACGACGACCCCTTCGCCTTCGAGGCGGTCCAGGTCAGCCACTCGATCCCCGATGGCGTGGCCTACGCACTGCGTACGCCGCACGGGATGATCGTGCACACCGGCGACTTCAAGCTCGACCAGAGCCCGATCGACGGCCGGCCGACGGACCTCGCCCACTTCGCGCGGCTCGGCGATGAGGGCATCGACCTGCTGCTCGCCGACTCGACCGGTGCCGACTCCCCCGGGCACGTCCCGCCGGAACGCACCGTCGGTGACAGCATCCGCCAACTCGTCACCGACGCGAGGGGGCTGATCGTCGTCGCGTCCTTCGCGTCCCACGTGCACCGGATCCAGCAGGTCCTGGACGCAGCCATCGCCGTCGGACGCCGCCCGGTCTTCGTCGGACGATCGATGGTGCGCAACATGGCGATCGCGGGGGAGCTCGGCTACCTCGACTTCGACGCCGACCTGGCGGTCGACCCCAAGGACGTCGACCGGTACGACCGCAGCGAGCTGATCGTGGTCTCCACCGGCTCGCAGGGCGAGCCGTTCAGCGCGCTATCGCTGATGGCCGCTGGTGATCACCGCTCGCTGGAGGTGGGGGAGGGTGACCTGATCATCCTCGCGTCGAGCCTCATCCCGGGCAACGAGCAGGCCGTGTTCCGCTCGATCAACAACCTGTCGCGACGAGGTTGCACGGTGGTGCACAAGGGGGTCGCGCCCGTCCACGTCTCCGGGCACGCGAGCCGGGACGACCTGACGCTGTTCCACAACATCCTCGAGCCGGAGTACGTGATCCCGGTCCACGGCGAGCACCGTCACCTGCGCGCCCACGCGGAGATCGCCACGCTCACCGGCTGCCTCGACGAGCACGTGCTGATCTGCGAGGACGGCAACACGGTGCTCCTCGAGGACGGACACGTCCGGTTCGGCGAGGACGTGCCCACCAGCCACGTCTACATCGACGGGCTGCTCGATGATGTGGGTCCGGCGCTGCTGCGCGACCGGCGGAGGATCGGCGAGGACGGCATCTGCGTGTGCTTCGTCACGATCAACACCCACGAGCGTGCCCAGGTCGGCGAGACGATCGTGACGCAGAAGGGCGTGGTCTTCGAGCAGGAGGCCGAGGACATCCTGGAGGCAGCCCGCAAGGCCGTCGACCTCGAGCTCGACGGCGTGTCGCGGGAGACCTTCACCGACGTCCAGGCCGTGCAGCGGCGGGTCGTGCAGGCGCTCGGGCGCTTCTGGCGGTCCGAGACCGGGCGACGCCCCTTCATCCTCCCGGTCGTGCAGGACCTGTAGTCGTCCAGGACCTGTAGCCACCGGTCGGGGTGATGGGTGCG
>CAYVJT010000055.1:4403-19424 GCA_964451855.1 uncultured Actinomycetota bacterium
GCGTGTCACGGTCGGGAGGCGGGGGTCACGGCCGGTGACCGACCCGCGGACGGCTCGAGGTGTAGTTCCACCGCTGTCACCCCGCGTTACGCTGTGGGCGACCGTCGGACGAAGGCCCTGCACCGTGGCGACCAGGAAGTCCCCTGCTGCGACCCGTGGTGGTCGCGCGGGCTCTGGTGGTTCGGGCAACGGTGGTTCGGGGAGCGGCGGTTCGGGTCAGCGTCCGCCCGCGAAGAAGGCGGCGAAGAAGAGCACCGCGGGCACGTCGAAGACGGCCAAGCGCACCTCCGGCTCGACCTCCGGAGGCGGGGCGAAGGGCGGAGGGGGCCGAGGCTCCGGGGCAGGACGGGGATCCGGTGGCGGGAACGGGTCCGCAGCTGCGGGTGGCCGCGGGCGTCGTCGCGGGCCGGTCGGTCGCCTCGGTGGCTTCTTCGGTCAGCACCTGCGTGCGCAGGGCCAGGACGTCGGCGGGATCGCGCTGATCCTGCTCGGGGTGCTGTTCGGGCTGGGGACCTACGCCGACGCCGCCGGGCCGGTCGGCGAGTTCCTCCAGGCGGTCGCGCTCGGGCTGCTCGGCCTGGTGGGGTACGCGGTCCCGGTGCTGCTCGCGTGGCTCGGGCTGCTGATCGTGGTCGGACGCCCGAGCCCGGAGATCGGCCGGATCATCGTGGGCTCGATCCTGGTGCTGCTCGGGTTGCTCGGTGCGGTCCACCTGCTCGCCGGCTCGCCGCAGCTCGGCGACGGCGTGCGCGAGCTGTGGATGGCGGGTGGCCTGGTCGGCTTGGTGATCGCCACCCCGCTGCGGTGGGCGCTGTCGGTGTGGGGCGCGTCGGCCGTCCTCGTCGCGGTCATCGTCGTCGGGTTGCTCATCGTGACCCGCACGCCCTTCTCAGCCGTGATCGAGGCCGTGAAGCGGATGTTCAGGCCATCGGCCGACGACACGATCGCCGTGGACGACGACCTGGCGGCGGCCAGCCGAGCCCGAGGCACGGCGCCCACACGCGAGGACGAGCCCACCGATGTGGTCAGCGGGACCCCGATCCGGGCGACCCTGGCGAACAAGGCGGCGAAGCAGCCGACCTTCGACGAGGTCCCGTCTCCCGACGAGCCGCCCGCCGACGCTGCCGGGGGCCCCGGCCAGCCCATGACCGCGGACGCGGCTGCCGCAGGCGTGCCGGCCCCACCGACGGGTGTGGGAGACGGACCTGCGGGCGGCAAGCGCAAGGCGCGGAAGGTGGTCCCGGTCCGTTCCTGGGACGACTACGAGCTTCCGCCGACCGACCTGCTCGCCGCGGGCAAGCTGCAGGGGCGCGAGGTCTCCCGCACGATCGACGCACAGACGGCCGCGCTGCAGGACACCTTCCACCAGTTCGGCATCGACGCCACCGTCGCACGGTGGTCGCGAGGGCCGACCGTGACCCGGTTCGAGATCGAGCTCGGACCGGGTGTGCAGGTCAAGAAGGTCGCCAACATGGGCGACGACATCGCCTACGCGCTCGCTGCGCCTGACGTGCGGATCGTGGCGCCGATCCCGGGCAAGTCGGCGATCGGGATCGAGGTGCCCAACCGTCAGCGGGACCTGATCACCGTCGGCGACGTCCTCCGGTCGGACGAGGCGCAGCGCGACAGCCATCCGCTGCGGGTCGCCATGGGCGTGGACATCGCGGGCGCGCCGTCGATGGTCAACCTCACGGAGATGCCGCACCTGCTGGTGTCCGGCGCGACCGGGTCGGGCAAGTCCGTGACGCTGAACGGGATGATCTCGTCGGTCATCATGCGTGCCCGGCCGGACCAGGTCCGCATGATCCTGATCGACCCCAAGCGGGTCGAACTCAACGCCTACCAGGGGGCACCGCACCTGCTCTCGCCCGTGGTGACCGACGCTCGCCGCGCGACCGACGCCGTGCAGTGGTGCGTCAAGGAGATGGAGCAGCGCTACGAACTGCTGGCACAGCTCGGCTACCGCAACATCGACGGGTACAACCAGGCGGTCGCCGCGGGCGAGGTCCCGGCGCGCCCCGGTCCGATGGAGGTCGGTGAGGACGGCGAGGAGCACCCGACGGAGATCGCCGCCAAGCCCCTGCCCTACATCCTGGTCGTGATCGACGAGCTGGCCGACCTGATGCTGGTCGCACCGCGTGACGTCGAGGATGCGATCTGCCGGATCGCCCAGATGGCCCGGGCCGTCGGCATCCACATGATCATCGCCACGCAGCGCCCGTCGGTGGACGTGATCACCGGGCTCATCAAGGCGAACATCCCGTCCCGGCTCGCCCTGGCCGTCGCGTCACAGACCGACTCCCGGACGATCCTGGACGCGAACGGCGCCGAGAAGCTCGTCGGCAAGGGCGACATGCTCTTCCAGCCGGCGAGCCAGGGCAAGCCCCAGCGCCTGCAGGGCTGCTGGATCACCGAACGCGAGATCACCGCCGTCGTCGGCTTCTGCAAGGCACAGCGGGAGGCCGAGTTCGAGGAGGTCATCAAGGAGGGGGCCGCCGCCGATCAGGCGGATGCGTCCCGCGCCGACGACGGCTCGGACGAGGCCCTGCTGCGTCGGGCCGCCGAGCAGGTGGTCGTCAGCGGGCTGGGCTCCACCTCGATGCTGCAGCGCAAGCTGCGCGTCGGGTTCGCGCGCGCGGGGCGGCTGATGGACGAACTGGAGGAGCTCGGCGTGGTCGGCGCCAACGAGGGCTCCAAGGCGCGCGACGTGCTGTGGAGCCCCGAGGAGCTCGACGACGCGCGCTCACGAGGCGTGCTGTAGCGAGGCGACGCGGCCTAGCGCCAGCGGAACTCGCCGGTTGCCTGTTCGCGCTCGCCCTTGAGCTGGCGCCGGGCGTTGATCAACGCCGCCCCTCCGCCGACGAGCAGGACGACGAGCATGAGCAGGCCGAAGCGGTCGCGCGGCGTGTCGACGAGACCGATCCGGTGATCGTCGTCGCCGGTCGCAGGCGCTTCGTCCGCGGGCGGCTCCTCGACGGCGAGGTCCAGCGCAGCCGTCAGGTCGACGTCGGTGGCCAGAGCCGGTCCGACCATGAGCAGCAGCGCCGCGAGGGCGGCGCTGACGACGACGGTGGATCTGCGGGGCGTGATCATGGCGCGGAGCTTAGCTGCGTCGCTGACGACGTACCGCATCCATGTCCCGCGACCCGTTCCCGACGCGGTCACGTGGCCACGGACCTGCGGTCCTAGGTCTTTGGGCCTACGATGGCATCGCTGACCTGCGAGGACATCGCCACGGGCGCTGTGGCGAGCACCACGCCGATCAAGCACCACGCCGATCGAACGGCGGGGCCGATCGGCCTCGACCGGACCAGACCGCGCCAGATACGACGAGGATGCCGTGAGCACGGGCATCGGTGACACGCTCCGGGAAGCCCGGGAGGCGCAGGGCCGCTCCATCGAGGATGCGGCCCGAGCGGTGCGTGCGCGGACCGGGCAGCTGCAGGCGCTCGAGAACGATGACTTCGACGACTTCGGGGGAGATGTCTACGCGAAGGGCTTCCTCAAGAGCTACGCGTTGGAGCTCGGACTCGACCCGGCCCCGCTGGTCGAGGAGTTCAAGCGCCAGGCCGGCGACGACACCGGGAGCGTGACCACGAGCATGGTCCGCCCGGTCAAGACCCCCGGTCCCAAGGGCACGACCCCGCCGGCGTGGGCGGCCTGGGTGCTGGTCGCGGCGGTCGTCGTCGCCGGGCTGTTCTTCCTCGGTCTGATCAGCCCGGGATCGGCGCCCGATCAGGCGGGCGAGGACATCGACAGCCCGCCGGTGCCGTCCGCGCCGGGCGTCGAGGAGGGACCCGCCGACGAGGAGGGTGAGCAACCGGAGGGCCGGACCGAGGACGAGGGCCCCGAGGAACCGGCGGAGGAGCCAGAACCCGAGGAGGTCGAGGAGCCGGAGATCGAGGGTGTCGAGGTGATCTTCGCTCTCGAACGGCGTTCCTGGATGCGGGTCACCGTCGATGGGGCCGTGCTGTTGGAGGAGACGGTTCCCGAGGGCGAGACCCTGCAGTTCGAGGGCGACGAGGTCATCGTCCGCATCGGTGACGCCTCGGGCGTCCGCACCAACTTCAACGGCGAGGACCTCGGCCCGGCAGGAGGCCCCGGCCAGGTCGTCGAGCTGCGGTTCACCGAGGATGGCGTCGAGGAGGTCTGATCCGTCGCCTACCTTGGTGTCCTCGACGGTGACCTCGACCGTGGACGTCGGGTCGTCACACTCCTCGCATGTCGCTGTCCAGCCGCTGTCCAACGGAGCCGTCCGTGTCCTCCCACCACCGCGATGCCCCTGCGACGACGCGGGCTGCTCCGCCCGACGACGACGGAGCGCGTGTGGCGATCGTCACGCTCGGCTGCGGTCGCAACGAGGTCGACAGCGACCAGCTCGCCGGGCTCTTCCACCGGGACGGGGTGACGGTCGTCGAGGATCCGGCGACCGCGGAGGTGGTGCTCGTCAACACCTGCACCTTCATCGCTCCCGCGAAGCAGGAGTCGATCGACACCGTGCTGGAAGCCTGCCAGCTCAAGGACGAGGGGACCGCGCGGGCGGTGCTCGTCGTCGGCTGCATGGCACAGCGCTACCCGCAGGAGCTGGCCGACGCGATCCCCGAGGCTGATGCGATCGTCGGCTTCGACGGCTACGGGCGCTTGCCCTCGATCGTCGACGACGTGATGGGTGGCCGGCTCGAGGAGCGCATCATCGGTGTCAGCGCCCCGCACCCGGGCAGCCGCCCGACCACGGCCACGGCGAGGACCGAGGACATCGGCCCCACCCGCCTCTCGCTGCCGGTCCTGGTCGCCCCGGCCGGAACCGAGGAGGCGACACCCCCTGGCATCGACGTGACCTCCTCCCGCCCACCATCGTCGACGCCGCCCGTTCCGACGTCCGCGGCGGTCGCCGAGGCGCAGGACGACCTCGATCGCATCCCGGCGTCGGGGCCGAGGTTCCCCGTCCGGGCTCACGACGGCCGCCCCTGGGCGTACCTGAAGATCGCCTCGGGGTGCGATCGGGTCTGCACCTTCTGCGCGATCCCGTCGTTCCGTGGCCGGTTCCGGTCACGTCCGCTCGACGAGATCGTGGCCGAGGCGGCGTGGCTGGCCGACAACGGTGCGCGCGAGCTCGTCCTGGTCAGCGAGAACACGACCTCGTGGGGCAAGGACCTCCCCGGCGGTCGTGGTAGCCAGCCCACCTTGCTCCGCGAGCTCGCGCAGGTCGACGGGATCGAGCGGATCCGGCTGATGTACCTGCAACCTGCGGAGCTGACCTCGGAGCTGATGGAGGCCATCGCGATCGAACCCAAGGTCGCCAGCTACTTCGATCTCTCGCTGCAGCACGTGAGCGCTCCGGTCGTCGCTCGCATGGCGCGGTCCGGCGACCACGAGCGGTTCGGCGAGTTGATCCACCACATCCGTTCCCTGGACCCGCAGGCGGTGCTCCGGTCGAACTTCATCCTCGGCTTCCCGGGTGAGACGGACGCGGACGTCCAGCAGCTCGAGGCGTTCCTGGCCGAGCACCAGCTCGACTGGGTCGGGCTCTTCGCCTTCAGCCGCGAGGACGGCACCCCCTCCGACGACCTCCCGGGCCAGGTCGCAGAGGAGCTCGCAAACGAACGGCTCCGCCGGGTCGGCGACCTCCAGGAGCAGGTCGCGGACGAGGCGGCCCGCGGGTTCATCGGTCGCGAGCTCGAGGTCACGGTCCAGGAACGCACCGTCGAGGACGGCGTCGAGCTCACGCTCGGTCGCTCCTACCGCGAAGCTCCGGACACCGACGGTGAGATCCACCTCGTCGTCGCTGGAGGTGCCGACGAGCCGGGACGCCTAGGCTCGGTCCCCGCGGACCTGCCGGTCGGGCGCACCGTCACCGCGACCGTCGTCGACGCGCTCGGTGTCGACCTGGTCGCCGAGGTGGATGCGCGGACCGCGGGACCGACGCCCTGAACCCCGAACACGCCCCGACGACCTCGACGGATGCACGCGTGGAACCACGGCCCGACGATGCGCCCGACGGGCATGAGCCTGCGCCGTTGGAGGACGTGACCCCCGAGCCCAGCGTCCCGCTCGACGACCTGCGGGACGAGGAACCGCACTGGTTCAACGTCCCGAACCTGTTGACCTTCCTCCGTGCCGCACTGGTCCCGGTGATCCTGCTGCTGCTCACCATGGACGGCGAGGCCGCGCGGTGGTGGGCCTTCGGCATCTTCCTGTTCGCGGCGGCGACCGACTCGATCGATGGCTGGGTGGCCCGGCGGTGGCACGGCGTGACGACCTGGGGGCAGCTCGCCGATCCGATCGCGGACAAGCTGCTGATCATCGGGTCGCTGGCGAGCCTGGCCTACGTCGGCGACCTCCCGGTCTGGGCCGTGATCGTGATCGTGGCACGCGAGGCCGCGGTGACGGTGCTGCGTGTCGGCCTCGTCCGGCGGATCGATCAGGTCATGCCGGCCTCCGCCTGGGGCAAGGCCAAGACCACCTCGCAGGTGGTCGCGGTCGCGGCGTTCCTGCTGCCCGGCATGCCCGAGGTGGTCGCGCTCATCCTGCTCTACCTGGCGGTGCTGCTCACGATCTGGTCCGGGCTGGAGTACGCCTTCCGCGCGGGACGACTGAGCCGCGCGGCCCGCAACGGGGTCGAGGCGTGACGCCTGTGGCCCCCGTGTTCGGAGGTGGCAGGTGACGTCCGGGATCCTCGATGGCATCGTGATCCGCGAACCGGATGAGCCGGTGCGTGCCGCGGTGCTCTCCGTGGGCAGCGAACTCCTGCTCGGCGATCTGACCGACACGAACGCGACCTGGCTCAGCCAGCGCCTCCGGGAGATGGGGGTGGAGGTACTCCACCACGTCGCGGTGCGCGACGACCTCGACGAGTTCGTCTCGGCGCTGCGCTGGCTCACCGAACGGGTCCACCTCGTGATCGTCGGTGGCGGGCTCGGCCCGACGGTCGACGATCTGACCCGAGAAGCCGTCGCCGCCACCGCGGGCGTCCCGCTGGAGGCGCGGGCGGACCTCGAGGAGCGGATCGAGCGCCGCTTCGCCGCGGCCGGACGGCGGATGGCCCCGCAGAACCTCAAGCAGGCCCGCATCCCGCAGGGGGCGACCGCCTACCCGCCCGTCGGTACCGCGCCGGGCTTCGGCCTGACGATGCCCGAGCCGACAGCGACGCGGGTCGTCGCGCTGCCCGGTGTGCCTTGGGAGCTGCGGGAGCTGTTCTCCCGCTACGTCGCGGACGAGGTCCGCCAACTCGCCGGGCAACGTGCCACGGTGACCCGCGTCGTCCACGTCATCGGTGTCGGCGAGTCCGACGTCGCGGCCATGGTCGAGCCCCTGCTGGAGGGCCGTGAGGACACGACCCTGTCCTTCCTCGCCCGCTCGTCGGAGATCCAGGTCCGGTTGACGGTGTCAGCCGGATCCCCGGAGGCGGCCCGCGCCGCGTCGCAACCGTTGGTCGACGAGGTGGTCGCGAGGATCGGGGTTGCCGCGGTCGGGGTGGACGACGACCGGCTCGAGGACGTGGTCCTCCAGCGGCTGCAGGCAGCCGGGCAGACCGTGGCCACCGCCGAGTCAGCCACCGGCGGCGACATCTCCGCCCGTCTCGCGCGGGTACCCGGCGCCTCCGCGAGCCTCGTCGGCGGCTTGGTCGTCTACACCTTCCCGGCCAAGCGCGAGCTGCTCGGCGACCGCGCCGAGCTGGTCGCACAGCACGGCGAGGTGAGCGCCGAGGTGACCGAGGCCCTGGCGTCCGCCGCGCGGGTGCGTACCGGGGCCGACTGGGGGATCGGGGTCACCGGCGTCGCGGGGCCGAGCACGGTGGGTGACCTGCCCGTCGGGACCTGCTTCTGGGCCCTCGCCCATCCCGACGGTCACGTCGAGGTCCACAGCCGCCGCATCCCCGGCGATCGCGGCCAGGTCATCGCACGCCTCGGCAGCGCCGCGATCGACCTGCTGCGCCGGCGGCTGGTCGAAGGCGCTGGGGCGACGGACACCGACACCGACGGCGCAGCGAGAACGGCCGGTGCCGGACGGTGAACCCGTTGGGTGAGCGACGTTGGCCGGTAGGCTCCGCGGCCATGGATACCTGCATCTTCTGCCACATCGTGGCCGGTAC
Source organism: uncultured Actinomycetota bacterium (assembly GCA_964451855.1). GTDB lineage: Bacteria > Actinomycetota > Nitriliruptoria > Nitriliruptorales > Nitriliruptoraceae > CSSed11-175R1. The sequence goes on from CAYVJT010000055.1 coordinate 12,496, forward strand.
CGCAGACGCGTCGATCCTGGCGACAACCGAACGAGCCGTCGCCTTCCTCGACGTCCGGCCCGTCGGCGAGGGCCACGCCCTGGTGATCCCGAAGCGGCATGCTCCGGCACTCGCTGACGTGGGGGACGAGGAGGGTGCCGAGATGTTCCACCTCGGCCGCCGCATCGCGCAGGCGCAGCGTGACCTGGGGCTCGCCGAAGGCGTCAACCTGTTCCTCGCCGACGGCGAGGTGGCGGGTCAGGAGGTCTTCCACGCCCACCTCCACGTGGTGGCGCGCTGCGCAGGCGATCCCATGCGGATCGCCGTCGACTACCCGCCACCGCCGGAACGCGAGGACCTCGACGCCACCGCGGCGAGGATCCGCGACGCCCTGTAGCCGCGCGCGACCCCGGTCACTCAGCGGGGCGAACCTCCTCGCCGCCACCGGCAGCGGAGGTCGCCTCCTCACCGCGTTCGGCGGCCTGCCTCTCGGCAGTGACGTCCTCCGCGACCTCGGCGGCGCGCGCCTCCTGCCCGTTGCCGTTGTCGCCGTTATCGCCGTTGTCGCGCGGGATCGGCGCCGGTAGAGGGCCACTGGTGCGGCGCAGCTCGGCGACGAGCTCCCAGACCGCGTCGAACACGCGCATGGCCTGCCTCGCGTCGTACAGGGCGCCATGTGCCTGATCGCGGTCGTGGGCGACCCCGAGCGCGTCGCAGGTCTTGGCCAGGCTGCGTGGCGTCTCGGGTCCGGGGGCGATGAACGGCAGGGCGAGGGTCTCGACGTCGAGCAGGTGGTGGTCCCAGGTCGGCTCGAGTCCGAGCTTGCGGCAGACCCGTTCCAGGTGGCGCGCGTCGAAGTCCGGCACCGCACCCACGAGCACGGCCCCGTCAGCATCCTCGAGGAACCTCGTCAGCCAGACCTTGGCGGGGGTCTTGTCCTGCGGGGCGATGCGCTCGTCGTAGTGGGTGAGCTCCAGCGCCTTGTCGTCCGCACCGTCGGTCGTGTGCTCCGGGAAGTACCGCCGCTCGACCTCACGCCCGTCCTCGTAGCGGACGATCCACGCGACCTCGGTGAGCTCGTGGCGCTGATGATCGAGACCGGTGGCCTCTGTGTCCACGAACACGAACCGGGTCGGGACCGGCAGGAGCGGTGCGGTCCCTGCTCGGGCGTGGTCCTCCTCGGACGGCTCCGGCGGGTCGGACGTGGACACGGACATGGCGCTCCGAACGCTGATCGTCGGCCCGGAACCTACTGGCTGGCTGTGCTGCCTGCCGTCGGCGTCCACAGCCCGTCAAGCTGGCTCCACCCCGACCACCCGCCTGCTCTGGTGCCGGTCACATCACGGGGTCGGCAACCGCGCTCACACGACGCAGAACTCGTTGCCTTCGGGGTCGGCCAGGGTGACCCAGTGCACGGGCCCCTGGTCGGCCTCCCACAGCCGGGTCGCACCGAGCTCGATCAGCCGGGCCACCTCGGCGTCCCTGCGATCCGCGCCGACGTGCAGGTCGAGGTGGACCCGGTTCTTGACGGTCTTCGCCTCGGGCACCCGTTGGAACAGCAGCCGGGTGCGGCCGTCCTCGCTGCGGCAGGCGGCATCGGGCCAGCGGTAGCGGCCGTCGACCTCCTCGTAGTCGTCCTCGGTCGCGTAGCCCGCCTCGACCATCTGGAGGACGAGGTCGTGGTGGTCCTCCACCTCGAGGTCCATGGCCGCTGCCCAGAACGCCGCCTGTGCGTACGGGTCGGCGGCATCGAACGTGATCTGATGGGCGATGGGCATCGGGATCCCCTTCCTGGGTCTCGGTCCTGCTGGGCTCGGTCGATCGGGGGATAGCCCGGTTCGACCGAGCCCCGACCCTACGCCCCAGCGCGGACGGATCCTGTCCGCGTCTCGTCGAACGATCCGCGCCGGCAGACGGGTGAGGTGTTCGCGTTCGAACGCGCGTTCGGATAGCGTCCTCGTCCACAGGTTGCGCGAGCTCCTTCGCCGCTACGTCACACCGAGGACGTACGGTGCCACCGACGCTCCGCCCGACCCACCACACGACCCACCACACGACCCACCACACGACCCACCATCCGTAGCAGGATCGCACCCACCCGGAGGACGCCGTGGATCGCGACAAGTCCCTCGACCTGGCACTGGCCAACATCGAGAAGCAGTTCGGCAAGGGGTCGCTGATGCGGCTCGGCGACGCCGCGGCGGTCAAGGTCGCCGCGATCCCCTCGGGGGCACTGTCGCTGGACCTCGCCCTCGGTATCGGCGGGCTCCCTCGCGGTCGCGTCGTGGAGATCTACGGCCCCGAGTCCTCGGGCAAGTGTCTCACCGCCGACACCTACGTCTGGACCGACCACGGCCTGGAGACCCTCACGGAGGTCTTCGCCAGGGTCGGGCAGACCACGTCCTGCACCTCTCGTGTCACGGATGTCACCGACCATGACGTCCGTCTGGTGAACGAGGAGGACGAGCTCGAGCGTCTCGCCGCGGTGACGCACAACAACCGGCGACCTGCGTGGCGCGTCACCCTGGAATCGGGACGGCACGTTGAGGCCACCGCCAACCACCCGCTCCGTGTACTCAACGAGCGGGGCCGGATCGTCTGGCGCAAGGTTGGCCAGTTGCAGGAAGGGGACGTGCTGGTTTCGGCACTGTTCGGTGCGGAGACCGCCACCGGGAACAGCGACCTCTCCGAGGACGAGGCCGTCCTGCTCGGCTACCTCGTCGCGGAAGGAACGCTCGGGGAGAGCAACCGTCATGCGGTGACGTTCACCAACGCTCACGATCCCGATGTCTTGGAGGAGTACGTCAAGCTCTTGGGGAACGTCCTGGGGATCGAGCCGGACCGCGTCCGCACCTACGAGGACAAGGACCACCGTGTCTACGACACGGCGGTGCGTCGCCGGCTCGCCGAGCAGTACGGGCTCGACTACGTCGGGTCCGCCGGTAAGGCCATCCCGCACGTCGTGCGCACCGGCGGACCGAAGATCCAGCGGGCCTTCCTCTCGGCGTTGTTCGAGGGTGACGGGTGGATCGAGTCAGGACCGAGCGTCTGCCTGACGTCCGCATCACGCACGCTTGCTGAGCAGGTCCAGCACCTGCTCTACGCGTTCGGCATCCCGGCGACGCTGCGAACGCGCCACCATGACGAACTCGACCGCGAGTACCACCGGGTTGCGATCCCGGCGGCCGGTGTGCCCCGGTTCCTCCAGCAGATCGGGTTCCGCTCCGCACGTCGCCAGGAACAGGTGGCCCGCCTGATGCCCGAGCCGGTCAACGGCGAGCTGGCGTGCCCTGGGGAGCACCTGCCGAACCTCGTGGAACTCCTGGTCGATCTGCGTGACGCCCTCGGTGGGGATCGCCAGCTAGACGGCCTGATCCACGATCTGCGACGGACCGACCTCGTCGGCGACGGTGAGATGCTCCGCTGCACTCCCCGACGGCTCATCGGTGTTCTGGAGTGGATCGACGAGCAGCACGTACCGCGAACTGCCGCGCCTCTCGTCACGCAGTTGCGCGAGCTCGCGTCCCGGCCCCTGACCTATGAACGGGTCGTCGCGATCGAGGCGTTGGGCCCGGTCCCGACCTTCGATGTGATGGTCCCCGATACCCACAGCTTCCTCGCGAACGGCGTGCTGTCGCACAACACGACCGTGGCGTTGCACGTCATCGCCGAGGCGCAGAAGACCGGCGGGATCGCGGCCTTCATCGACGCCGAGCACGCGCTCGATCCGATGTACGCCAAGGCGCTCGGCGTCGACATCAACGAGCTGCTCGTCTCCCAGCCAGACACCGGCGAGCAGGCGCTCGAGATCGCGGACATGCTGATCCGCTCGAACGCGGTCGACATCGTCGTGATCGACTCGGTCGCGGCCCTCACGCCACGGGCAGAGATCGAAGGCGAGATGGGCGACAGCCACGTCGGCCTGCAGGCCCGTCTGATGAGCCAGGCGTTGCGGAAACTGTCGGGGTCGATCAGCCGCTCCAAGACCTGCGCGGTGTTCATCAACCAGCTCCGCGAGAAGGTAGGGGTGATGTTTGGCTGTCTCTCCTACAACACACGGGTCACGCTCGCGGACGGTAGTCAGGACAAGATCGGCAAGATCGTCAACCAGAAGCTGCCCGTGGAGGTGCTGTCCTACGACGTCGCCAACGACCGGTTCGTTCCGCGCAAGGTCGTCAACTGGTTCGACAACGGGCCGACGGAGGAGTTCCTTCGGTTCACGGTCGCCAGGGGCGGTGGCAACGGTCGCTCGCAGTTCTCCGTCACGGCCAACCACCTCATCTCCACACCGCAGGGATGGGCGCACGCCGGTGAGCTGCAGGTCGGTGACACCGTCCTGCAGCGGGTGACCCACCGGCTCTCCGAGCAGCAGTGGCAGGTGATCCTCGGGTCGCTCATGGGTGATGGGGCACTGTCACCGACGCGCAGTGGCCACGGTGCACGGTTCCGTATCGGCCACGGTGCCAAGCAGGCCGAGTACGCAGATTTCAAGGCGTCGTTGTTCAGCAACCTTGGTGTGTCGCGTTCGACGAACGACAAGGGTGCGGTCTTCCACGACGTGCAGCCACTGGTGGAACTCGCTGGGGTGCGTGACGCCGTCTACCTGGCAGGCAAGAAGGTGCTGAACTGGGACTACCTCAAGGCGCTCACGCCGCTGGCGATCGCAGTGTGGTACCAGGACGACGGCACGTTCGCCCTGCGCTCCAAGGGGGTCCAGGAGCGTACGGCCGGCGGGTCCGGGCGTAGTGAGATCTGCGTCGAGGCGATGGAGACGACATCGCGTCAGCGTCTCCGCGACCACTTGGCCGACACCTGGGGGATGGAAGCGAAGCTCATCGAGCGGGCCGGGAAGTCGGTCCTGCAGTTCTCCACCGCCGAGACAGCCAAGCTGCACGAGTTGGTGGCGCCGTACGTCCACCCGTCGATGGACTACAAGCTCCTGCCGCGCTTCCGCGGACGGTTCAAGGTCGAGCCGCAGTTCGACGACCCACGCGAGGTCGCCACACCGATGCCCATCACCAACATCGTCGCCGGGCCACCGAACGGACGGCACACCCACCGGTTCGACCTTGAGGTGGAAGGCACGCATACCTACCTGGCGGACGGGGTGGTGGTGCACAACTCGCCGGAGACCACCCCGGGTGGGCGGGCGTTGAAGTTCTACTCGTCGGTGCGGTTGGACGTCCGGCGCATCGAGACGCTGAAGGACGGCGCCGACGCGGTCGGGAACCGCGTCCGCGTCAAGGTGGTGAAGAACAAGGTTGCACCGCCCTTCCGTCAGGCCGAGTTCGACATCGTGTACGGCGAGGGGATCTCCAAGGAGGGCTCGCTCATCGACGTCGGCGTCGACGAGGGGATCATCCGCAAGGCCGGTGCTTGGTACACCTACGACGGCGAGCAGCTCGGCCAGGGCAAGGAGAACTCCCGCAACTTCCTCAAGGAGAACGTCGACGTCGCCGCCGAGATCGAGAAGAAGATCAAGGACAAGCTCGGCGTCAACCCGATCGCGGCAGAGGACCTCGAGGAGGACCCCGAGGACGACGCGGACGGGGAGGCCTGAGCCGTGCCGCGCGATGCCGAAGCCTGGCTCGCTGAGCGCGGGATCGAACGGGACCCGATCCGTGTCGATCCCGCGCCGCCGGAGGCACCGCCTGCAGCGATGACCGACGAAGAGCCGGACGCTGCGCGCGGTGGCATCCAGGAGCGTGGCGAGGGCGGTCCGCAGCAGCCGGGAGCTCCCGACGTCTCAGCCCGCGAAGCCGAGCGGCTCGCGGATCAAGCCGCGGCCGACGCAGCTCTCGTGCAAGCCGAGGACGCCAGTCAGGCCGATCCGTCGACGCGGCGTCTCGAGGACGACGTCGCCGAGGCCGTCGGCTACGTGCGACGTTCGACCGCATCCGCGCCGCAGTCCGAAGGGCGGCTGCGCGACAAGCTCCAGGGTCGGGGCTGGCCGGCTGCGGTCGTCGACCAGACCCTGGAGCGCGCCCGTCGCGAAGGTCTGGTCGACGACGACGCCATGGCCGCCGCACTGGTCGAGGAGCGTCGTGCCAAGGGGCACGCGCCGTCGCGGATCCGTCGGGACCTGCGCGCCCGAGGGTTCGGCGACGACCTACTCGACGCGCTCCTCGCCTCCGCGGAAGCGGAGGACCCCGAAGCTGCCGCGTTCGCACTGGCGAAGGAGAAGGCCGAGAGCCTCTCCGGGGTTGCCACCGACACCGCGTTCCGCCGTGTCGCCGCGTACGTCGCACGACGCGGCTACCCGGAGGGCCTCGCCCGCAAGGTCGCCCGCGAGGCCGTCTTCGCCTCCCGCGATGCGGAGCGGACCGCGGGTCACTGAGCCGGCCGACACCGGGCTCTCCGAGCGCTGCAGCGCCCACCCGGGACGGGCCGTCAGGTGGTGCCAGCCACCTGGGGAGTAGCGGGTCGTGGGCATCTCGCGGGGGCGAACCGGTAGCCTTCGGGGGACGACCGGAGGGTGTTCGATGGACGTACTGCAGACCTGGCTGATGGTCGGCGTTCCGGGGCTGTGCATCGCCGCTGCGCTGTTCGTCGGTAGGTCCGTCGTCCGGGCCTGGCTGGGCTACGCGGTCCTCGCTGCCTTGATCGTGCTGTTCGTCTTCACGCCGGGCGGCGGCGTCTCGGCCGCCCTGATCGGGACGCTCGCGGTCATCTTCGTCGCGAACGGTCGGGGCACCAACAGCGACCGCGCCTACCGTGAGCACCACCAGGAACGCGACAAGTACACGCGCGTGCAGACATGACCGACGCGGTCCCACACGTCGGCCGACGCTACTTCATCCGCACCTTCGGCTGTCAGATGAACGAGCACGACTCGGGTCGTGCCGCTGGCATGCTCGAGACCCTCGGCTACCGCCGGGCCACCTCGGAGCAGGACGCCGACCTCGTCCTGCTCAACACCTGTGCCGTGCGTGAGAACGCCGACAACCGCC